>CAYSAG010000108.1:0-15151 GCA_964428935.1 uncultured Planctomycetaceae bacterium | reverse complement strand
TCGCCGTAACGTCTTTGCGGGAAACGAACTTCCAAAGCGCGCAATTATGTGATGAACCCTTTTTTGAGCAATTCGCTGAAAGCTGAATCGACGGTCGGCCGCTGAGACTTCGATGGTCCCAAAGCCACAGTCCCAGCCCAAGACATCGACAAACAGACGACGGAAACGATGAGCTGTCAGAAGTCTTGCCAGGTCGCCGATCATGGTCCCGTCGCGTGGTGGTCTCCGCTGTCGTGGCCGGATGCCCCGAGCATGGATAGGATACAGACGTGCTACATGGAAATGCAAACCGACTAAGCCGGTGGGAGCGATGAGCAAGCTGATTGAAGAGAGGCGATCCGGAATTCCCGTCCTCGGCCACGGAACGGAGGGGCAGGAGGAAAGGCGTACCCAAGGAGTGAGGCGCTGTCCTTCGTTGACCGCGGGGCTGGCTGCTGTCGTGCCGAGGCATTCTCTCACTTCGGCGACGGAGCCGAGCGGTGGTCTGAGCTTTGGCGAATTTCAATGAGGACCAGTCCCCAGAG
Source organism: uncultured Planctomycetaceae bacterium (assembly GCA_964428935.1). Classification (GTDB taxonomy): domain Bacteria; phylum Planctomycetota; class Planctomycetia; order Planctomycetales; family Planctomycetaceae; genus JAADHY01. The sequence goes on along the minus strand of CAYSAG010000108.1, from coordinate 14,627 downwards.
TCCGCCCGGCGTGTCGGGCCAGCGATCGGGAGCGTACTCGACCTCGACCACCAACTGGTTGCTCGGCCGCAGAAGCTCGGTGACGTCGAACGCGCCGCGCGGGCCTTTTAACTGGCCCAGCGGCTGACCGTTCAGCCAAACGGTGGCGTTGCCGCCGACGCCTTCAAACACAACAAACACCCGCTCCGACGGCTCCAGATTCGTCGGCCGACCGAACCGGCGCTGGAAGCGAACGCGTCCGGCCCTTTTGCCGAAAAGCTCTTCCCAACGGGCCGGCATTTGCACGGTACCACTGCCCTCGGGACGGTCTTTCGGCTCCAGCCACTCGTACTTCCACGGGCCACGCAGCCGAATTCGGTAGGGCTCGGTCACGGCCACTCCTTTCTGTTCGCTTGCTCTTTTTCGCTGCCACAGCCCCGTTTTTGGGGAACGGCGACGGCCGGGCGGGCGCGAGAGCCTGCACTGGGGCTGGTCGCTACGAGCCGCTCGGCTGCGGAGCCGGTTGCAGACGGTCATTGCTTCGGTTGACCAGCACAATTCCGGCTGCCACGCACGCGGCTGAAAGCCACAGCCACGACGAAACGGGGTCTCCGCGGAACAGCCACGCCGCCAGCACTCCGAACAGCGGCGTTGCAAAGGAAAAGGCGCTCAGTTGAGACGCTCGGTGACGCTCCAACAGCTTCGTGTGCACCGCGAAACAGAACCCGGCGATGACCAGTCCCTGGTACAGCAGACCCAGCACGGCTGGCGTCGTGAAGCCGCCCACGTTCAGCGGCTCGAACGCCCAGCTCCACCCGGCCAACAACACCGTGCCCACCACGTCGTGCCAGAAAAGGAGCTTCGTGGGTTCAATCACTCGCAGCGCGAACTTGGTGTAAACAATCTTCACGGCCAGCACGACCGAGCTGAAAAGCAGCACCAGGTCGCCGACCAAGGACGGAAGGTCCTGGTGACGCGACGGGAAGACCGTTGGCTCGGTGTGGCCGTACGAGCGGGACGTCGTCAACACCACGGCCACTCCCACCGTGGCCACGACCAACCCCACGGCCTTCTGCCAGTCCAGCCGGTCGTCTTGGGTGGTGAAGTGACCGAGCGCCGCGACCCAAATGACGAACGAATTAATCAGCAGTGAGCCGTGTGACGAGTTGGAAAGCTGCACGCCCACGTGGAACGTCCCAATTTGGACAAACAGAAGAAAACCGGTGACCAGAGCGGGCCAAAGCTGTTCGGAGCTCAACCGCAGGCTCAGCCCCTCCACCCGCGCCCACACCAGCATGAACAGACTGGCCAGAGTAAAGCGAATGGCGGCCGTGGCCACGGGCGGCAGCGTGTCGACCGAGTAGCTAACGGCGACGGGCGTCCCGCCCCACAGGGCTGCCAGAAAGAGAGCGGTCGCGGCCGAGCCCAGTCCAATCGGCTCGGCGCCCAACGACACCTCGGCCACCGGGGAACGTCCTGCAGCGGCCGGCTTGCCTGCTTTCGCTGTTTTTTCGGTCGGCGACAGGTTCACGGTTTGCGAGCTGCCTGGAGCGAAGTTTCCCATTCGCGGCGAGTGTTCAGGGTTGACAGAGTGCGGGCTTGATTTTTGAGCTCCCCCGGGGGCCGCTGGCGAGGGAGACGGTTCGGCTGTACGGGTCCCTCGCCCGTCCGCTGCCCGAACCCGCTCGCTGCCCGCCGGAGACCTCGCGCCCGTCCGGTCGAGAGACTGGCATTGTAGTGGGCCGCGGCGGCGCCTGCAGCTACACCGGTGGCCGGCTGAGCAAGCTCCGCCGCCAGCCTTGGTCGGAAACTGGTCCGCGCTGTTGAAATTCCTCGTTCGTTCGGCGAAGTTGGAACCAGCGACGTACGTTCCCTCCACGTGTCCCACCGCAGACTTTTTTCCGGCAACGGGGGAGTGCGCAATGAAGAGTCGAAACAGTTGGCTGTGGCTGGCAGTTGGGCTGAGTCTGCCGCTGGCGGTTGCGGCCGCCAAGACGCCGACGGACACAGACCACGACGGAATTCCGGACCAGCAGGAGCGGGTTCTGGGCACGGACCCGCGGCACCCGGAGCGTCTGAGGGTGGTGCTGCGGGACGGTCCGGAACCGCAAAGCCGTCGGCAGGCCGGCTACGACCCGACCAAAGACGTGGTCCAGGTCGAGTGCGCTCACGTGGGCGACGACCGGACCCTGTGGAAGGTCACGCTGGCTGCGCCGCCCAAGCTGGCCAACACCGTGCTCCACTTGTACGTCGACGCGGACGCGGACCCGACGACGGGTCGCAAGGGCAGCAAGGGCTCGCCGGTGACCGGCACCGACTACATGCTCAGCGTCATTGGCGGGCGCGCCAGCTCCACCCACTACCTGCCAGACGGCTCCACCGACACCGGCCCGGTTCCGACTTACGCGGTCGTGGGCAACTGCGTCTTGCTGACGGCCGACCTACCGCTGTCGCACCGGGCCGGAAGCCTGCGCTACGGACTGTACGTCCTGTGTCACACTTTGCCGGACCCGAAAACCAAAAAGGCAGCCATGACCGACGGCACAGCCAAAGTTCTGGTGTCGGGCGTTCGGCTGTCGCGTCGGCCCAAAATTCTTCGTCCGTCCGACTACACGAAGAATTTCCGAATGGTCGCCACTTTCGGTCACCGGGAGCTGCTGCGGGTGGAGCGGGACGAGCAGAACGTGGTCGTTCCGTGCGACCAACTGAAACGGGACGGGTTCGTCGTCGACCTGTCTTGCGTGCGTCGTTGGCTGAACCTGAAACGCCAGCGCCCGGACGCTCGGGCCTGGACGACGGCTCCCAAAGGCACCTACTACGTGGGCTTCATGCTGTACGACGACGCCAACCAAGACAAAGTGGCTCTGCTGGTCGACGGCCAGTTGCAGGGCGTGGCTGTGGCCAACAACGACAACAACACAACGTGGCTGTTTTGCAGCGAGAAACCGTTTGCGTTTCGCGGGGGAGAGAAGGTTGAGCTGCAGGCGGTCGGCCGAAGCGGGAAGCACGGAATTTGCAACATTGTTTTCCTGAAGGAGCGGCCGGCGGCTCGGCAAGTCGAGTACGCCGTCGAGAACCTCACCGCCGCGACCTTTGTGGACCAACCGGGGCGGGTCGTCGTTTCGTGGACGACCACGTGGCCCTGTCCGACTCGGTTCCAATGGGGCACCGACACCCGCTACGGACAGGAAGTGCGGCAGGAAGAGCCCTGCCTGGTCCACCGGGTCGTGCTGGACGGGCTGAAGCCCGGTCGCACGTACCACGGTCGAGCTGTGGGCACGCGCCGAGACGGCTCGACCTACACCAGCGACGACTTTGTCTTTCGCGCCGACCCGCCGAGTCCTCCGCCGACACAGGAGCAGACGACGTCGGTTCCCTTGACCGTCGCAAACACCCTTTCGGTCGACGCGGTGAACTGGCCCGTGACCAGCGGCGTGCCCGTGCCTCAGGGGAAGCTGGCCGACGCGGACCACGTCCGGCTGCTCGACCCGGACGACCGCCCCGTGCCCTTGCAAGTCAAAGTGACGGGACGCTGGCCGGACGGCAGCGTCAAGTGGTTGCTGGTCAGCTTTCTGTGCGACGTCGAAGCGGGAAGGACGGCGACGTACCGGCTGCAGTTCGGACGTTCGGTTCAGCCGACGGCAAACGAAACGCCGCTCCGCGTGGAACAGACGGCCGAGGGTGTCCGGGTCGACACGGGCCGACTGTCGTTCCGCGTCGACCGGCACGGCAACCTGGTCGATTTCCGGACCAGCAGTCAGCACAGCTTGGCCAGCGACGGGCCTTGCCGCACGACCGTGCGCGACGCGGCCGGCCAGTTGTACGACACAGCGCACGAGGCGGCCGAAGTGACAGTTGAAGAAAGCGGGCCGGTGCGGGCGGTCGTCCGAACGGTGACGCCCCTGCGCGACGCCGACGGCCGGCCGCTGTTCCAAATCGAAAAGCGCGTCGAAGCGTTCGCCGGCTCGGCCTTCGTCCGAATTCGACACACGCTGGTGTTCACGAATCCGCGAGCCGAGTTCACGGACGTGGAGTCGGTTCAATTCCACGTGCCGCTGCGGCGGAGCGGCCGGAAATGGCTCGTGGCGACGGCGGGCGGTGAGCCGCTCGTGCTGGACCAACAGACTCAACACGTCTGGCAACGAACCGACCGGGAGTGCGTGGTCGAGGGGAGAGGGAAGGACGGCGTCTCGACCCGGCGCCTGGTCGGTTCGGCTTGGCCCGACAGCAGCGACGGGCCGGCCGTCGCTCTGCGCGACTTCTGGCAAAACTACCCGAAAGGGTTCCGGCTGGACCGCGACGAGCTGGTCGTTGAACTGTGCCCCGACTTCGACAAGGGCTTCTACGACCAGTTCCCGTTCGAGAAAGAAGGGCACCACCTGTTCTACTACTTGTTGGACGGCCACTACCGCTTCAAGACGGGGGTCAGCAAGACGCACGAGCTGTTGCTGTGCTTTGAGCCGCGGGAGCGACGGGAGGCGGTGTGCCGGTTGTTTCAGCAACCTTTGCTGGCAACCGCTCCGGCTCAGTGGTACGCCGACAGCAAGGCTTTCTACGACTTGGCGCCACGGGACCCCAGTCGCTTTCCGCTGTACGAACAGGCCATTGACGAGAACCTGAACCGGTACGTGCAGCGACGGGAGCGGCAACGCGACTACGGAATGCTCAACTACGGCGACTGGTACGGCGAACGCGGGTCGAACTGGGGCAACATTGAGTACGACACGCAGCACGCGCTGCTGCTTCAGTACGTGCGGTCGGGAGACCCGCTGGCGTTCTTCTTGGGCGAGGCGGCCGAGCTGCACAACCGAGACGTGGACACGGTCCATTGGTCGAACGACCGGCGACAGATGGGAGCGGTCTACGTCCACCAAATGTGTCACGTCGGCGGCTACTACAAGAAGAGCGTTCCGGGAACGCTGGGGTTTCCGCGAGCGGGCTTTACTGTGAGCCACGCGTGGGTGGAAGGGCACTTGGACTACTACTTTCTGACCGGTGACCCGCGTTCGCTCGAAACGGCTCGTGCTGTGGCGGACTTTTTCGTGCACAAGGAGCTGGGCCGTCCGTACGACTTCTCCAGCACGCGCGTCCCCGGCTGGCACCTCATCATGCTAGCGGCGGCCTACAACGCCACGGGCGACCCGTACTACTTGAATGCCGCTCGGGTCGTCGTGCAGCGCGTTCTGGAAACGCAAGACGTTCTGCCTCGTGCGCTGCCGCCTCACCAGCGCGAAGGTCGCAAGCCGTTCCAACAGGGCGGCTGGTCTCGAATGATGGTTCCGGGCCACTGCAAGTGCGAACCCCGACACCGGGGCAACGCCGGTTTCATGGTGGCCATTCTGTTGTCGGGGCTGAAGTACTACCACGACATTACGGGCGACCGACGCGTCAAACAGGCGTTGATTCAGGGAGCCCACTACTTGCTGGACGAGACCTACTCCGACAAAGTGCACGGGTTCCGTTACACGTCGTGTCCGAAGACGGAGTACCGTCCGGGGGCGACGCCGCTCATGGTGGAGGGCGTGGCTCGAGCTTACCTTTGGACGCGCGACGAGCGGTTCCGTCGTGTGCTGGTCGAGGCTTTGCCGTTGGCAGCTGGCGGGAGCAGCTACGGCAAGAGTTTCTCCATGTACTACCGCTGCGGTCCGCGAGTCCTGGCCGACTTGGCCGAAACCGGACTCCGCCTGACCGAACCGAAACGAGCAAAAGAGGACTGAGACGGACACGGCGGAGCCCGCGCGGCGACGTCCGCGCCCGGCGGAGCCGGCAGCACACGAAGGCCCCGCTCGCCGGGAAGGCTTGTTTGTTGCTCGCCGACGGCGGAGCGGCTCGCTGCGTTCCGACCGCGAACGACCGACCTCCACAGCGACGACGCAGGGCAGGAGCGTCCGGTGCGAGTCGCCGTCGGTTGTTCACGCGTCTGGCTGCGGGTGGGCCGACGCGTCGGAAGGGCGAAAGTTCCATGACCAGTTTCCGAAACGAAGTCACACCCAGAGAACACGTCCACGACCGTGCGACGACAGCCGGGCGGCGGCGTGCGTTGCTCACAGCTTTCCTGGTCGCCACCGTTGCGTGTGCGTGGGCGGCTGAAGCGCGCTCGCCTTCGCCTCGGCCGAACATTCTCGTCATTCAGACGGAGAGTTGGTCTTGGCCGCAGACGGCAGAGGCGTGTGACGGCGGCCGCCGACCCGTCTTCGCTCGCGTCGCTCGCGAAGGTGTGTTTTTCGAAAACGCGTTTGCTTGTTCGCCGTCGGAAACCGTCAACCGTTGGGCCGTGGTGACGGGTCGGTGGCCCTGGCAAGTGAGCCAGCCTCGGGGGGCGGGTGAGTCGTCGGAAAGGCGACCGGGTTTGGTCCGCTTGCTGCAGCAGGCTGGCTACGAGGTCGGTTTCTGTCAAACAGGCGACGGGCAAGCACGCGGCCAGGTCGGCGGAGCAAGGCGTGCCGGTCGAGTCCTTTTCGACCCGCAGTTTGACTCGCCGGAAGAGTTTTTTCGCAGACGACGGGCCGGCCGGCCGTTCTGTTTCTTCTGGTTTGCTTCGACAGGAACGCAGCCGTCTGGTCGCGAGGGTCAAACGAGGACGCTAGGGCGGAACGCCGACCGCGCTGCGTCGGTCGCTCGGCGGCCCGACACCTCGGCCGCCCTGGCCGCGGAAAGCGACGAGGCCGGCCGGGCTGGCGACACGGACCGCCGCGCGAATCGGTTGCTCGACTGGCTGCAGAAGACCGGCCAATTGCACAACACGCTGGTTGTCTTGACGGGCGGCACGGGCCGTGGGCGGAGTCGCGGTCGGCCTGTCGGGTTCAACAGCGCCCCACGGGTGGCCCTGGCAATTCGCTGGGAAGGCAAGGTCAAGGCCGGACGGGTCGTCACAGACTTCGTGTCGCTGTGCGACTTGGCTCCGACTTTCTTGCAGGCCGCCGGTTTGAGGCCCCCGGCCGAAATGACCGGGCGCAGCCTACTGCCGGTCCTTCTCTCTGACCGCTCGGGCCAGGTCGACCCAACTCGCCGGTTCGTGCTTGCCGGCGCGGAAGGGACGTCCGACACACAGGCGGTCCGAGCATTTCGGACGGCCGACTTTCTTTACCTCGTGCGGTTTGAGCAGTGGCAGGCAAGTCCGACGGCCGAGGAGCTGTACGACTTGCGAAAAGGGGCGACGCAGGTCCGCAACGTGGCCGACCAGTCCGCCTACCGCGCGGCAAAGACGCGGTTGCGGACTTTGCTGGAGTCGAAAATGCGAGCGTGGCGGGACCCGAGGTTTCCCACGCCCGGCTACGAGCCGCGGAGCGTGGAAGGGTGGACGGTTCTGGTCAGCAAGAAGCTGCTTCGGGACAAGCCCGACGCGACTCAGAAGGCTTTGCGGCTGCTCTGCGACCAACTGCGGCGCACCGTCGAGGCGGTGCCCGCGCCCGCCGTGGCCTTCCTTCGCTCCGTTCCCATTTGGGTCTCGCCCGTCTACCCGAAGACACGTCCGCGCGCGGAGTACCACCCGGACGTGGGCTGGCTGAAACGGAACGGCCGCAGTCCCGCCTTGGCCAAGTGTGTCGAACTAACAAACGTCGACATTTTCGAAAAAGAAGTCCGACGCATGCCGGTTTTCGTGCTTCACGAGTTGGCTCACGCTTACCACGACCAGGTGCTCGGGTTCGACAACCCGCAAGTTCTGGCCGCTTTCGAGGAAGCCCGGGCCAGCGGCAAGTACGAGCGGGTCCAGCGCTGGGTCGGCACAGGACCGCTTCGGGTGGAACGGCACTACGGAATGAACAACGCTCGGGAGTACTTCGCCGAGTCGACGGAAGCTTTTTTTGGCCGTAACGACTTTTTCCCGTTCACACGCGACCAATTGAAGCAGCACGACCCAAGAATGTTCGACCTGGTGAAGAAGTTGTGGCTGTGCGACTTGGACCCGCACTGCTGCGACGGCGGGAAGTGACGCGTTTGGTGCGCCGTGGGGCGCGCTCTGTCACAAAACAAGAACGACCGAAACAAAGACCGCGGGGAGGTGCTCCAATGAAACACTTGTGGCTTCCCACACTGGCAGCGTTGGCCTGGGTTGCAGTGGCGACGTGCCTGTCGACCGGTGCGGCGAGCGAACCGCAGCCACGGCCCAAGAACATTGTTTTCATCATGACGGACCAACAGTTCGCCGAGGTCATGAGTTGTCGAATGGGGCGGCAGTTCATTCACACGCCCGTCATGGACGACCTGGCCGCTCACGGCGTTCTCTTCACGCGGGCCTACACCGCGAACCCCCTTTGCATGCCCGCTCGGCATTCTCTCTTCACCGGCTTCTACCCGCACCAAACCCGGGTTCAGACGAACGACTGCCCGCCCGGCGGCGTCGACCCGAGCGTGTTTGTGCCCATGGGGGTCTACTTTCGCAACGCGGGGTACGAGACCGCCTACAGCGGCAAGTGGCACCTGTGCTTTCGACAGAAAGACACGGCAGCTCACGGTTTCGAAATCCTGCGGAGTCGCAGCGAAGACAACTACGACGCTCGAGTGGCTGCGGCCGCCGTCCGCTTCCTGCAACGACAGCACGACCGCCCGTTTCTGTTGGTCGTCAGCTTCTTGAACCCGCACAACATTTGCGAGTGGGCTCGCCGGCTGGCCGGGCGCGAGCAACACCTTTCCTGTGGCGAAATTGGAACTCCACCGCCGCTGGACCAGCTTCCCCCAGCCCCTTCCAACCTGGCTCCGCCGGAAAACGAACCGGACGGAATGACACTGATGCGGCGAGCCTACCAGGTTCCAACGGGCCTGTTTCCGGTAGCCGACTTCACGGTCGAAGACTGGCGCAAACACCGGTGGGGCTACTACCGAATGGTCGAGAAGGTCGACGGCGAAATCGGAAAAGTGGTCCGAGCGTTGCGCGACGCCGGTTTGGAAAAGGACACGTTGATTGTGCTGACCAGCGACCACGGCGACTGCGCCGGCGCTCACCGCTTCAACCAAAAGACCGTCTTCTACGAGGAATCGGCTCGAGTGCCGCTGGTCTTTTCGTGGCGAGGCCACACGCAGCCAGCCACGACCGACCGGCTGGTCAACACCGGCGTCGACCTCCTTCCCACGCTGTTGGACGCGGCCGGCCTGCCCGTTCCCAAACGTCTGCCCGGTCGGAGCCTTTGGCCGGTCGTTCAAGGCAAGCCGGTTTCTGAGTGGCGGTCGTACGTCGTCGTGCAGAACCACATGGTTCAATCGGGTGTGGTCGACGGCTTCCGCCCCACACTGCAGGGACGAATGGTCCGGACGGACCGATTCAAGTACTGCGTGTACGAGTTCGGTCGGCTGCGGGAAGCGCTGTACGACTTGAAGAACGACCCGGGCGAGACGCGGAACCTGGCCGTCGACCCCTCGTACCGCGACGAGCTGCTGCGCCACCGGGCTTTGCTGGCCGAGTTCGCTCGTCGTTACGGCGACTCGTTGGCCCTCCAGCTGCTCGCGGACGACGTCGCGCCGCGACCGTTCCCGAAAACGTCGGCGAAGCCGCGGGAAAAACGCAAAGGGAAGAAAAAGCGTCGGTAGGTGCCGGCCGAGCCGGTTGCGCGGCTCCACACACACGGTTGCCGACGTGCTCCCAGTCGAGCTGGGTGAGCGCAGCGGACTCCGTTCGTCTCAGCGTCCCGGCTCGCCCTTCAAGTGCTTGTCGAAAAACTCGGCCACCATTTGGATCAGGCTCTCCCGTGTGTCTTGAACGGCGCCGCCGAACCCGTGGCCGCCGCCTTTGACGCAGTAGAGCGTGACCTCGACGCCCGCCTTCTTCAACGCTTCGTACAGCAGTTCGCTTTGGTTGTACGGGACCACGTTGTCCTTGTCACCGTGCATGATTAGGAAAGGCGGGTCGTCCGGTGTGACGTACGTCAACGGACTGGCTTGCCGGCACTTGTCCCGGTTTTCCAGAACCGGTCCACCAATGAATTGCGACTCGGGCGAGTCGGGAGCCAGGTGGTCGATTCGACTGGGGAAGTCGTTCATTCGCAGGAAGTCGGTCGGTCCGAACCAGTCGCACACGGCCTGTACCTCGGCCGACTGGTCCAGGTGCTCCTTGTGGAGGTCGAACAGTTTGACGTCGTCGCCGGCGGTGCCGAGCAGCGCGACCAGGTGTCCGCCGGCGGACGAGCCCCACGCGCCGAACCGCTTCGGGTCCAGCCCGTACTTGTCGGCGTTGGCCCGAAGCCACCGAATGGCCGCCTTGCAGTCGGCCACTGCGGCCGGGAACTTGGCCTCGCCACTCAACCGGTACTCAATGGAAGCCACGGCGTAGCCACGAGCCACCAGCGCGACGGCCGGACCACCGCCTTCCTTCGACCCGCTTTTCCAGCCTCCCCCGTGGACCCAGCACACCACGGGCAGCGGCCTTTTCGCCTTTTCCGGCAGGTACAGGTCCAAGTGCAGCTCTCGCCGGCCGACCCGCGCGTAAACCAGGTCCTTCTCGACTCGCGTTCCTTCCGGCACGCGTGCCCAACGACGCGGTCGACGCGCCCGCGCCCGACGCTGCCGGAAAGCCCGGTCTTCCTCCCGAGAAATCTTGCCGTCGTGGTTTGCGTCGAGTCGACGCAACAGACGGTCGGCCATGGACGGCGGCAGCTCGTCGCGCGTCAAGAAACCGTCGCCGTTGCGGTCTCGTCTGGAAAACACGTCGTCCGCGGAGGGACGCTGGCGGTTTGGCCGCTGCTGTCCAGTCGCCGAGACGCACAAGACACAAAGCAGCACGACGACCGTCCCGCACGCCCACAAACCTTTTTCAACCGGAACGACCGAACGAACGAAGTTTCCGAATCTCATGCCCAAGCCCTCCTCGTTTACAACCCGTTGCCGACAGGGAAGACGCTGCCCCGAGAGGCTGACCGCTGAGGCAGACCGTCTGTCAACGGGAAAGGCCAGACCGCGCTCACCGCGACGGCCTGCCCGCCCGCGGCTCGCTCCGCCCCGCGCTCGCCGCTCACCCGGTCAGCTCCGTTTTTTCCCCGGCAAAACCACGGGCCTCTACTGGCCCGACGACTCGTGCTGGGCCAGCTTGGCCTGAGCCGCGTGAAGCTGGGCGGTCAGTTTCCGGACCGCTTCTTCCAGCTCGTACACCCGTTGCGACAGCACGCGGTTCTTGTGTCCCAACGTGGCTTGCGCCTCTTGCAAACGCAGCAAGCCGCGAATGCGAAAGTCTTCCAGGCGACTCAGGTAGCGTAGAACGTCCGGCGGCAAACGCCATTGCTGCAGGTAGCCGGCCAGGTCAAGGTTTTCCTTCAGAAGTCGGTTGGGAGCTAGAATGCCCAGTCCGCTCAAGCCCGGCAGAATCCACGACTGCATGGGAATGGGTGTTTGTGCCAGGAAGTCTTCGACGGCCGTCAGGACCCCGTTGCGAGGCGTGCCTTCTTCCAACGCGTTGCAGAGGCCCGCATTGATGCCTCCCGTCGGCAGCAGGTCACGCCGGTCCGGGTGCATGCCTCGGCGGGCGAACGGGTGTCGAAACTCTTCCGGAATCGAAGCTGGGTCGTAGTACAGGTCGCGACGAGCGTACGGCCAGCCCACGTCGTGCAGCAGGACCAGCGGAAAGAGCGGGTTCCCCTGACGGTGTCGCTGCTCCAGCAACTTCAGCTCGTGGAAGACGGTGTACCAGTTGTGGTCGCCGTCAATGAGCACGACGTCGTACGTCTCGATTCGCGGCAAAGCCTCCAGACTCTTGGCCTGGTGGAAAACGAAATGGCCGCGGAAGTCGTTCGTGAATTTCTGGACGTCGAATTTGGGAGCCGGGTCGATGGAGTGCAACACCGCCCCGTGACGCTGGCAAAACCGGGCCAGGTGAATGGTCGAGTTCGCCGCTTCCGACCCGACCTCGACGACGACTTTTGGCTTCAGCCGTCGAAGCACCGGTTCAATGAGGACGTCCCAGAACGGGTACACCTTTCCGCTCCTCCTTCCGCTTCGGTTTCTGGTCCTTTCGTGCGGCTTCTCGACACCGGTCGGTCGACACGGACGTCAAAGCGTCCGACCGCCGACGGCACGGGCTCGACAGAACAGCCTGCCGGTCGCTGGGACCGACCAGACGTGTTGTGAGTGTAGGCAGCGGCGCGGTCGAGTGTAAAGAACCCCGCCGCTCGGAACGAGAACAGTTCGCCGCGGCGCGAAGGCCGGTACCGACGCCCCGCCTTCTCACCGCACGCACAGGTCCACCACCACGGCTTCCGGAACCTCGGCCCTCACCACCTCCCGTGCCAAGTTCAACCACAGCCCGCACCGGTCCAGAACGGCGCTGTCGGCTGAGGCCACGACGGCCTGGCTTTCTGTCAGCAGGGGGTCCGGGTTGTCGACCAGCTCCACCTGCCAAGGCCAGTTGCGGCTGCGAGCCAGTTGTCGAACGAGAACGCTCAGCCGGCCACTGTTCGAGACGGGACGGTCCAGCAGCCAGGTGACGTCGGACACACCCAGCCTTTCCAGCACACGGCCAATGGCCTCGACCGCCGGCTCCGTTTCCTCCACCTTTCGGTAGCTGCCGTGCATGCTCGCCAGGTCGCGGTAACAGCCGTCTCGAGCCAACAGGACGACGCCGCCTGCCAGCGCCGCTTCGACCGTGGTCAAGACATTGAAGCCGTCGACGAGCAGGCTTTGGCCGCGAACCTCTTCGAGCTTGGCCTGCCTGGCCAGACGGTCGAGCAGCGCCGGGTCGGAGCACGCACAACGCAGAACGGCCTTGCGCTGACGCTCGGTCAGCCGGTAGCGGTCGCCGACGAGTTTGAGCGAGGCCACGTCGGTGTAGCCTCGGGTCAACAGCCACGACAGGTCCGAAACGGCTGCGCGCAGCGTTGGCCACGTGTCTTCGGAGAAGAGCCGTCGGTCGGCCGGGTGCGGGCCGCGGTGCTTGCGAGTGTCGGGCATGGCAGGTCGATTTCCGAAAAAATTTTTTGGGGAAATTCGTCGCGCAGTGGCCGAAGGGAGCTTGGGGCCGGAGCGACACGGCGGCGGTTCAAGTCTGGTTGGTCGCCGCTGACGCTCGGACACCGGCTCACACGGATTTTTTCGGCAAACCGAACCGCCGGCGACGCGGTCAGCGTCACGGGTGGTTGTCGCCGGAAGGCCGTCGTCCTACACGCCGTCCGGTGCGGCTTTAGGCATGGTTACGCGGCTGACCGGCGGAGTCAAACCCGAGGGAGCTGTAGAAAAGGTCGGTCCCTTCCCGTGTCTAGTAGCAGCGGCCCGAGTTCCAACGAGCGAGTGGAGGAGGTGTTTCGGTGGGACAGGGGACGTGCGAAGTCCCGACGCCGTCCTGGGGCTTCGGTCTTGGAGGCGGCTTCAGACCCTCAATTGACAGCGCGAACGTTCGAAAAAAGCGACGGACGCACAAAGCCGTCCCGTTTGGCCCAGACGTCCGATTTTCTGGACACCGTTGGGCTCGAGAGCAACGGGTTTGACAGGAGTAAGGAGTCGCGGTTAGACTGAAGTCCACAGTTGTGGATCTTGTCTGTACTTCTCGTCCAGACAATTGCCTTTCGCCGTTGTCGTTTGCGGGCCATCCGTTCTGTAGAGGGGGTTCAGCGCGAACTCCGTCCGGCATCTTTCTGGGTCTCTTTGAGGAGGAATGTGGCATGCGCAAGTTCTGTTCAAGGCGGAAGGGGTTTACCCTGATCGAGCTGTTGGTGGTGATTGCCATCATTGCCATTTTGATTGCTTTGCTGTTGCCCGCGGTGCAGCAGGCCCGTGAAGCGGCGAGGCGGTCGCAGTGCAAGAACAACGTCAAGCAGATTATTTTGGCGCTGCACAACTACCACGACGTGGCGAGGCAATTCCCGCTGGGGGCGGTGTGTGTCGACGACAACTCGTGCCGTGGGAATTTCCGTCACCCGAATTGGGGAACGACGTGGGCCATTTCGCTGCTGCCCTACTTGGACCAGCAGCCGCTGTGGGAGAAATGGGATTCCAGCCTGCCGAGTGCGGACCAGCCGGGCGTGACCGGGGCTCCGCTGCCGGTCATGAAGTGCCCGAGCGATTCGGGCAACACACAACCCACTGTGGGGAATGGGGGTGGAGGTCGTCTGCCCAAAGGCCCCCACACGGGCCAGAATTCGCTGTACGACAAAGGGAACTACGGAGGCAACTACGGCGGCGGTTGGGCCAATGAGAACACCGGGCCGAACGGTTTTGCTGGCACACCCAGCTGGACCAGCTCGCCCAACCGAGGCGTGTTTTCCAGCCGGGAACGGGGGAACCGTCGCTACGGCGCGAGCCTGCGGGACATTGTTGACGGCACCAGCAACACAATTGCGATTGCGGAGATCATTACCCGGGCCAACAACGGGGACTGCCGTGGCTGCTGGGGCTGGAACATGGGAGCGATTTTCAGTGCCTACACGGGCGCCAGACCGGACGACGGGCCAGACGGAATTGCGACTCCCAACGTGCCGGCCGTGGGCAACTTCCGCGACTTTCCGGTCTTCTGTGCCAACAACAGCGAGCCGAAAGTCGCGTGTGGTGACGAGACCAACGACGGACGAGGCGGTGTGGCCGCGCGAAGCTGGCACCCCGGCGGGGTCCACGTCGGGTTGTGCGACGGCAGTGCTCGTTTCGTCGGCGACAGCATCGACAAAGTCGTGTGGCGGTCGCTCATTACCATTCGCGGCCGTGAAACCGTGGGGGAGGTTTGATTGCTGGTTGCCACA
>CAYSAG010000107.1:0-15658 GCA_964428935.1 uncultured Planctomycetaceae bacterium | reverse complement strand
GCCGCGGCCATTTCAGTCGGGTCAGCAGACGACGGTGTCTTGCTACTTGGAAAACCAAAATGATTTCGGTCGTCATTCCCATTTACAACGAGCTGGAAAACATTCCCATTTTGTACCGGTCGCTGAAGGCCGTGCTGGAGCCGCTCGACGAGCCCTACGAAATTCTGTTCGTCGACGACGGTTCTACCGACGGTTCGACCGAGCGGTTGCGTGAGCTGGCGGCCGAGGACCGCCGAGTCAAACTCATCATTTTCCGCCGCAACTTCGGACAGACCGCGGCGCTGGACGCCGGCCTTCACGCCGCGTCCGGCGACGTCGTTGTCACCATGGACGGCGACCTGCAAAACGACCCGGAGGACATTCCCTTCATGGTCGCCAAATTACGGGAAGGGTACGACCTGGTTCACGGTTGGCGTCGAGACCGACAGGACGAATTCCTGCGACGACGACTGCCCTCCAAAATTGCCAACTGGCTCATTTCGAAGGTCACAGGCTTTCCCGTTCGCGACTTGGGGTGCACGCTGAAGGTCATGCGGCGGGAACTGGCCGAGGACCTGCACCTTTACGGCGAAATGCACCGCTTCATTCCCATTCTGGCTCACTGGCTGGGAGCTCGTTGTGTCGAGGTCGTCACGCGCCACCACCCTCGTCGCTTCGGCCAGTCGAAGTACGGACTGTCTCGCACGGTCCGCGTGCTGTTGGACCTGCTGACGGTCAAGTACCTGGTCCGTTACTTGACCAGTCCCATGCGTCTGTTCGGCGGTTTAGGGCTGGGGGCCACCGCGGTCGGCTGTGCCTCCGGGGCCGCCACCGTGTGGATGAAACTGGTCCACGGCGTCGACATGACCGGCAACCCGCTGTTGCTTCTGGCCGTGTTTTGTGTGCTGGTGGGAGTGCAGCTGGTCATTTTGGGCATGCTGGGCGAGCTGGGGACACGAACGTACTACGAAAGCCAAGGCCGAAGGCCCTACGCCATTCGCGAACGGGTGAATTTCGACGAGCCGAGGGAGCGGCCGGTGTGGTCGGTGCCAGACCGACGAGCGGCCTAAGCCGGAGCCGGACCGTTCGGCCGTCCGGCTGGCTGAGCCGACCGACCAACCGGACCGGTTCGGACGTCGCTCTGACGTCTCGGCCTCGCGTCCCTTCCCGGACCGGCTCGACCAGCTCGACCACCGACGGCCGCTCAACCGGACGGCCCGCGCAGTCCAAACCAGTCCGCCGTCGACTCGCCGGCCGTCCAACCGAATTCGGGGCAAACGCGAAAGTGAGACGACTGGCAGGGAAGCTGTTTCGGTGGTTTGACCCGAGCGGGCAACGGGGCTGGTCGCGTGCTCTCCAAGCGTCGGCAACCCCAGCCGGCGCAGAGGCGGAGCCGCGCGGGCCAGACCACAGCACCTCTGGCCGCACTTCCGGCGGGACTCCGTGGGCCGACCGCCCCGTGGGCCGTTTGCTTCTGGGCGAACGTCGGCTTCGAGTCGACCGCCCCGTCGAGCCGTCCGAGCCGCCACACGACTCGAGCGACCCGCTCCAAACACCGGACGCCACACGACCGACACGCCCGCACGGTCTGCCGACGGCCAGCTCGCTGACCCGCCGTTTGCTTCCGTGGGCCGTGCTGCTCTTGACCGCGGCCGTCACGTTGTTCTTCCGCCTCGGCTCCGCTCACACGCTTGGTTCCCACGAAGTCTTTGTGGCCGTTCCCGCTCGGGAAATGCTCGAGACGGGCGACTGGGTCCTGCCCACCTACGGCCATTTGCCTCGACTGGAAAAACCGCCTCTGGCCTACTGGGTGGCTGCGACCGTCGGTTGGCTCAGCGGCGGAGTGACGGAATGGAGCGTTCGGCTGCCGTCGGTTTTGGCCACGTTGGGCCTGGCCGCGCTCCTGGGGTTTTGGGCCGCGCGGTGGTACGGAGCGGGCCGACCGTTGGACGGCGAGGCGTCCACGGCCGACGGGCCGGACGGGCTGTCGACGGCGACGGAGCGGACCGGGCCGAGCCGCCTTCAACCCCGACTGCCCGTGCTCGGACGGGCCGCTTTCGGAGCCGCGCTGATTCAACTGACGTCCGTGTGGGTTCTGACGTACGGCCGTCGAGCCGAAGTAGACATGCTGCTCACGCTGCTCACAACGGCCGCCACCTTTCTGCTGGCCGAAGAGCTAACGGGCCCCGACGGCCAGCCCGTCAGCCAACGACGTTGGCGACTGGCGTGGACGCTGCTGGCGCTGGCGTGGCTGGCCAAGTTCCACTACGGACCGGCCTTGGTCTTGGCGCCGGCTTTTCTGTTCGTTCTGTTGACCCGCCGCTGGGCCGCTCTGCGCGGGCTGTTCGACCCGGTCGGGCTGGCGGTTTTCGCCGCCGCCGTGTTGGCGTGGCCACTGGCCGTGTTGGCGCGGTGTCCACAGGCCTGGGACGTCTGGTGGCAGCAGACGGTGGGTCGAGCGCTGGGCAGCATGGGACGCGACCCCGTGTGGTTCTACGGCCCGTCGCTGTTGGGACAGGCGCTTCCGTGGACACCGCTGGCCTTGGCGGCGGCCGTTCCGAGCTGGCGTCGAGCGTGGTTCGGCCACGACGCTCGCGAACGCTTCTTGTGGGTGTGGCTGCTGACCCAACTGGCCGTCCTCACCGCCTCGTCGGACAAACACGCCAACTACCTTTTGGCGACCTTGCCCGTCGTGACGCTGCTCGCCGCTCAGGGCTTCGTGCAGTTGGCCGACCTGGCCGACCGGGGCCGCGTGTTTCTTCGCGGTCGAGACGCGGGGCTGTTGGTTGCGGCGGCCGTCGTTGCCGCGCCGGTCGTTTGGTGGAAGACCACCTCTCGCTGGCCGTACGCCGCTGGTTCGCTCACGCTGCTTTGTAGCCTGCTGGTCGTGGGCACCGTCTGCGTGGCCGGGCTCTTGTGGAAACGCCGGCCCGTCGCCGCAGGCACGGCGCTGCTCTTGTTCTTCCTGGCCGGACACGGCGTTGTCTACGGCGACCTGCTGGCTCGTCTCGACCACCGCTACTCGGCCGCCGTGTTCGGAAGGCGGTTACGAGCCGAGGTCCTGGGACGCTCGGAAGTGTTGGCCTACCGAATGGACCGCGCTCACAGCGGACTGGACCCCGTTGTCTACTACTTGGGCGAGCCGGTTCGGCGAGTCGAGTCGGCCGAGCAGTTGCAGCGGCTGGTCCGACGCCGCGGCCAGGTCCTGGTGGTGGCCTACGAAACTCGGCTGGACGAGCTGGCCGAGCTCGGGCGGACGACGGTCGTGCGACGAATGGAGCCAGCGGTGGGCCACCCGCCGCCCAAGCACCCGTTGTTCGTGCTGGTGCGGCTCGACGGCCGGTCGGCCCTTGCCCCAACCGACCCGCCAGCCGCGGCCAGACGGCCGAACACGGACCGACCTCGGGCGGCGGCAGCCGAACGAAAACGGTCGGCCAGTTTGTGAGCTTGCTTCGGCGGAAACGTTCGCGAACACAGGAGTCTTTTCGAAGAGCGGGCCGTGAGCGGAAAGGACTTGGGAGACAACTCGAAGCGGCCGCGGCCGTGGTCCCACCCGTTGGCGGTGGTCGTCGTGTTGTGCGTGGCCGCAGCGGTGTGGAGTGGCTCGGACCGCCGCCCGGCCGACTGGTCGCAGCCGCTGCGAGTTCACGTTCCCGCTTCGTCTTCAGCCAGCGAGCAGTGGCTTCCCCCCACCTTCCGCGTCGCCAGCCTGAACATGCACGGCGGCCGAGACCAAAGCGGAAACAACAGGCTGGACCAACTGCCGCAGCTCTTGAGCGGCTACCAACTGGTCGCCTTGAACGAAGTGCACGCCGCGGGTTGGCCGTGGAGCCGCTCCAGCCAAGCCGAAACGTTGGGCCAACGGCTGGGAATGGTTTCGGTGTTTGCTCCCACCGAGCGGCGTTGGTGGCACGACACGTTCGGCAACGCGTTGTTGTGTCGCGGTCGGCCGGTCGCGTTGCACGTGGTGCCGCTGCCTTGCACTCAGGGCAAGAAGTACCGCAACGCGTTGCTGGCCCAGTTTCGTTCGGGCGGCCGAAGGCTTTTGGTTCTGGTCACACACGTCGACACGCGAGTCGACCACGACCGTCAACTGAAGGCCGTCTTGGAGCTGTTTCTGTCGCTGGAGCCTCCGGTCGTGTTGGCCGGCGACCTGAACACGGTCGCCTCGAACGACACCTTGCGAACGGTGCTCTCGCGCCCCGACGTCGTCGACGCGGTGGCGGCCGGACGTCCGCCGCCTTCGGCCTCACGGCGAATCGACTGGATTCTGGTCCGCGGGCTGACGGTGGTGACCGGCGGCGTGGTGACGAACGAGCTGTCGGACCACCCGCTGGTGTGGGCGGAGCTGAGCTTTCCCGCGGACCGACCGCCGTCGGCGTCGTCCGGCTCGGCTCCCGTGCAGGCCGCTTCAGCGACGGACGCCACCGGCGGCTGACGGCCGGTTCGTTGTGCCACCAGTTCGCAGTGCAAAGGGCGTCGCGTTTCGGAACACAAGGAGGTCGACTTCCATGTCTGCCGCACCCGCTTCCCACTCGCTCAAGAAGACCGACTGGGCGCTGCTGGTCGGTTTCTGCTTGTTGCTGTTCGGCTTTTCCATGGTCAGCGGGCGGCCGTTGAGCATGCACGAGGCGGTCTTGCCGGAAAGCGCTCACGAAATGCTGCACGACTGGGACCTGGTGGTTCCCAAGAAGGGTGGCGAGCCGTGGCTGGAAAGCCCGCCGCTGCCGCAGTGGGTGACCGTCACTCTGGCCGCTCCCTTCGGACGCTGCGACACCCACGCCGTCGCCCGCCTTGGACCGACGCTGGCGGCAACGGCCATTGTCGTCCTTTTCACGTGGGTGACGACGCTGTGGTTCGAGCGGCGTGTGGCGCTTCTGAGCGGCTTCATTTTGGCCACCACTTGCGAATTCACTCGCTACGCGTGGCTGGCGGAGGACGAAATTTTTCTCTGCCTGCTGGTGACGGCCGCGCTGGTCGCCTTCGCGTGGGTCGAGTTCGGTCGCTGGCCGTGGAACGAGCTTCACCGGCCAGACGCAGAGGGCAGCTCGAACCAACAAACCGGCGAGCCGTCGCACTCCTCTCGGCAAGCAGCCCTCTCGTCCGCCGGCGACGTCCGTTTCTTCGGACGCCGTCCCTGGCCCGTCACGTTGTTCTTCTTCCTGTTCGGCCTGACCAACTTGGCGAAAGGACCGCTGTTCGGAGCGGTCATTGTGGCGACTGCAGCCGGCGGCTTCCTGCTGTGGAACGCCGACTGGTTCCGCATTCGTCGGTACGTTTGGTTTTGGGGCTGGTTGCTGTTTGTCGGCCTGGCCGTCGCTTGGCCGTTGGCCGCCTACTGGCGTTACCCAGACGTACTCGACCTGTGGTTCTTCGACTTCGGCGGACGACTCAACGGCCAGTACGAAGCCATTAACCAACCGTGGTGGTACTACCCGGTCAACCTGCTGTGGATGCTCGCTCCCTGGACCGTGGTCATTCCGCTGGGTCTGAGGCTAACGGCCCGGAAGGCTTTGCGGCAGCGCGGGTCACCGGAGCGGTTTCTTTGGTGTTGGGCCTTGTTGGTTCCGCTCGTCTACAGCCTTCCGCACGGCAAGCACCACCACTACATGCTTCACGCCTTGGCGCCGTGGGCTCCACTGGCGGCCTTCGGGCTGTTGGACCTGCGGCAGCGACTGCTGCGTGTTCCGAGTTGGTTGAAGAACCCGGCGTGGAGCCTGCTCACGCTGGCCCTTCCCGCTGTCGTGACCTTGGTCTTGTTGCGCGACAAGCTTCCCAACCCACTTTGGCTGACGTGGACTTTGGTCGCCGTCTGCCCCTTCCTGGCGTTGCTCATTGGCTGGGGCACCAACCACCGACGCGACTTCGTCGCCGCCGCGACGCTGTTCGGCGTGCTCGCCCTCGGCTACGCTTTCGGTCACTGGTACGCCGGACGCTACGTCGACAAGCACCGACTGGACGCCGCGTTTTTGCAGCAGCTGGCCGGTCGCGTTCCGAAGGACAAGCCGCTGGTCTTGGACATGAGCATTGGCGCTCACCGCTCCTTCCTCTGCCTCTTCTACTTGGACGACCGAACCATTGCCGTTCACAACCTTTCGTTTCTTCGGGACGACCGCATTGTGGGCGACGAGGCTTACGTGGTGACGCGCTGGGGCAACCGCGACGAATTGGCACGTGTGGGAGCCTGGCAGTTGTTGGCCGAGAGCCCTCCTGGGTACAAGCAGCGTCCGCGACCCGACCGGCTGTGTCTGTTCCGGCTGAAGTACCACGACTCGACGCGAATTTCGTCGAAAGGAATTCGAGTCTCACCCATGCAAGCCATTGACCGAGTGGCCGGGCCGTTCCTGGAGGAGCGTCGACGGCAGTGAGTCGGACCGGCTCGAACGGACGGCACAGCAACGGACGACGCGGCCCGACACCGTTCGGCACCAGCCGGCCGGCGGCCCCGACGCCTTCCCGCGGCGAACTGGCCGGCGGCCCCAACGCCCTTCCGCTGCGGACCGCTCGGCCCGTCGAGGCCTCGACGACGCTCCCGTCCCGGTCGGTCTTTTCCTTGCCGGCGGCGAGCGGTACACTTTCGGCCGCGTTCCGGCGCCAGAAAGGCCGACCGCGTCCGGGCGGAAGCAGCGGGTCGGCGCGGCAGACCGGACGCGGCTTCGCCAGCTCGTCTGCCCGTCCGCGTCGAGAAAAGGAGTTTTCGAATGCCGAGCCGTCGGTTGCGCTTCGTACACGCCGCCAACGTTCTGCTGGACGAACCGCTGCGTGGCTTCGGTCCGGTCCCCGACTCGCTGCGAGCTTGCGTCCGTGACGCCACTCAAACTGCCTTCCAGCGTTTGGTCGACGTTTGCTTGAAACACCAAGTCGACTTTCTGCTGCTCACCGGCAACACGTTCGTCGCCACCAACGCGTCGCCTCGCACGTTCGGCACGCTGCGTCGCGGTCTGTTGCGTCTGGCCGAGTCGGACGTTCTGGTTCTGGCCGTGCCCGGCCAATTGGACCCGCCGGACGCTTGGAACCGCATGCCCGAACTGCCGGACAACCTGACGTTGCTCGACGCCGCGTCGGAACCGGTTTGGGTGACGCGCGACGACCAGCCGGTCGCCGCCGTGCAGGTGTTTGGAAACGGAGCGGCCGGTCCGAGCCGACCCGTTGCACGGCCCGCAGCCCAACCGCGGGCGACTCAGTCGGACCGAAGCCGTTTGCCGCAAGACGCCCAGGCCCCTCGACCGTCCGACCAGTCGCTCCCGCCCGACGACGTGTTCTTCGTCGGCGTGCTGGTCGACTGGGACGGAGCGGCGGGCTCTCAGCCGGAACGGCCGCCTGAAACGTTCCCGGACGACGGCACCCGGAGCCTCGACGAAGTCGCTCGGCCAGCCGACCGCCCGCGCCGGACCGACGACCCGCGGCTCACTGACCGCCCGCGCCCGACCGCCCCCTCGTGCCCCACCGACGGCCCGTGCCCGACGGACGTCCGCTCGCCCGCCGAAGGCCCCTCCCGCACCGACGCCGCAGCCAGTCAGCCGGAACGGCTGCGAGCCTGGTGCGAAAGGCTGGCCGTCGACTACCTGGCCGTTTGCAACGACGACCGTCACTTCACCGTCCGCTGCGGGCCTCGGTTGGCTCACAACCCCGGAGGCACTCAGGCCTGGACACCGCAAGACACGGGAGCTCACGGCGCGACGCTGGTCGACGTCCAAGACGACCGCGTGGAAACGAAGTTCGTCCCGACGGGGCCCGTGCGGTGCGAGTCGCTCCCTCTGAGCGTGGACTTCACGCAAGACCCCGACTCGCTGGTCGGTTCGCTCTTGGAGCAAATGCAAACCACGCTGAACGCCCTCCAGCACCACGACGGCGAAACGCTGTGGCTGCTGGAGTGGGTTCTGCAGCCGTCGGACGCCACACCCGACCAGCTCGAACCGACGGCCGTGCTGCAAGCGCTGGCGTCGCTGCTGGCCAGCCCAAACGAACCGCCCGGCGGCCTCCAGCAGCGCGGTGGCGTGCTGCTGGAACGGGCGTCGCGCGAGCTGACCGGCCCGGAGGGCGTCGTCTGCCTGCACCGGTTGAGCTGGAGCGGTCTTTGGCCGGTGACGGCCGCTTGGCTGGCGGTCAACCAGGACCAGCTCGCCAGCTCCTTCGGCCGCTTGTTGTCCGAAGCCTTTTCGGACCCCAGCGGCCTGCAACGTCGGCTGGACCAGCGGCTGCACCAGGTCGCCCCGTGGGCCGTGCCGCTGCTGCAGCAGGCCGGGCCGACGTCGGCCGAGCGGGTGGTTGAGCTGGCCTGGCGTTGCGGCTGGCAGTGGCTGCGGGAAGCCGGGTAGCCGGCCGCTGCCCGCGTCGAGCCGCTCAACAGGCCGCCGCGTCCGCTGCAAGGAACGGACCAATGAAACTGGACAGACTGGTCGTCGAGCAGTTCGACCTGTGGAAGGGGCTGGACCTGCCGCTGAAGGACGGCGTGACGGTGCTGTACGGCCCGAACGAGGCTGGCAAGACGACGCTCAAGCGGTTCGTCCAGCAGGTCCTGTTCGGCTTCGACGAGGCACGGAGCGGAGCGACTTGTTTCCTTCCCGGCCGTGGGTGGGCCCCGACGCCTCAACGTCTGGCCGGACGGCTGGAGCTGCAGCACGGAGGCCAACGTTGGGTGGTGAGCCGGGTGCGTGAGCCGGACGGGTCCGAGCGGGTGTCGGTCCAGTGCGACGGGCAACCGGTGTCGGAAGAGGCGTTCCGCGAGCAAGTGCTGAGCGGCGTCGACCGCTCGACGTTCGAAACGGTCTTCACCTTCGGCCTGGACGAACTGCAACGTCTGGCCACGGCCGAGCCAGCAGTCGGTGCCGCCCAGCTCTACGAACTGACGGTCGGCCCCGACGGCCAACGCTTGCTGGACGTGCTGCGCCGGGCCGCACAGAGGCGCGAAACGCTGGTCGGTCGACAAGAACCGGGCGGCCGGCTGGCTGAACTGGTCCGGAAACACCAGGAACTGCACACACGCAAGCAGCAGACGGCCGCCGCGCTGGACCGTTACGAACGGCTGTGGCAGGAGCGGCGTCGGTTGGAAGAACTGCTCCAGGACCAACAGAAACGGCAGGCGGGAATGGAGCGGGAACTGCGAGGGTGCCGCTTCTTGCGGCGGGCGTGGGAGCCGTGGAGCCGCCTTCAGCAGTTGCGGTCGGAGCTGGACGAGCTGCCGGTGGTCACCGAGTTCCCACCCGACGGGCTGAACCGACTCAACCAGCTCGACGCTCGGTTGAAGGCCCTGCGCCAGCGCCGCGTCGAGCTGGCCGGCCAAGCCGCCGAAGCCAGACGCCAGCTGGCCAACCTAGCTCGCAAGGCGAAACTGCGGCACCTCAAGCCGCAAGTCGACTGGCTGCGGGAACAGCAAGCCGAGCTGGAGCGAGAAGGCGAGCGAGTGCAGAGCCTCCGGCAGGCCGTTTCGGAGTGGCAGCAAGACCTGCAACGGCAACTCGGCGAGCTCGGCGAAGACTGGACGAGCGACCGGGTGGGCTCCGCCCAAACGTCCCCCGAAGCTGGACTGCGGCTCGTCGAAGCAGCCGACCAGTTCCGTCGGGCCCTGCGTCGGCTGAACCGACTGCGGCGCCAGTACCAGCGGCGTCGGCGACGCCACCGAGAGCGAGCGGACCGACTGGAAGAGCAGCTTCAGCAGTTGAGCGGCCTGCCGCTCGAGGCGGCTCTGCAGCAAGCCCGTCAGACCCGGACTCGCGTCCACGAACTGACACAACTGCGACTGCAAGCCGACCAGTTGCGCTCGCAGGAGCAGCACTTGTCGGAGCAGTTGGAGCGGCTTCGTCGGGAGCTGGCCTTGCCGCGGTGGGTGACGGTCACGTTCGGCACGCTCGGGCTGGGCGGAGCGGTTGTGGGCGCCGCCGGTCTGTGGAAAGCCGTGCTCGCCGCCGGCTGGGCGGGCTGGGCCGTGTGTCTGGCCGGCGTGACGTGCTTGACGACGGCACTGGCTTTGCGAAGCCACTTCGCCGGCAGCCGGAACCGTCTGCTCGAGGAGCTTCAGGACCGGTGGTTCACCGTGCAGTTGAAACTGCGGAAAGCCGAACGCGAACTGAGGGCCGGCCTGACACGAGCCGAGGCCGGAGCGGCCGGTCGGAGCGAGCAGACCGACCGGGCCGCGGCGTCCGACCAGACGCCGGCCGCTGAGCCAGAGCGTCCGGCGGACTCCGAGCCGTCCGCCCCGTCGGGACAGAAAGCCGAAACCGAGTCGACGGCCGACCAGCCCCCGGCCACTCCCGCAGAACAGTCGTCGGAGTCGGCTCCAGCCGTTGGGTCCGGGCGGGCGGCGGTCTCCGCCCAGTCGGCGGCGTCGACGCCGCCAGGCCAACCGTGCGGCAGCCAGCCGCCTGCGTCCGAGGACGACTCGCCGCCGGAAGTGGAGCAGCAGTCTCGACAGCCTGTGCCCGACCTGCCGCCGGACGAGGAGTTGCTGGAAGCCGCTCGGCGACGCGTGTTCTGGCTCGAACGTTTGCTGCGGCGGAAACGGCGCGTCGCCGCAGCTCGACGACGGCTGTTCCGGCTGCGCGAACGGTTCCTGCAAGAGCAGCAAGAACTGGCAACAGCCCGGCAACGTTGGTGCGAAACCGTTCGTTCCCTGGGCCTCGACGAAACGCTCGACGTCGACACGGCCGTTCGCCTTTGGCAGCAGGTGGCTCGGGCGGCCGCCACGCTGACCCGTCTGGAGGCGGCGACGGCCGAACTCCGGCAGGCGGAACAGCGGCTGGAACAACGAACCTCGCAAGTGGAACGCCAATTGAACGCGTTGCTCCAGGCCGTCGCCTCTGCCACGAACGAAGAACCGCCGGCCGAGAGCTCCTCTGAGTGGCTGCTTCAGTTGGTCGAGCAGGCGGGAGTGGCCGACCAGGAGCGGCGTCGGTGGAGGCAGCGGCTGCGACGCACCCAGGCCAGGCTCAAGCAACTCCACCGCCGGCTGCGACGACTGGCCCGACAGCGGGCGGCTCTGTTGGTCCAAGCCGGAGCCTCCTCACGCGAGGAGTTCGAACACCGAGAAGCCTGCTTCCGGCGACGACAGGAACTGCTGGCGTCGATTGAACAGTGTGAGGCCGAGCTGGAGGAAGTGGGTCGGTCGGAAACGGAGTTTGCCGTCGTCGAGGAGGACCTGCGAGCGTTCGACCCGGAACGGAACGAGCAGCAGGTTCGAGTTCTGGAGGCCGAACTGGAGTCGCTGCGCACGGACCTGCTACAGACCTCGGAGCAACTGGGGCGGGTCAAGCAGGAAATGGCCGAGCTGGAGGCGGACGCGACAGCCGCCGACCTCCGCCTGGACGAATGCCTGCTCCAGCAACAGCAAGCGGAACTGGCCGAGGCTGTTTGGGTCACCGAGCTGGCGGCCGAGTGCTTCGAGCAACTGCTGCGGCAAGTGGAGCGGCGGGCTCAGCCCGAGTTGCTGGAGCGGGCGTCGGCCGCCTTCCGCCGTCTGACGGCCGGCCGCTACGTCCGGGTCTGGCGGCCCTTGCAAGAGCGCGTGCTGCTGGTCGACCAGGAAAACGGCTCCACCTTCCGCGTGGAGCAGCTCAGCCGAGCCACTCGCGAGCAACTGGACCTCGCTCTCCGACTGGCTCTTGTCGAAGCCGTCGAGCCTGCAGACACGACGGTGCCACTGGTGCTGGACGACCCGCTGGTCAACTTCGACCACCAGCGGGCCGAGCGGGCGGTGCGCGAGCTGGTCCAGGTGGGACGGACACGCCAGGTCCTTTACCTGACCTGCCACCTGCACTTGGCAAGACTGTTCGAGGCGTGCGGCGCGTCGTTGCAATTCCTGCCCGAGCCGACAACGGGTGACCCAGCCGAAACGGGTCAGGCGGGCCGGGACCTGCGCGCCGAGGCGGCGAGAACCGACCGGCCGCCGGCGCGGGGCGAGTCGGCGGTCAGCGAGCCGCTCCCGCACCAGCCGTCGCCCACGGACAAGCCGCAGACGCCCGTGGGCGAACAGCGGACACCGAGCACCGGCCGCCCAGAGCGAAAGGCGGGGTAGCCCGCTGGCGGCCACGCGGCGGTCCTCAAACCGCAGGCCATTGATTGACGGCTCCGGCTGCTTGGCGTAAAATCTTGCCTGCGTGTACTTTACGGTTTTGTGGCTCGTCGCGCCGACTGCAAACCTCTTCGGAACAAAAGGCGACAGGTCTTGGCCGAGAAACTGATCATTGACGCAGACCCAGGAATCGGGGACGCTCTGGCCTTGGCCTTGGCGTTGCTGGACCCGACGCTGGACGTCGTGGCCACGACGGCCTGCGCGGGGTGCGTGTCGGGACCAACGGCCACGCGGAACGTCCAGGCCGTTGTCGAGCTGGTCGACCCGCCTCGCTGGCCGCGAATCGGTTCCAGCTCACTAGACGCACCGCTCAAGCTGCTGACCAGCCGTGCGGGCGTGCGGGACCCGGCCGAGCTGAACGGGCCCACCGGACTCGGCGACGTGCGGTTCCGAACGGTCGAGCTGCACCGGCCGCGTGACTCGGCCAAGGTCATTGTCGACACCGTGCGAAACTTTCCCAACCAGGTCACGCTGCTCACGCTGGGACCGCTGACCAACGTGGCCATGGCCTACGAGCTGGCTCCAGACCTGCCGACGCAAATCAAGCGTCTGGTGTGCTTGGCGGGAGCCATTCAAGGGGCGGGCGACGTGACGGCCACGGCCGAGTTCAACGTCTTCGCCGACCCGAACAGCGCGCGAAAGGTCTTGCGCAGTCCGGCCACGAAAGTGCTGGTGCCCCTGGACGTCAGCAGCAAAGTCGTCCTCACCTACGACCAGTTCCACCGGCTGGCGAACGGAACCCGCGGACGGCTGAACTGGCTTTGGGACGAACTGATTCCTTTCGCGTTGCGGGCTCACCACGAGCGGCGCGGCGTGGAAGGCTTTCCGCTGTGCGAAGTCGTCGCCCTGGCCTTCGTCAGCCGGCCCGGCCTTTTCGAAATGCGCTCGGCCGCCATTGACGTCGAAACCAAGGGCGAACTGACACGCGGAATGACGGTGTGCGACCAGCGGGGAATCATGCGCTGGCAGCACAACATTGACGTGCTTCGCGCCGTGGACGTCCAAGGCGTGCTGGACTACATGGCCGACGTGCTGCGCGGCGGAAAACGCTCGCTCTGAGCGGCACGCGTTCGCTCTGAAAGACGCCCGGCTCTGCCACACTCACGGACCGAAGGCACCCGCCGGGCGGTGGCTGGAGGCCGACAAGAAGCACAGGCCGCGGGAGCTCGTCACGTGTCGGTCCGCTTTCTTGAACCGACCAGCCGCGTGTCGACGGTGCGGTCCCACAAGACCAGCTCTTCCTCCAAGCCGTCCGTTTCGCCCGCGTGACACACGCGCACCAACAACGCCTCGTCTTGCCGCTCCGACACCAACCGCAGCAACTGCTCCACAGACCGCACCGGCTGGCCGCCGACCGCCTGCAACAGGTCGCCCGCTCGAATGCGACGTCTCAGCGGGCTGTCCGCGGCGACCCGGAGCACCAGCAAGCCCTGACGGTCCGTTCCGTAGCCCGCCTGCCGGGCCAGTTCGGGCGTCAGCTCGACCACCGTCAACCCCATTGGCCGAACGAACGTGCCTCCGCCCGGACGGACCGGCACCCGCTGCGGCGGACGAGGCAACCCGGTCTGTTGGTCGAAGGTCCGGGCCGTCAAGACGACTTCAATGGTCAGCTTCTTGCCGTCTCGCCAAATGACCAATTGGACCTTCTTTCCCACCGGCGACAGGCTGACCAGGTTAATGAGGTGGTTCTCGTCCTGAACGTCAATGCCGTCGAAGCTCAGAATGACGTCGCCCGGCTTCAGGTTGGCTCGGGAAGCCGGCGTGTTGGGGTGAACCTCTTGAATGTACGCTCCCCGAACACGGTCCAAGTGCAACAGCGCCGCTTTTCGCTCGTTGAAGTCGGGGTCCAGCGTTACTCCCAAGTACGCGCGTTGGACGTGTCCGTGCTGCAGCAGTTGCTCCACGACCCACCGAACCAGGTTGCTGGGAATGCTGAAGCCAATGCCTTCGTTCCCGCCCCCGTTGGAAGCAATGGCCGTGTTGATTCCAATGACTCGGCCTTCCAAGTCGACCAGCGGGCCGCCGCTGTTGCCCGGGTTAATGGCAGCGTCGGTTTGCAAGAAGTCCTGGTTGACCAACTCCTGAGCTTCCCGTTCGCCCAAGCGAAGGGACCGGCGTCCCTTGGCACTAATGATTCCGAACGTGACGGAATGGCTGAGGCCGAAGGGGCTGCCGACGGCCAAAACCATTTGTCCCACTTTGACCTGGTCGCTGTCGCCCCAACGGGCCGGCTGCAAGTTGGCGGCCGTAATTTTCATGACGGCCACGTCCGAGGCCGGGTCCTCCCAAACCCGCTCCGGGTGCAGCACCCGACCGTCGTGCAGGTGAATCGAAATGTCGCCCAAAGCGGTGTGCCCCACAATGACGTGCCGGTTGGTGACGACGTAGTCGCCGCTCGGGTTCTCGTGGTGAATGATGACTCCCGAGCCCGTTTCCTCGACCTTCCGGCCGTAGGGCGTTCGCCGAATGCTTTGAATGTGCACGACGCTGGGAATGGTCAGCGAGGCCACTCGGGCCAACAGCTCGCTCGCCTCCGACAACGCGTGCCGGCCGGAAGGCAGCGACTGCGGCTTGACCGGGACCCGAGACTCGGGCCTTTGGGCTGCCGAATCTCCTGCCAGCGGCCCCAACAGGCTCGCCAGAACCAGCGCGAGCAGGCAAGCCGTTCCGACCGCCCACGCCCTCGAGTTCCAGCCGCGTGCCGGACGGGCCGCGGCTCGGTCCAACCGCCAACTGCCCGCACCACCGGACGGACCGTCACAGTGCGTCGCGTGTTCGGTGCGTCGCAAGCGAAGTCGCCGCTGCCTCATGGACTACTCCGTCAACCGGTCGCCTACGCCGTGCACCGCCCAGCCGCCCCTGTTCGGGCTGCTCGCCGGCACGGTCGGAACAAGAACTCGAAACAGAAACCCATAAAAAGCCGGGTGGACGTGAGCGAGCCAAAAGAGGTCGGCCGCGCGAAACCGACCGCTCGGTCAGCGTCCTTCCCCGCCGACGGCTCCGCAACGCTCGCCGGGGAAGCCGACCCGCGCCGCACTCCGCGCGCGACCGTCCCGTCCACTTCATGTCGTCCACGTCCGAACTTTCGGGTGAGTCGAACACGCGAGGGAGCCCGACGTCGTCGCAGACGCGCCGGCCGCTCCAATTCAACCGGCCGAGCCGTTACTTTCTGCTTCCGGTGCGACAAGGGGCTGGGTCTGAGCGAGAGCGTCCTTGAACGCCTGCCTCGGACGCGCTCCCTCCGACGGCTGTCCGTGCTCGACCCAGCCCCGTTGACCGCCCAGCACCGCCTTTCGCGCAGCGGTCTGCCCCGGCCCGACGTCTTCCCGGTGCGCCGGCCTTTGGCTGTCGAGGCAAGCCACCTGCTTGCCGCTAACGACCACCTCAGACTTCCGGCTCGAAGTCACTCGAGGAGAGCTCCCGCTCTCGCAACTGGCCCTCAAATTCGTACGCCTTCTCCCAGCTCACCCGGTACGACGGGAACTCCTCGCCTTCCCGCTCCAACTGCTCCTGACACTTCACGCAGTACTGCGAGTAGGGCACCGCTTTCAGGCGTTCAATGGGAATTTTCTTGCCGCAATTTTCGCAGATTCCGTAGCGGCCCTCTCGCAT
>CAYSAG010000106.1:0-15849 GCA_964428935.1 uncultured Planctomycetaceae bacterium | reverse complement strand
CCGCGGCGCGCGACAGTGCCGTTCGGTTTCGCAGACGTTTCCGACCTTCGTGACGCGCCGGACGTTCCTGCTTGGACCTGGCAGAGACACTCACAGACGCTTCACCATGCCCGCTGCAATTCGACGACGCTCCTTCTTGGCCCGTGTGGCCGGTTCCGCAGTCTTGGCCACGACGCGGCTGCACGCGTTGGCCGACGGCCGCGACGTCCCTTGGCTGGCCGAAGTGCAACGTCCGCCGAAACAGTTGCCGCCCGACTTGCCGCGACTGCGTCCGTTGCTGCGCGACCCGGCGGGCCGGCCCATTCGGTCGCTCGCGCAGTGGGAAGCTCAGCGTCGGCGGCTTCGACAGTGGTGGCTGGAGTTCCTCGAGCCGCTGCCGGTGGAACGCCGCACGCCGCCGGAACTGGAGGTGTTGGAAGAGGACCGGGTCCAGACGCCTGGCTGGCCGGACGTGCTCCGTCAACGTGTCCGGTACCAGGTGGAGCCGGAAGTTTGGACCGAAGCGTACTTGCTCAAACCGGCGGAGCGGCGCGGGCGGGTGCCGGGCGTTGCCGTGTTCCACTCCACCGTCGCCCACTCCATTCGTCAGCCGGCCGGTGTGGAGGGGAAGCCGGAAAAGGCCTTCGGTCTGAAGCTGGCTCAGCGAGGCTGCGTCACGTTCTGCCCACGCAACTTTCTTTGGCCGGACAACCACCACATTGCAGCCCAAGAACAGACGGAGCGTTTTCAGAAGCGGCACCCGGGGCACAAAGGCATGGCGAAAATGCTGTTCGACGCGCAAGTCGCTGTCGACATTCTGGCCAGCCTGCCCGAAGTGGACGCCCGACGTTTGGGAGCGCTCGGCCACTCGTTGGGCGGCAAAGAGGTGCTTTACTTGGCGGCCTTCGACGAGCGCGTGAAAGTGACCGTCAGCAGCGAAGGCGGCATTGGCACCACCTACTCCAACTGGGACGCTCCTTGGTACTTGGGGCCGGCGGTGCGGCGACCGGGCTTCCAGCACGAGCACCACGAGCTGTTGGCCCTGGTCGCTCCCAGGCCGTTCCTGCTCATTGGAGGCGACTCGGCCGACGGCGACCGAAGCTGGCCGTTCATTGAAGCCGTCTTGCCCGTCTACCGGCTTTACGGTGGGACGCCGCGACTGGGGCTGTTCAACCACCACAAAGGTCACGCCGTGCCGCCGGAAGCGGAGCGGCGTCTTTACGAGTGGTTCGCGACGTACTTGTGAAGTCCACGCGACGTACGGGTGAAGCCCGGCGAAGCTTGAGAACGTAGCGAACTGGTGGAGCGTCCGGCTTTGCGGCGAACCGACGTCTGCCAGGACCGACGCGTTGCGCGGTCGACTTCGCGTTGGCTTCTCGTCTTTGCGCGCCGCGTCTTTCGCTCAGCCTCGTTCCGGCTCGTCTGTCCCGCTCTTCTGCGTCTTCGCCACAGCGCGGACTTCCGACCCGGCGTCGGCAGCCGCAGCCAAGTGCCGCTCACACAGCTCTTTCACCGCCGAGCGTCCAAAGCCGCCGCAGTAGAGTTCCAGTTGACGCTCCGAAGCCAGCGGCAGCGTCGAGAGCGCGTTGGCGTAGGCGCGTCGGGCCAGCGAGGGCTTTCCGGCTGCGCGGTAAGCCTCGGCCAAGTGAAACTGCACCACGGGCGAGTCGGGAGCCAAGTAGGCGGCCTTTCGCAAGTGCGAGACGGCCAGCTCGGGCTTCCGCAACCTTTGAAAGTTCAGGCCCAGCAGCAGGTAGGCCTCGAAGGCGAACGGGTCCAACTGAAGGACGACCTGACATTCTCGCACCGAGTGGTCGTGCTGTCCGAGGTGGAGCAGTGTGTTGGCCCGGAGCAGTGTCGCGGCGCGGTGACGCGGTTGGCGTTGCAGCAGCTGGTCCAGCAGCTGGAGCGCCTCGGTGAATTCTTCACGCTCAAACGACTGCCACGCTCGCTGGAAGACGGCTTCGACGTTTTGCAAGTCGGTTTCGACGGCAAGTGGTCCGCTTGGCGCTGCCGGCTGCGGTTCGGGCGTGGCACTGTCCGCGGCGGCTGCCTGGGGCGTCGAGGGCTCGCGCGCCGGCGAGCGACGTCGAGGCTGAAAGGCAAACGCGCCTTCTGGCCCGCACGGAGTCCACTCGGACAGGTCCAGCACGTCGGCGTGGCCGACGAACAGGTAACCGTCGTCCTTCAGACACCGACGCAGTCCCGCGACGACGTGCCGTGCCGAGTCGCGAGCCAAGTACATGAGCACGTTTCGGCAGAAAATGACGTCCCACACCTCGGGCGGCCCAGCGGCGTCGTCGACCAAATTGGACTGCCGAAACACGACCAGCCGCCGCGCGCGCTCGCAAAGGACGAACTGGTCGGACCCCACTGGCCGAAAGTAGCGGGCCCGGACCAGGCCGTCGACCAACCGCAGCGACTTGCTGGCGTAACGCGCCTGGCGGGCCACTCGCAACGCACCGGCACCGACGTCTGTTGCCAGCACTTCCACCGACTGACCAGCGGCGGGCCCGAACACGTCCAGCGCGGTCACGGCGACCGAGTACGGTTCCTCGCCCGTCGAGCAGCCGGCACACCAAATGCGAATGGGCTGCCCACGCCGCCGCCGACTCAGCTCGGGCAACACCGTCTGCCGCAGGAAGTCGAACTGAATGGGGTAGCGGAAGAAGTAGGTCTCGTTGACGGTCAGTTGGTCCAGCAGTGCGGCGAACTCTTCGGCGCGGCGAGCGGGCTGCTGGAGCAGGTCGAGGTACTGGCGGGTTTGGCGGACGCCGGTGGCGGCCATTCGGGCCGTCAAGGCTCGTTCCACGGTGTCTAGTCGCCACTGGTCGAAGTCCAGGCCGGTGAAGCGGCGAATGAGCGAACGGAACACGTCCAGCTCCTCCGGCGTGGGAGGTACCGGCGGCGAGTCTTGTTGGTTGGACGGTCCTGTGTCCATTGGGCTGACTCCACCGACGCCGGCTCACGGGCGCGGGCTGGGCGAGTCGTCGACCACACGTCGCCCGACTAGGGTGACCACCGCTTCGGGAATTTTCTCCAGTGGCAACACTTGGTCCACCACCTGCGCCTCAATGGCCGCGCGAGGCATGCCGAAGACAACGCTGCTGGACTCGTCTTGTGCAATGGTGTGGCCGCCGCGACTGCGAATGGCTCGCAACCCTTCGGTGCCGTCGCGTCCCATGCCGGTCAGGACAATTCCGACGGCTTGCGCTCCGAACGCCTCGGAAACGGAGGACAGCAAGAGGTCTGCCGACGGGCGGGCTCCGCCGAGCGCCGGGCCCTCGACCAGCCGGACCCGTCCCTCGCAGTCGACCTTCATGTGGCGGTTTGACGGTGCGACGGTCACCGTGCCCGGCTCCAGCCGCTCTCCAGGCCGGGCTTCTCGCACCGGCAAACTGCTGACCGAACCCAGCCATTCGACCAACGTTTGTGTGAACCCGTCGGCCAGGTGTTGAGCGACCACGACGGCTGCGGCCAGGTCGTCGGGCAGCGCAGCCAGCAGCTCGGCCAAAGCGGCCGGCCCGCCCGTGGACGAAGCAATGGCCACGGCCGACCAGAGACGCGTCCCGAACGCTCGGCGAGCGGCTCGGGCTCGCTGACGCGACTTGCGAAGCCAGCCGACGTGACGCACCACGTGCGCCGTCGACAGCGTCTTAATGGTTTCGATTAGCTCGGCCACGGACGCCGCGGCTTGCTCCGAGCGGCTCAGGTCCGGCTTGGCCACCACCTCCAACGCTCCCAACGCCAACGCTTTCATGACCGCCTGACGGCTGCGTTTGCTGGGCGAGCCGGTCACGAGCACAATGGGCGTTGGGTGAACGGCCATGATTTGTTCGACCGCCTCGTAGCCGTTCATTTCCGGCATGTTCACGTCCATGGTCACGAGGTCGGGCCGGTGTTGCTGCACCAGCGCCACGGCTTCGCGGCCGTCTTTGGCCGTCGCGACCACTTCAATTTCCGGGTCCCGCTGCAGCACGGCTGAGAAGGCCGTGCGAAAGAGCAAGGAGTCGTCCACCACCAGCACGCGAATCACCCCACCAGCCTCCTCGCAAACTCCAGCAGCTCCGACGGGTGCAACGCCGACTTCACCAGGTACCCGTCCGCTCCCGCTTCCAGCCCGCGTCGCCGGTCTTCCTCGCTGTCGCGAGTCGTCACAATCAGAACGGGAATGTCGCGGTAACGCTGGTCGGACCGGACCCGGTCGAGCAACTCGAAGCCGTCCATGCGCGGCATTTGAATGTCGGTCACAATCAGGTCGAACGGTTGCTCGGCCAGCTTCTGCAACGCCTCGACGCCGTCACCGGCTGTGTCGACCTGGTAGCCTTCGGCCTCCAGCAAGTTCCGTTCAATGTCGCGGGCCGTGGGTGAGTCTTCGACGACCAGCACGCGCTTGGTCGAACGGTCGTCCGAGGCCGAGGCCGGCTCGCGGCCCGTCTCGCCCAGCACGAGTGTCCGAGCGGCGGCGACGACTTCCGGCACGTGGAGCACCAAGACGACGTCCCCTTCGCCCAACACGGCCGCGCCGGCCAGGTTCGGCACTCGACGGACCGGGGCGTTCAGTGGCTTGACGACAATTTCCTGCTCGCCAATCAGCTCGTCGACCAAGAACCCAAACCGCTGCTGCGAGTGAGCCACAACGACCAGGTAAAGACTGGGCGTTTGCCCCGTCCCGCCGGTCCGGTCGCTCCACAAGACCCGGCTCAACGGCAACACCGGCACGGCCGCGTTTCGAATGACCACAGCTCGCTTCCCGGCCACGCGCTGGAGGTCGCCGGGTTTCAGTTTCAAGGTCAGTTCGACCGAAGCGCTGGGCACGGCCAGCTTGTTGCTTCCGCACCGCACCAGCAGGGCTCGGGCAACCGCCAACGTCAACGGCAGGACCAAAGTAATGGCCGTGCCCTGCCCGACTTCCGAAGCCACACGCACTTCGCCGCGCATTTCTTCGACGGACGACTTGACGACGTCCAGCCCGACGCCGCGTCCGGCAATGTCGCTGGCGGTTCGACTCGTGCTGAAACCGGGCTCGAAAATCAACCGCAAGCACTCGTCGCGTCCGAGCAACTGAGCCGTCTGACGGTCGACCACTCCTTTGGCCACGGCCGCGTCCCGCACGGCCGCCGGGTCAATGCCCCGACCGTCGTCCGCGACCTCAATGAAGACCTGACCGCCCTGCTGCCACGCTTTCAAACGAATCAGTCCTTCCGGTTTTTTCCCCGCCGCCTCCCGCTCCGACGGCGACTCAATGCCGTGCCACACCGCGTTCCGCACCAAGTGCAGCAACGGGTCTCGAATGGCTTCCAGAATTTTTCGGTCCAGTTCCGTCTCGCCGCCCTCGGTGGTCAAACGCACGGACCGACCCAACTGCTTGGCAATGTCGCGCACGGCACGCGGAAACGTTCGAAACAAGGTCGAAACCGGCTGCATTCGAACGCTCAAGACCTCCTCTTCCAGCCGGCGTGTGCTGGTGCCGACGCGAGCCGTTTCCAGGCTGAGCCGCCGAGCCAACCGCTCCAGTTCGCTCAACAACGCCGCGGTGGCCTGGTCGCACTGCCGCAGCCATTCGGAGAACCGAGTCGTTTCGCCCTGGTCGGCCTGGCCGTCCGCCTTCGGCTGCAGCGACGACAGCTCGTCTCGCAACCGCTGCCACGCCCGCCGCTGCTGCCTGGCCGCCCAGACGGCTCGTCGGACCGAGGCGGCCACCGCTTCGTACCGGTGCAAGTTGACAATCATGTCGCTGGCCAGGTTCGCCAGCGCGTCCAGCTTGTGGGTCGAAACTCGAACCGTGCCGTGGTTCACTTTGCTGCGAGTTCGTGTGGAGCCGCTGGCGGCTTGCCCGCCCGGTCCCGAGCCCGCGCCGGGAACGCTCGGCGCGGCAGCCGTCGGTCGCGGCGTGTTGGTTCCTGTCCGGGCGGTGGGCTGTTCCGCTGGACGGGTCTCGGACGACGCTTGGCGGGCCGTCGCGGTCTCTTGCGGACCGCCCGTCGACGGCTTCGCCACGCCGGCTTTGGAAGCCGGCTCCGGACGGGCCGTCGAGGTGTCGGTCGAGCCGGCCTCGGCGTGAGCGGCTGAGGCGGACGGCTGGCTCTTGTCCGGCGGCCTGCCCTGCTCTGTCGACTCGCTTTGGTCCAACGGTTCGCCTCGGTTTGACGGCGAGGACCTTTCCTTTGAACCCGACTCCTCTTCCTCCGCCGGCGTCGGCTCTTCCTCTGCCGGCGTCGGAAGCGTGCCCTGAGCCGCCTGGTCCAGTCGTTGGCACAGTTGGTCGATTCGAGCCGACTGCTCGGCCTCGCCCGGCTCGGACGCCTGCGACGCGGCCGAAATGGCGTCCAACGTTTCCAGGACCAGGTCGGCGACGGCGGAGCCGAACGCAAGCCGTCCGTCACGGACCGCCTCGAGCATGTTCTCCAGGTGGTGGGCCAGCCGGTTGACGTCTTGAAAGCCCATGAGCCGGGCGTTGCCCTTGAGCGTGTGAACGTCCCGAGCAATTCGCTTCAACGTGTCGGCGTCGTCCGGAGCCTGCTCCAGTCTGAGCAGTCCCTGCGTGACCGACTCGACCAGCTCCGCCGTCTCGGCCCGAAACTGGTCGAGGAACGCCGACAGGTCCCAATCTTCGCCCGACATGAAACGCGACCTCCCGCTCTGCTCTTGGCGCGCCCGGCTGCGTGCGACGGAAGGTCGCTCAGCCAGCTCGCCTTGGTCTTGCAGCGCGTCAAACCTTCTGCAGGCCCGACAAGTTCAAAATGGCCACCAACTGGCCGTCGGAGTAGACCTGTCCCAGCACCCAGTCGTCGACCGCCTGCTCGGCCTTGGCCAGCGGTGCTTCAATGGCCGCCGTCGGGAAGTCGACGACGTCGTCGGTGGCGTCGACCAACACACCGAACGCGGTGTCGTCGTAGCGAACCACCACCAGCCGTTCGTCGTTGCCGGCCAGGGTGGGCGGCAACCGCAACAACTGTTTCAAACTGGCGACCCAAAGGACGTCGCCGCCGTAGTTGACCACGCCGACGAAGGGCTCCGGCGCACCGGGCACGGGCGTAATGTCCGGCACGCGGAGCACCTTCTCCACGTGCCGGCACGGCACGGCGTACTTTTCTCGGCCCAGCCGGAACGTGAGGAACCGACGCGTTTCCACCCGCTCGGCCGTGACGGCTCGCGCCAGCTCGACGGCTCGTCGACGCAGAGTGGCTTGCGCTTCCGCGCTGAGCGGGCTCGACGGCCGACGCGGCTGGTCCGCGGCGACGCTTCCGTCCGGCTGAACGGTTGCGTCCAACCCGCTTTCGTCGAACAGCTCGACCAACCGCCGCGGGTCGAGCACGAAGAGCACTCCCGGTTGGAGCCGCGCGACGTGCGAAAGAAGCGAGACCAGCGGACCACTGCCGGTCGGCTCCTCCAACTGACCTTCCTGCAATTCGCAAAGCTCGCCCAGCCGGTCGGCCACCACGGCGGCCGTCTTGGACCCGTCGTGGACGACGACCAGGTAGGCTTGGACCGGGTCGGCAGGTTCCGCTGTCCGCAGCAAACGGTGCAGAGACAGGACGGGCACGGTCTGCCCGCGCAGGTTGAGCACGCCTTCGACGTGCCCCGGAGCGCCGGGCAGTCGAGTCACCTCGGGCATTCGCACCAGGCCGGTGACGTGCTGAACGTCGAGGCCCAGGCGTGTCTGGTCGACCTCAAAGCTCACCACCTGCACGTCCCGCCCCCTTTTGTCAGACGCTGGCCGCGGGCCGCTCGAGGCGGCTTTTCGCTTGCGCACGCTTGCGGCTGGCCGTGGGAAAACCGCAAGCCAGTCGGCTCGTTCAGCCTCACGTCGCGGTCCTGCCGCCGCGGCCTTCACGGCTCCGTCACTTCGCAGGCCACCAGGTTCACGTCGTCGTCGAAAGCGGTCCGGCCGCAGAAGCCGATCAAGTCTTGCACCACGTCGGCCACTAGTTGCTCCAATGGCTTGTGCCGGTGCGTCTGGACCGACTGTTCCAGCCTGGACAGACCGAAGTGCTTGCCGGCCGCGTCGCTGGCCTCAATGATTCCGTCTGTGTACAGGACCAGCCGGTCGCCCGGCTCGAGCGACACGGTTTCGGCCGGGAACTGCTTGTTGCGCAAGACGCCGAGAGGCAGTTCCGTCGACGACAGGTGCTCCAGCTGGTCGCTGCCCCGCCTGACGAGCAGGGCTGGCGGGTGTCCGGCGTTGACGTAGTGGAGCTGTCCGGTGTTGGCGTCGAGCATGCCGACAAAGGCCGTCACGAACATGCCCTCGACCAGCAGGTCGGCAATGGCGCTGTTGAGCCGCTCGGCCAGCCGGTCGGCCGACTGGTCACGGCCCAGGTAGGCCAGGACGCCGGTCTTGAGCATGGCCGTGACCAGCGCCGCGCTGACGCCGTGGCCGGAGACGTCGGAAACGAAAACCACGGTGCGGCCGTCCCCGTTGTCGAGCACGTCGAACAGGTCACCTCCCAGCCACCGCATGGGAATGTAGCGGAAGGCGAACTGGAGCCGTCCGACCCGACCGCCTTGCTGGGGCAAAAGGCCCAACTGGACGCGTCGGGCCATTCGCAATTCCCGCTCGTTCTGCTCGTTCTCGTACTTCAGTTTCTCGTTCTGCACGCGCAGCCGGTCTTGCAGGTGCTTGATTCGAAGGAAGACGCGGACCTTTGCGAGAAGCTCGCGAAAATTGTCCGACTTGGGCAGGTAGTCGTCGGCGCCGGCGTCGAGCTGCTGGACTTTGTCGGTGGTGGTGCTGGAGGTGAGCATGATGATTGGGACGGCCTGAGTGCGAGGGTCCGACTTCAGGCAGCGGCACACCTCTTCGCCGGTCATGCCCGGCATGTGCATGTCGGTAATGACCACGTCCGGGTGACCGTGAAGGGCTTTCTGCACACCTTCTTCGCCGGTCGCGGCCGCGTCCACCCAGTAGCCGGCTTTGACCAAAGTGGCCTTCAGCACGTTCCGGTAAAGACGGCTGTCTTCAATGATGAGGATTCGGTCCGGCGTCATGACCGTGCCCCTCTTTGTGCCGGCGACGAGCAGCCGCTGGTCAGGCGGTCGTCTGAATGGCTTCGACCGTTGACCGCAGGCTGTTGGCGACGTCGAGCAGTTCCGAGGCGGCGACGCCCGCCCGTTGCGAGGCGTCGGCCGACTCGCGTGCGACTTGAGCGATTTCTCGCATGGCCGCCGCCACCTGCTCCGAGGCGCTTTGTTGCTGGCGTGTGGACACGCCGATTTGTCGAGCCGCTTGCATGGTCTCGTCAATCGTCTGCTGGATTTGTGCCAGCGCGTCGCTGATGCTGGTGACCAGCGTCGTGCCCTCGGCAATTTGCCGAACGGCCTCTTCCGTTGCGGCCACGCACGCGCTGGCCGACTTTTGGATTTCGACCAGCAGCTCTTGGATTTCTTTGGTCGAGTCCGTCACGTTGTTGGCCAGCGTGCGGATTTCAGCGGCGACGACGGCAAAGCCCTTGCCGGCTTCTCCGGCCCGAGCGGCTTCAATGGCTGCGTTCAGCGACAGCAACTTCGTCTGGTCGGCAATGTCCATGATGATGCTAATGATGTCGCCGATTTTCTCCGACCGCTCGTTCAGGCCACCAATGGTTTTGGCGGCAATGCCGCTGGCCGAGCGGATTTTTTCCATGGCGTTGGTGGCGACCTGAATGGCGTCTTCGGCGGAGCGGGTGCTTTGCTGAGCCCGCTCGGCGGCCTGAACGACGGTCTGAGCGTGCTCGGCAATCTGTCCGGCCGACGCCGCCAGTTCTTCGGTCGTCGCTGTGGTCTGAGTAATCGAAGCCACCTGCTCCGTCGCTCCAGACGCCAACTGCGTCGCCACCGTTTCAATGTTGCTGGTGCACTTGCCGACCCGCTCCGCCGCCGCACGAAGTTGCTCCACGACCGTCACCAGACTGGCAATCATTTCGTTTACCGAACTGCCGAGGCGAGCCAGGCCGTTGGAGCCGGAAACGTCGATTCGTTTCGTCAGGTTGCCGTGAGCTGCTTCGCGGACCACGTCAATCATTCGCGCAATTTGTTGCTCGTGTTCACGCCGCTGCTGCAGAACGTCACGCAGCCGCTCGGCCAGTTGCACCGCCTGCGGTACGTCCGCTGGGGGTTCCGGAAGCGACTGGGCTCCTTCCGCCAACGCGGCCGACGCCGACTCGGCGAACTCGGCCACGGCCTCACAAGCGACCAACCGACGCACCACGGGCCAGCAGACGCCCGCAACAATGGCCGTCGTCACCAACGGCAGCAACACCCGCCCCCACGGGTTGAGCGGTGACACGAAAGCACAAAGGGCCGTTGCCAACAGCACCAGAGCGGCCAGCCCGCCGCACGCCGCCACGGTTCGTCTTGCCGGTCTCATGTTGTTGCCCCCTCTGGTTCGTTGCGCTGTCGGGCCGGCTTGCGCGGTCGAGGTGGCGAAGACGAGGGGTCTGGCGGCTGTGACCTGGAGAGCGCCGCTGACGCCGCACGACCCAGTGTTGCTGGACGGCCACAGCCGACCACGTGTCGGCGGCCGTCGCCGGTCGGTCCCTCCGTCGGACCGCGGTCTTTCGTGGTCGAGCCTCGGCACTGTGCCGCGCGGCTCCAAGCGACCGCCAGCCGTCCAATGGCTCCGCACCGCCGGGTCCTTTTCGTGCAACCGCACGTCCGGGCCGTCGACGGCTCGCTAGCCGACGGCCGTGCCGAGCCGCTCGGTGTCACTCAGCCCGTGACTTTCCCGCGGCGGTCTGCAACGCCCCCTCAGCAAGACGACCTCACTCCAAGCTCTTGTAAGTCTGGCCCGGCTTCAGCAGCTTGAAGTTGGCCGTCCCCTCCTCTTCCTTGACCTTCTTGAAGAAGTCGCAGCTCATGCAGGTGACTTCTTTCTGAGCAAACGACCCCTGGACGACTCCGCCGCAAAACGTGCCCGCAATGGCCCAACAGATTCGTCCCGCGTTCTTGCCGCCGTTCAGGCCGTCTGCCGACGTGTCCAATGCCGCCGGACAGACTCCCAGCTCTCCGACCCGCTCCCCTCCCGGCTCACGACCGCACTTCTTGAATTCCCAGCAATTCAACCGACTACCCATGACACGGACCTCCTCTCCTGCGAGCGTCCTTGCCACACGGACACCCCTGCCCTGTCGCCCGCTCGACCCGCAGCCCACCGGCAGTTCCGCAGGACCCGCTGTCGAACGGAGAAAAGAAACGGCGGCCTGTGCGCGCAATGTCCGCCCTGAAGCGACAGTCCAACGAAATGCAAGCTCCCCCGTGCCCTCAGCCTGAAACGAAAGCGAACGCTCGACTTGTGGAAACCCTACGACTTCGGCAGTACTTCTCAAGAATACTGGCCCTTCAGGAGCGCTGTCAACACGGCTCTGAGCCCGCGCGCCGCCGCCCGCGCCCCCTGCCGGACGACTCGTTCCAGCCGTTCCAGCCGTCAAGAACCGCACACCGCGAGCGGCTGTGACGCTGCAATGGACGTGAGCCGAAAGACAGCGACCGTGAGCCCGGGACAGACGAGCCGAAGCCAGGAAAGCGTGCTCGCGACAGCCTGCCGCGCTGGTCGCTCGCTGCCCGGTTGCGTCGCTCACTCGCCCCGTCCCGCATTGTCCAACTCAGCTCGCGCCAGCGCGGCGAGGCGCTCGCGCACGCCTTCCGGGCGGACCCAGCCGAAGCCGCGAGCCTGAAGCTCACGCAGCAGTCGCTCGAAGTCGTCCTCGTTCCAAGTCGGGCGGCCTTGCCGCGTCACGCCGTCCGGAGCCAGCGGAGTCTGCAGCGTCAGGAAGGTTTCCAAGTAAGGACGCACGCCTTCGTCCCAGTCTGACCAGCCGGGGAACTCCAACTCCCAGTCCAGCTCCCACTGCTTCAGTGTTCCGTCTTCGCTGGCCGACAGGGCTGAGTGGCCGTCGTGGGTGAAAGCCGCGAAGACGACCGGCGCGTTGTGGTCGGCAAAGGTTCTCAAACACCGGCCGGTCGTCAGGTCCCACACTTTCAGCGTGCGGTCTTCGCTGCCGGAGAGGGCGAAGCGGCCGTCCGGGCTGACCGCCGCGCACAGGACGCTCCCTTCGTGGCCTTCCAGCGTTTGCAGCCACTGGCCGGTGGTGGCTTTCCACAGCTTGAGCGTGGAGTCGTCGCCGCCGGACACCACACGCTGCCCGTCCGGCGTGACGGCCACGCAGCGCAGGTTCGCGTCGCGTGCTTCGAAGTGAGTGACGCAGCGGCTGCTGGCCAGGTCCCACCGCCGCAGCGGAATGTCGTGAGCCTCGCCGTGCCACCCCAGCGGTTCGGACGACCCCGACACGGCCCAACGTCCGTCGGGGCCGAAGGCCGCCGTCAGAACCGAGCACGTGTGACCCGCCAAAGTCCGTTGGCACTGCCCGGTTTGGACGCACCAGAGTCGCAGCGTGTGGTCGTCGCTGGCCGACAGAACGAGCCGGCCGTCGGGAGCGAAAGCCACGGCCCGCACTCCGCCCTGGTGTCCTTCGAGCACCCGCTCCAGCCGTCCGTCGGGCAGTTCCCACAGCCGCACCGTGCCGTCTTCGCTACCTGTAGCGGCTCGCCGACCGTCCGGGCTCACCGCGACGCACCGGACGCGCCCCCCGTGTCCTGTCGCGACGGTCTGCAGGCACCGACCCGCGGCCAGGTCCCACAGTTTGAGCGTCTTGTAGCCGGCCGACAGGGCCAATTGCCCGTCGCCGCTCAACGCCGCCCCGCTCAGCCAGTCCTGGCCGGTCTGAACGGTGCGGACCAGCCAGCCCGTGCGCAAAGTGGACCGGCGACAGAAACGGCTCACGTCGCGCCAGGCCCGCAGTCCCTCCGGCAGGAACTCGCGGCCGGGCAGCGAGCGGGCTCGTCGCACCAACTGCAGCCGCCGAGGTACGTCGTGACGAGTTTGCTCCGAACCGGCCTCTCGCAGCAGCTCGGCGTACTCCGCGTCCGACTGTTCGGCCGCGGCCGCCGCCGAGACCCGCGCCACTTCCAGTGGAGCTCGCCAGCGCCGGCCGACGAACCACGACAGGTCCCACACCTTCAAGGTTCCGTTCGAGCTGCCGAAGACGGCCGTTCGGCCCGACGCGTCCAGGGCCAAACACAAGACAATGCCCGGGTCGCCTTCGAGCGTGCGCACGCACTGCCCGGTGGCCAAGTCCCAAACCCGCAGCTCTTCGTGGTCGACGGGGACTTTTTCTTCCGCCAGCGAGCCGC
The DNA here is from genome assembly GCA_964428935.1 of uncultured Planctomycetaceae bacterium. Taxonomy (GTDB): domain Bacteria; phylum Planctomycetota; class Planctomycetia; order Planctomycetales; family Planctomycetaceae; genus JAADHY01. Next base: position 2,700 of record CAYSAG010000106.1, on the reverse strand, counting down.
CGGTGACCGAGCCGGAAACGGCCAGACGGCCGTGCGCGCACACGGCCACGCCCGTCACGCTGTCGCGGTGTCCTTGCAGTGTCCGCCGACACACGCCGGTGGCCAGGTCCCAGACGCGGACGGTGCGGTCGTCCCCCGCCGACAGGCCCACGCGCCCGTCCGGACAAAGGGCGACCGAACGCACCCAGTCCGTGTGTCCTTCCAACACCCGCAGGCACCGGCCGGCCGCCAGGTCCCACAGCCGCACGGTTCCGTCCCAGCTGCCCGAAAGAGCCAACCGGCCGTCCCGAGAAACCGCCAAGGCCGGCACGCTGGCTTGGTGCTCGGTCCACGCTCCCGCGCAGCGGCCGGTTGAAAGGTCCCAAAGCCGCAGCGTTCCTTCGTCGTCTGCCGACAAGGCCCACCGTCGGTCGGCTGTGACGACGACGGAGCGGACGGCGGCTGAGTGGCCTTCCAGCGTGGCTCCACGCCGGACCGAAGACGGTGCCAGCTCCCACAGACGGACCCGGCCGTCGGCTCCGCCGACCACGGCCAACCGCCCGTCCGCGTCCAAGGCGACGCTGCCGACGGCCGCTGCGTCCGAGCACAAGACCAACGCGTCTGGTTGCGACTCCAAACGCCACAGCCGGACGGTTCCGTCGTCGCTGCAGGACAGGACCAGTCGGCCGTCGGCGCTGACGGCCACGGACTGGACCGGACCGGTGTGCCCGGACAACGTCCGCACGCACCGGGGAGGTGACTGCTGCAGCCGCTCCAGAATGTTCCGCGTGCCCGCCGGCAGCGGGCTTCCGCCGGCCCGCTCCGCCCGTTTCAACGCCTCGGCCGCCGCTTCGGCGTCTCCCCGCTCACAGTGAACCCACGCCGTCAGACGGGCGAGCCGAGCGTCGTCGGCGTGCGTGGCCGCGGCCTGAGTCAGTCGACGCAGGACGTGGTGGTCGTCGACTCGGCCGGAGTGCCACTCGAGCAGGGCGAAGTTGTAAGTGGCTTCGGGGTGGTGCGGTTCGTGCCGCAAGGCCTCTCGGAACGCCGCCTCGGCCTGCTCCGACCGTCCCAGCTCCAGGTACGAGACACCTCGGTTGTTCCACCCGGGCGCCAAAAGCGCGGCCGGCTCGGGCATTCGCCGCCGGTAGCACTGGCCCAGCTCTTGCCGGTAGACCGCTTTCAACGCCTCGGCACACTCGAGCAACGTGCGGGGCCGAGCCGCCTGGTCTGGCTGCAGGCAGCGTTGCAGCAGCTCGGCGACGCCGACGGGCAGGCGGAGCCGAGCCGACAGGCGGCCGTCGAGCAGCCGCCGGAGGGCGTCGGGTGCAGCGGTCCCCAAGTCCCACGCGACCTCACCGACGAACATTTGCAAGACCGTCACCGCCCAGCTCCAAATGTCCGTTCGGCGCGTCAGCGGCCGGCCGTGGAGTTGCTCGGGCGAGCAGTAGAGCGGGGTGTAGCCGGTGGCTTGGGTCAGCAGGAGCGAGTCGGTGGTGCGGGTGAGCGGGGCGGAGCCGGTCGAGCGGCTCAGACCAACCGCCGCTCGAGCCCGAGCCAGACCGAAGTCGACGACCTTGGCCACGCCGTCGCGAGTGAGCATGACGTTGTGCGGCTTGACGTCCTGGTGGACCACGCCCTTTTCGTGAGCGAAGTGCAGTCCCCACGCCACCTGAATGCCGACGTCCAGCAGTCTGGCCAACGCATCGGTTTCGCTTCCCGCGTACAGACGGCCTCGCTCAATGCACTGCTGCAAGCTGTCCCCGGCGACGTACTCGGCAAAAATGCACGGCACACCTTCCAGATCCCGCACGTAAAAACAACTGGCCACGTGCGGGTGCAGGCCGACCTGAATCCACGACTCGCACTCGTTCGAAAACACTTGCCGCAAACGCGGGTCGCGGAACAGTTCCGCCAGCGGACACTTCAGGGCCAGGTCCATGTTCCAGTTGCGGTGCCGGACGCGGTAGACGCGCCCCATTCCGCCTTCGTGGTAGGCTTTCAGACCGTCGGACGGTTCGAGGCCTTCCGTCACCGGCAAGACTTCGTAAAGGTCCAGAATGACGTCGCCGACCTTCCACCGTGGGCCGGTCGGCTGCGGCTCGGCTGGGCCGGCGCGAACAACCCGCGCGGCCGAAGAGCGGGACGACGACCGCTGGGCTCCCGCAGAGGGCGGTGTGGGGACTGTCTCCGCGTCCGAGGGGCGAAAGTCGGGCGGAACGACCGTCGTCGCGGCGTCCGGAGACGGGGGGCGTCGAAAGGGAGCCAACAGCCGACGGCTCCAGCGAGCGACCCACGACACCAGTCGAAGACGCGGCGAGCGCGGCGGCTTCGGCGGCCGAGCCGGCTCGCTTCGCGTGGCCCTGTCCGGCGACGCGGTCGCCTGCAAGTGGTCGAGCAGTTGCTGCGTCACGTGGACGCCGACGCCGCACGAGCACTTCTTTTCCTCGCCGACGTCGTCCGGCGTGACCAGCAGCATTCGGCCGCAGCGGCAGCGGTAGCGGTAGGCAGAGCTCATTCGGTCCGTTCCGTCTCGCGCAGCGAGCTTGCGAGCTCGACCAGAACGCTCGGCAGACAACCCCGGACGCACAGTGTGAACGGCGCGGCCAAGCGTAGTCAACCACGGAGACGCTTCAACCGGACGCACGCACGTTGCAGAACCACCCCTGTCGGGCGGGGCCTTGTGCGTGCCCGCCCAACCCGTAGGGGCAGGTCTCGTGC
>CAYSAG010000105.1:0-15989 GCA_964428935.1 uncultured Planctomycetaceae bacterium | reverse complement strand
TTGCCTTGAATTTTGCCAGGTGGGCTGCGATAAATTGCACGTGGCTGGTGAGCCTGGCCGGCTGCGGGCAAACCGGTCGGCAGTCGAATGCGGTTGTGCGGCAATGCCCCTGGTCGCTGGTTTGTCCGAGCCGGGTCAGTCGGCCAGCGAGAAAAGCCGACGACCGCGGACCGGTGTGAGGGCGGTGCCGGAGCCAGCCCGAGCACGAACAGTTGGACAGGCTTTCGGACACCACAGCACGGGAAGTCGAGGAGCTGCTTGCCTGGCCCTCGGAGCTCACGTAACTAGTGCTTTGTCACGGGGCAAAGTTGGAATTGCGTCGCTCGTGTCGCTCCGGCATTGGGAGGCTCGGGCGAAGGTACGCACTCCAAGTTTCCGATGTGACACAGCACTAGCCCGGATTATTCATGAACTAGGGGACGTCTGAGACAGGATGGAAAACACCAACCCGAAGCGTGGGCGAGGCAACCCATTTACCGCCTCTTGCTTACGCTGCGGGTTCGTGTGGTTCATGAATAATCCGGGCTAGCAAACTCGGGACGTGGCGCAGTCTGGATAGCGCGTTTGACTGGGGGTCAAGGGGTCGCGGGTTCAAATCCCGCCGTCCCGACTGGTGTTCGTCGGTCAGAGGCTTCGTTCAGCCCGCTGAGGGCCGACGACCGTCTGTCACGCAGTTTGGCTCTTTGGACAAGCTGCGTTTTTTTGTGCGCCGTCCTTGCTTGTCTTCTGCGGTCGCGGCCAGACCGCCTGGTTGCCCTGACGGCGTCGGAAGGACTGGTAACGCGCCGCCAAGCTGTCAACACTCCGCTGCGCGCGAGCCGGAACCGCCGGCGCTTCGGCGCTCCCAGACAATTCCCAATCCCAAACGCGGACGCGGCGTACCGCCCTCTCACCTTCACGACGCCGGGCCGGCTTCCGAGCCTCCCCGCCACGACGCGCCGTCCCCAGCCTCGAACGAAAACCAGGGCGGTCCGAGCAAAGAACCGGCCAAGCGTTGCCAATCCCAGCCCGTGGACCCCAATTGCTTCCGACGGGCCGTCGGAGGTCAATTCAGCCCACGACGTGCCGCAGAGCGGTCGGAAGGTCCGGAAACAGGAACTCGAACCCCGCCTCCTGCAGCCGTCGCGGAATGCAACGCGTGCTGGCCAGGAGCAGCTCGCGGGCCATTTGCCCCAACAGGAGCTGCAGCGCCCAGGCCGGAGCCGGCAAGACGGCGGGCTGTCCCAGAACGTCGGCCAGCGTCCGAGTGAACTGCCGGTTGGTCACGGGGTAGGGCGAGACGCAGTTGACCGGGCCGGTCAGTCGGTCGTCTTCCAACGCTCGCAGGACCACGCGTACCACGTCGTCCAAAGCCACCCAGCTCCAGAACTGCCGGCCGCTGCCGACCCGTCCGCCCAGCTTCCGGCGGAACAGCGGAAGCATTCGCGCCAACGCTCCGCCCCGGTCGCTCAACACCATTCCGAACCGCAGGTGGACCACGCGAATGCCCGCGGCTCGGGCCGGCTCGGCCGCCGCCTCCCACTGCTGACACACTTCGGCCAGGAACCCGGTGCCCGGCGAGCTCGACTCGTCGACCAGCTCGTCTCCGCGGTCGCCGTAGTAGCCGGTGCCGGAGGCGCAGGCCAGCACGGCGGGGCGTGCGGACAGTTGAGCGAGCGTCGTCGCCAGCAGACGCGTGCCGTCCACGCGGCTGCGCCGAATTCGCTCCTTTTGAGCCCGCGTCCAGCGACGCGCCGCCACGCTTTCACCCGCCAGGTGAACGACGGCGTCGAGGCCCTCCAGGCGGGAGGCGTGGATTTCTCCGAGCGACGGCTCCCAGTAGACCCCTCCTTCCGGCTCCGGCCGCTGCCGCACCAACCGGACCACCTGGTGCCCTTGTCCTTCCAACGCGGCCACCACCGCGGAACCAACCAGTCCGGACGAGCCTGTTACGGCGACACGCATGTTCGTCTCCTTGTGGGTTGGGTGCAACGGGCCCGTCCCGGCGTTTCGTTGGACCGTTGAGGCTCTTCGAGCAAGCCGGTTTGCTCCGAGCCAGCCCGTTCTGCAGTGGACGCTTTCGCTCCCCAGCGTCGTCCGCGCCGCCCAGGCCGACGTCCGCCCGAGCCGCCCGACGGCTCGAACGGCCGCACCTCACAAGGCCCTGTCCCGGACAGCCGCAATTCGCCCCTGCCCCCTTCCCCCCTCGCGCTCAACAACGCTCAGCCCCTTCCGCACATCGTTGTGACCGAGGGCCGGTTTGGTTATCATAGTGGTCTTGAATGTCTGAGTGCGAGCTGGCAGGAAAAGGATTTCTCGGCAGCGACTTCTTCTTTCGGCGGCCGCTCGGCGAGGAGGCTGTCCGGGGGTTTGGTCGAACCGGCCGCCAGCTGCTGACGGCTTCTGAACTGCCCCGCTCGGTTCCGCTTTCGCGTGGTCTTGGCGTGCCCGTTGTGGCCGTTCTGTTTCACCGCCGGCGAGTCCTCGTGGGACGTTCGGTTTTTTTCGGTCGCGGCGACCGGGTGCACAACGGAGCGACAAGGGCCACAGTGGGCAGTGGCTTGAGCGTGACGGTCGCGGCGTCCAAACCAGTCGTCAGCGGGCCGCGGGCAACAGAGTCGGTTTGAAGAATTGCGAGGAGGCGACGAGTTGTCGACGGGAAACGGCGGAGCGGCGTCTCGGCATGAGGAGCGGATTCGGCCTCTCGACATTCGAGAGGAAATGCAGAAGAGTTACCTGACGTACGCGATGAGCGTGATCGTCAGTCGGGCTCTGCCGGACGTCCGCGACGGACTGAAACCCTCGCAGCGCCGCATTCTGGTGGCCATGGGCGACCTGAACCTCGGACCCGGGTCGGCCCGCGTCAAGTGCTCGAAAATCGTCGGTGACACCAACGGCAACTACCACCCGCACGGTGACCAGGCCATTTACCCGACACTGGTGCGCATGGCTCAGGAATGGGTCATGCGTGAGGTGTTGGTCGACAAGCAAGGCAACTTCGGCTCGCTGGCCGGACTGCCTCCGGCGGCCATGCGTTACACCGAGGCTCGGCTCTCTCCTGTGGCCGCCGAAATGCTGCGGGACCTGAACCTGGACACCGTCGACTTCGTCCCGACGTACGACCAGTCGCGCCGCGAGCCGGTCGTGCTGCCGTCCCGCTTTCCCAACCTGCTGGTGAACGGCTCCAGCGGCATCGCCGTCGGCATGGCCACCAGCATTCCACCTCACAATCTGAACGAGGTGGCCGACGCGGTCATGCTGCTGATCGACAACCCGGATGCGACCGTCGACGACATTCTGGAGGTCCTGCCGGGTCCGGACTTCCCAACCGGCGGAATCATTTGCGGTCGGACCGGCATTCGCCAAGGCTACCTGTACGGTCGCTCGACCATCACCCTGCGGGCTCGCACCCACCTGGACAAGGAAAAAGATCGCGACGTCATTGTCGTCACCGAAATTCCTTACATGGAGACGCGGGACCGCATCCGCGAGAAGCTGGAAGCCTTGGTCCGCGACGACCGCATCCAGGGAATCGCACACATTACCGACTTGACCGACCGGAACGTCCCGCCGTGGCAAGTGCGTTTGCACATTGTCTTGAAACGGGACGCCGACCCCGAAGTCGTGCTGCAGCAGCTCTTCCGCTACTCGCCGCTGCAAACCACCTTCAGCGTCATTCTGCTGGCACTGGTCGGCAACCGGCCGAAGTTGATGTCGATCAAGGAGCTGCTGCAGGAGTTCATCCGGCACCGGGTGACGGTCATTCGTCGTCGAACGGAACACCTGCTGGCCGAGGCGCGGAAACGCAAACACACGGTCGAGGGCTTGTTGGTGGCGCAGGTCGACATCGACCAGGTCATCCAGACGATCCGCAACTCACCCAGTCGAGCCGAAGCTTGTCAGCGGTTGCGGCAGATTGCCATGCCGGCCGAGCTGGTGGCGCGAGCGTTGGGCGAAGAAGGCTTCCGACTGTTCCAGGAAGAGTACGGCGTTCGGGAATCGTACTCACTGTCGGCCAAGCAGGCCGAGGCGATTGTGTCGATGCAGTTGGGATCGCTGGCCAACCTGGAACGGGAGAAGCTGCGCGAGGAGTTCCACAAGCTGATCGAGGAAATCAGGGAATGCCAGCGTCTGCTGTCGGACGAGGCGAACATCTTGGAGGTGGTGAAGTCCGACATGCAGGAGCTGAAGCAGAAGTACGGCAACCCGCGCCGCACCGACATCTCGGACGAAGAAGCGACGGAGGTCACCGCCGAGGACTTGATCCAAGAGGAGCCGATGGTGGTGACGCTGACGCAGCGCGGGTACATCAAGCGGACCGAGCTGCACGTGTACAAAGCTCAGAACCGGGGAGGCCGCGGCGTCACCGGAGCTCGCACAGACGAAGAGGATCCCATCAAAGACGTCTTCGTCGCCAGCACACACGACTACCTGCTGTTCTTTACGGACAAGGGACGGGTCTACTGGCGCAAGGTGTTTGACTTGCCGCTGCAGGGGCGAGCCGCTCGGGGACGAGCCGTCGTCAATCTGTTGTCGCTGCAGCCAGACGAAAAAATCGCCGCCTGTCTGCCGGTGCGGGAGTTTAGCGGCGACCGATTCCTGATCATGGCCACCCGACGCGGCATGGTGAAGAAGACCGAGCTGACGGCGTACAGCCGTCCGAAAAGAACGGGCATCATTGCCATCAAGTTGGATGAGGACGACGCGTTGGTCGACGTGGGCATCGTGGGCCCGGGCGACGACGTCCTGCTGGCCACGGCCAGCGGAATGGCCATTCGCTTCTCTCACGAAGACGTTCGCCCCATGGGGCGCAACACGCGAGGCGTCCACGGCATCCGGCTGGACGAAGGCGACTACGTGGTCGGCATGGTTGTGGCTCGACCGGAGCTGAGCTTGCTGACGGTCTGCGAGAAAGGCTACGGCAAACGAACTCCGATCGGACCCGGTGAAACAGCGGACGCCGGCGACGAAGGCGAAGAGGAGGTCTGGCCGGCTGGGGAGCCCGAAGCGGGCGAGCAACAGGCGGGGGTGTCCGGTCCAGAGTCGGCTGCGGACCAGCCGGAGCCGCGGCACGAAGCCGGCGAGCAAATGGAATCGGACAGGCCCGACAACAGCCAGCTGGGCCCGAGCGACTACCCGCGGCCGTCGACCAAGCAGTACCGCCGACAACGGCGCGGCGGCAAGGGCATCATCGACATTCGAACCACCGAGCGGAACGGGAGAGTGGTGGACGTGGTCGCCGTCGACGTCGAGGACGAAGTCATCCTCATGACAGCACAGGGCATGATTCAGCGAATCCGCGCCGGCGACGTCAGCCTCATCGGTCGCAACACCCAGGGCGTGCGAATCATGCGTCTGGACGAGGGCGACAAGCTGGTCGCTCTGGCCCGCATTCCGCACGAAGTCCTCGAGTGAGCTTCGTCTCGGCAGCAGCCTTCGACGCTTGGCCGTGAGCGTGCGCCACCAAACGGCCCGGCGTGCCAAGACCGCCGCGACAGCCGACCGTCACAGACGAGCCCTCACCTGCAGCCGCTTCGTCACATTTTCCGCGTCGAAAAGCGTGAACCGATCTTTACGTTCGCCTGCCGCAGCCAGTAAGCTAAGGAACACAAAGGTCCAACGCGGCCGTGCCCGCCTCGGCCGTCGGTCCGGTCGGAAGGTGGGCGCCAGCTGGCGGCACACAACGGTGTCCGGCTCGTTCTGAGCCCTGTCTTTCGCACATGTCGTTGCGCACCTCGGAGCGAACAGAATGAAGTGCATTGTCGTCACGGGCGGTTGTGGGTTCATTGGTTCCAACTTTGTCCGGTACGAACTGGAGACCTACCCCGAGCTGTCGGTCATCAACATCGACAAGCTCACGTACGCCGGCAACCTCGAGAACCTGGCCGATTTAGAAGACAATCCGCGTTACACGTTCTTCCGCGGAGACATTTGCGACCGTTCATTCGTCGAGTCGGTGCTGGGCAGTACGCAGGTCGACGCAGTCATCAACTTTGCGGCGGAAAGCCACGTCGACCGCAGCATCATGGACTCGGGGCCGTTCATTCAGACAAACGTCGTGGGCACTCAGGTGCTGATGGACGCGTGTCGTCGAGCGGGAGTGCCTCGGTTCGTCCAGATTTCGACAGACGAGGTCTACGGCAGTTTGGGACCGGAAGGTTACTTCACCGAACAGACGCCGCTGGCTCCCAACAGCCCGTACTCGGCCTCGAAAGCTGCCGCCGACCTGCTGGTTCGCGCCTATTGCCGCACGTTCGGGTTTCCGGGAATCATTACTCGCTGCTCGAACAACTACGGGCCGTACCAGTTCCCGGAGAAGCTGATTCCGCTGTTCATTTCCAACGCCCTGCAGGACCAGCCCTTGCCCGTGTACGGAACAGGCGAGAACGTGCGCGACTGGATTCACGTGCTGGACCACTGTCGTGGAATCGACGCGGCGTTGCGTCGTGGTCGGGTCGGCGAGGTGTACAACTTCGGCGGCCAGTCCGAAATGCGAAACATCGACCTGACGTACTTGTTGCTGGACCTGCTGGGCAAGCCCAGGAGCCTGGTGCGGTTCGTCGAGGACCGACCGGGGCACGACCTTCGCTACGCAATCGACTGCAGCAAGGCCGAGCGAGAGCTGGGGTGGAAGCCCGAAATCGACTTCCGTTCGGGCTTGGAACAGACCATTCAGTGGTACAAAGACAATTGGCAATGGGTGGAGCGGGTGAAGTCGGGAGCGTACCGAGACTACTACGAGCGGCAGTACGGCAAACGGCTGCAGCAAGCCCGCCCGGCTGACGGCTGAAGCTGGCATTGCGGTTCGTCGGGCGACGTTCGCAAGGTAGTCGTCCCGTGGCCTGTGCGACGAGTTCCGCCGCTTTCCAATGGCGTTTGAACGCCAGATTTGGGGAGAAAGCAGTCGATGTCGAGACGGTGGAAATCCTTGGACATTGAGTCGTTGACCGTGGCAGAACGAATGGCCTTGGTTGAAGAAATCTGGGACACCATCGTTCGCGACCAGGCTGCGCTGAAGGTTTCAGAAGCCCAAAAGGCCGAGCTGGATCGGCGTTTGCAGGCGCACGAGGCCAGCCCCGACGAAGGTGCATCGTGGGAAGAGGTGAAGGCTCGACTCCGCACCGAGAAATGAAGTACGAAGTCGTCATTTGGCCGGAAGCTGAGGAGGACCTGAGGGAGGCCAAGGCTTGGTACGAGCGGTGCCGTGAGGGACTCGGTGACGAATTCCTTTCTTGCATCGAAGAGACAATCGAAAGCATCCGTTGCACACCGTTCCTTTACGGTGTGGTCTACAAAGACGTGCGGCGGGCGCTGGTCCGACGGTTTCCCTACGGCATTTTCTACCGGGTCGCGGAAGACCGAGTGGTCGTCCTGGCTGTTTTTCATGCGAGCCGAGACCCGAGAAGTTGGCAAAGGCGTGTCTGAAAAGGCCGGCAGACGGTTGCCAGCGGGAACGGCCTCAAGGTAGGTGCCGGCCTGCAGCCACTTCGCACGACGGCCGCTCGCGTCTTGAGGTTTCCAGACGCCCGCAGCAAAACTCGAGTTTGTAAGGAGCCAGCGAATGCGGCTTGCGGTCATCGGAACCGGTTACGTGGGACTGGTCGCCGGCACGTGCTTCGCCGACAGCGGGAACGACGTGGTCTGTGTGGACATCGACCCGGACCGAATCGAGCGACTGCAAAGGGGCGAGGTGCCCATTTACGAACCGGGTCTGGAAGAAATCATCGAACGGTGCGTGGCCGCCGGTCGGCTGTCGTTCACGACCAGTTACGAAGAAGCCGTGCCGCCGGCTCGCTGCGTGTTCTTGGCTGTCGGAACGCCGCAAGGCGAAGACGGCTCGGCCGACCTGAGCGGTCTGTGGGCGGCCGTCGAAACTGTGGCTCCTTTGTTGGCCGACGAGGGCATCGTTGTCATCAAGAGCACCGTTCCGGTGGGGACGAACCGTCGCGTGGCGGGACGGCTGCGCGAGCTGACGGGCCGTCCGGTGCCGGTCGTGTCGAACCCCGAATTCATGAAGGAAGGCGCGGCCATTGAAGACTTCACGAAGCCCGACCGAGTGGTCATTGGCTGCGACTCGGCCGAGGTGGCCGACGTCCTGCGCGAACTTTACTCACCCTTCCTGCGAACCGACCGCCCTCTTCTGGTCATGGACCCCGAAAGCGCCGAAATGACCAAGTACGTCGCCAACTGTTTGCTGGCGACGAAAATCAGTTTCATTAACGAAGTCGCGAACCTGTGTGAGCGGGTCGGCGCCGACGTCAACCACGTCCGTCGGGGCATTGGACACGACCGCCGCATTGGATTCGCCTTCCTCTTCCCTGGCGTCGGCTACGGTGGCTCGTGCTTCCCCAAGGACGTGCGAGCCCTGATGGCCGTGGCGGAACGGCACAACGTGGAGCCGCACGTGTTGCGGGCCGTCGACCTGGTCAACGAAAAACAGAAACGGACGCTGTTCAAGAAAATCCACGCCTTCTTCGACGGCCAGTTGGCCGGCAAGACAATCGCCGTGTGGGGACTGTCGTTCAAGCCGCGGACCGACGACATTCGCGAAGCCCCCTCGCTGGTACTCATCAACGCCCTCTTGGACGAACGGGTCACGGTCCGCGTCCACGACCCCGTGGCCATGGACAACGTCCGCCGCAAGTACGGAGACCGGTTGACGTACTGCCAGACGTCGTACGAAGCCCTGGACGGAGCCGACGCACTGGCCATTGTGACGGAGTGGAACGAGTTCCGAAATCCGGACTTCGACGAAATGAAACGTCGACTGCGGCAGCCGGTCATTTTCGACGGGCGAAACCTTTACGACCCCGCTAAAATGGCACGACTGGGCTTTCAGTACTTCGGCGTCGGCCTGCCGCCGTCGACGCGGTTCGAGTGAGCGGAAGACCGGTCCAACGGACGGCCGGTGTCTGCTGAAACGTTCCCCGACGCCCACGCGGCGACGCTTCCCCCAGCCAGACGCAGGGAGGCCTGTCGGCGCAGCGACGACCCGCGTCGCCCCCAACTGACGCGGCAGCAGGCCACTCCTTCGCCGAACCGTCTTTCGACAGCCGCGTTTTTCTCGAGGTCCCGCACTTCGCGAGAGCCGCAGACCCGTGTCGGCAAACGACCGTCTGGACAAGTCGACGTGCTCCAGGCCGGTGACCGCCCAAGCGGACGCGGCCCTCCAGCACGGTCAGCCCGTCTCGGCACCCGCTGGCGGTGGAAGGGACGAGGCGCCGAGCGGTGACACGCGCTCACGCTCCGGCCCGTCGCGTCTGGGTGGCGTGTGTGACCTCTCGCCCGACGAACTGGCCGACTGGTGTCAGGCCGTCGGCCAGCCAGCCTACCGAGCGACGCAAATCCTTCACTGGGTCTACCACAAGCGGCAATTCGACCCGGACCGAATGCTGGACCTGCCGCGGGCGTTTCGCCAGCGAGTGGCCGACGAACTGCCCGTGCAGACGCTCCGACCGCTCCGCCACTGGGTCTCGTCCGACGGCACCGAAAAACTGCTGCTCGAAACAGCCGACGGCCGGCTGGTGGAGTGCGTTCTGATGCGTGAGCAACAACGCCGAACGGCGTGCATTAGCACGCAAGTCGGCTGTGCCATGGGCTGCGTTTTCTGCGCCAGCGGTCTGAAAGGGCTCGAACGGAACCTCACCCGAGGCGAAATTCTGCAGCAGCTTCTCCAGTTGCAGCGTTTGCTTCCCGAACCGCAGCGGCTGACGAACGTGGTCGTCATGGGAATGGGTGAGCCGCTGGCGAACTGGGACGAGCTGGTCGCGGCGTTGGAACGAATCACCGACGCCAAACACGGGCTCGGTCTGAGCCCACGGCGGGTGACCATTTCCACCGTCGGACTGCCGGACCGAATTCGGCAGTTGGCCGAGCTGGGGTGGCCGGTCACGCTGGCCGTCTCGCTGCACGCTCCCAACGACCGACTCCGCAACGAACTGGTGCGAGTCAACCGCGGAATTGGCATTCGCAGCATTCTGGAGGCGACGGACGAGTACTTTGCCAAGACCGGGCGACGGGTCTCGTTCGAGTACGTGCTGATTAAAGACGTCAACGACCGCCCGACCCACGCTCGCCAACTGGCCGCCCTTCTGTCCGGACGGAACGCTCACGTGAACTTGATTCCGCTGAACCGCGTCAGCGAGCTGCGGTTCCAGCCACCGTCGGCCCGTTCGGTACGGGAGTTTGCGGCGGTGCTGGAGCGGAAAGGAGTGAGGGTGACGGTGCGGAAACGGAAGGGAGCCGACATTGACGCGGCCTGTGGGCAGTTGCGGTTGCGTCACCAGCGGCGTGTGGTCGTCGAACAGACGTCGCGCTGAGCCGACGTCGGTCCTCTGCGCAGTCCGGTGCGCTGGGCAAGCCGAGCCGGCGCTCCCGGAGGGCCGCGCTCCGTCGTGGCCGCGACGGAGCGTGGCCCCTCAAATCCCCGACACCCTCAGCTGGTTGGTAGAAGACGTGATCCGACCGTGCCAATAACTGAACATATTTTCCTAACGAGCGCGAACTCCCTGAAAATAAAGGGTTTTCTTGGTTGACAATCAACGGCTGCGGGCGTTAACTATCGCGTCAGTCGCGGTGACTGCGAGAGATTGTGGAGGAATTCGATTGAAGAAAGGAGCTACGATGGCGAAGAAGCAAGCCGCTCAGACTGCCAAGCCCCCCACCAAGTCCGAAATTCTGAAGGGTCTGGCCGAGAAGACCGGGCTGACGAAGAAGGAGGTGCAGAGCGTCTTGGACGCGCTGACGGAAATGATTGGCAAGAACCTGGGCAAGAAGGGCCCTGGGGTCTTCACGCTGCCTGGCCTCATGAAAATCAAGGTCGTGCACAAGCCCGCCGTTCCGGCTCGCAAGGGCATCAACCCCTTCACCGGTGAAGAGACGGTCTTCAAGGCCAAGCCCGCTCGCAACGTCGTCAAGATTCAGCCGCTGAAGAAGCTGAAGGACATGGTCTGACCGCTGAGCGGCTGTTTGTCTCCAGCGCTGGCTTGCGGAACTAGTAGAGCACGCAGAGCCGTTGCGAAGTGACGGGGAGCGGTCACCGTACCGACTCAGCCACGTAAAGTCCCGGCCACTGTTTTGCGGCCGGGCTTTTTCTTGCGCGGGCGTTGCACGAAGCAGCCAAATGCCGGCAAGTCACGAGGGTGTCGTGAGAAACTTTTGCTGCGTGGCCCCAGGCCGCACGTCCCGCTCTTCGGGCACCGGAGTCTTCTTGCGTCCGCGTTAGCCGAGCGGGGCGAGAGGGCCGGCGGCCGGCTGTCACGCGTTCTTGCCGAGTCGGAAGTGCCAGCGTGCTGCAGCGGCACAGCCGCGGCGTCCCCTGCGAGTTCGGAGGGCGGAGGAAGCGACCAGAGTGTTCAGCCCGGAGTGTCCCAGCGAAGACGTGGGTCCGCCGCGCCAGCGTGCCCGGAGCCGCAGTCGGACGCCGCCAGAGTTGCTCGAGACGCCGAGGCGCGGTCGAGAACCAAAGCTTCACGTCGACAGCTTCGGGGCCGCCGGTTCCGTCTGCGGCAGAGTTTCCTTCTTCGGAGCCGGCTGTTGCCGCTCCTTCTGCTGCGGCTCTTTCTTGGGCGGAACCGTCGTTTCGGGAGCGGGTTTCAGGCGTTGCTCTTGCCGCGGCTTGGCCGCTCCGTACGGCGCCGCGCCCGTGTCGCAGCTACTGCACTCGGCCGGCGGTGTCGGGCAAACCGTCTCCGGCACCAGCTGGCAAACCTCGTACGGCACCTGCTTGGCCACACACTTCGCCACCCAGCGCGTGTAGGTGCAAGGCACCTGCTTGGCCACGCACCGAGCGACTCGACGCGTCACTTGGTACGGCACCTGCTTCTCGACGCAGTACGGCACGCGGCACGTCCGCTTCTCTTCCACCCACTTGCACGTGGTGACCGGAACCTTGCAAACCCGCTCCTCTTCGACCCACCGGCAGGTCTGCACAGGAATCTTCTGAGTCACCACCTGTTCGACCCACCGACAAGTGCGAACGGGCACCTTTTCCACGACCTGCTCGGCCACCCACCGGCATGTCCGCACCGGAACCCTCTCGACCACTTCCTGCGGCACGTACCGGCACACTTGCACCGGCACCTTCTCGGTGACCACGGTCGGCACGTACGTCGTGACCGGCACCTGCCGCTCCACGACCTGCGGACACCACTTCCACACAGTGAAAGCAATTCCCGGCGTCTGGTAGTACGAAATCTGCGGGCGTCCGCACGGGTCGCAACTGACAACCGGCACGGCTGGGCCCGGGTAGCAGACTTTCTGAGCCACCCACTGGCCCGTCACCATTCTCACGGTGCGGCAGGTCGTAACGGGCTTCCACACCGTGTAACAGCGTTGCTGCTCCACCGTCTCCACCACGGGCCGGTAAACGATTCGACGGCACTCCCGCACCGCCGTCTCCACCACCGGCCGGTAGACCGTTCGCGTCACCTCTCGCTCGACGGTCTCCCACACGAGCCGTCGGACTGTGTAAGAGCACTCGCGGTAGGACGTCTCCCACACCGGCCGGCGGACGGTGTAACGCTGCTCACGGTAGCTCGTTTCCCAGACCGGCCGCCGCACCGTGTACTCGACTTCCCGGTACGCCGTCTCGACCACGGTCTTGTAGCACGTGACGGTTTGGTCTTCCCAAACCGTTTCGTAGACGGTGCGGTACGCGGTCACTTGCTGCGGCTCCCACACGGTTTCGTAGACCGTCCGGTAGCACGTTTGCCGGACGACCCTGTACGTCGTGTAGCACCCCGTGGGCTGGCAAGCCGACGGCGGACAGCTCTGGTACGAACTGACCCCGCAGTACGTGGTAGCCTGCGCCGACGAAGCGGCCAGCACCAGAACGGCCGAAAGGACACCCGTCAGCGTCTTCCGCATGGTGGCACCTCCTCAAGTCGCCTGCTGTAGACAAGCTTCGCTCGACTGGCTGCCCGTTGCGGCCGGACCGGTCGAGTCGGTCGCGACGGCAGAATGGTTCGTCCCTTAAGAATAATCCACGGCTCTCAGAAAACTTAAGGAAAACTTGCTGGTTCTCTGGACGGGGGCAGATTTTCCACGGCTGGCGCCGCGAAATCCGTTAAAGGCCGCGCAGCTTCACAACGGCCCCCAGACACCGCGTCCAAGACCGCCCCACCGCACTCTCTCAAGAAGCCGTAACCATTACAAACAGAACGACTTGCGACGACCGACTTCTCAGACGACCTGAAGCGTCGAGCCGGAAGAAGTTGCAGCGGTTTTCACGAGCGAACGCGCCCCGACCGGCTGCCGCGAGACCGTTGCCCGAGCCGCTTGCGACCGGCCGTCACCCGCAGCCCGCACGCTCTCCCGCCGGGCCGCTCCGGCCGTGTCGTCAAAGCCCGAAGTACCAGCGAATGAGCTCGCGAAACGACGACGAAAACTTCTGCGGCTCCACCCGCAGACGCTCTCTCAGCTCGTCGACGCTGACAGCGAACAGGGCGGCAATTTCGTCGCGGTTGACGGTCAGCTCTTCCAACGACGCACAAGCCCGGTACAGCGCCGTGTGCTCGAAGCCCGTGCGAGGCGACGCCGGCAGCTTGGTCAGAAACTCCAGCGGCCGCTCCACGCCCAGCTCTTCCTGCAGCTCGCGTCGAGCCGCCTGGTCGTAGCTTTCCCCGGCGTCGACGTGCCCGGACGCAGAAGAAGTGTAAAGCAGTGGGTCTTCGTCTTTGGTTTCAGACCGCACTTGAATGAGCAGTCGGTCCTGCGGGTCGAAGACGAAAATGTGCACGGCTCGGTGCAACAAGCGGTCGCAGTGGACCAGCCAACGGGGAGCTTCTCGCAAAGGGTTGTCGTGCTCGTCCACCACGTCCAGAAGGTCTTCCGTCGTCACGAGGAGTGCTCCGTTTCGAACGTTGCTTCTGAGTGCGTCGAGGCCGGAAACGCCCTGCCGGCCCGCCGTCGAACCACGCTCGCGGTGGCGGTCCACACGCACCAGGGACACACCCCTTGTCGCGGTTCACAAGCCGTCGCTGGCGCCGGTCCTTCCGTCCGCTCAGCCCAACCACCCGCGCACGCAGCTCGCCACCGCCGGACCGAAAAAAATCAACCCGACGACGGCTGAGGCCAGAGCGACGCACAACACCGCGCCAGCGGCAGCGTCCTTCGCCGCCCGAGCCGTCTCATGGTACTCGGGCGAGACCAGGTCCACCAGCAGCTCAATGGCCGTGTTGACCACCTCGGCTGCGACAACCGCTGCAATGACGACGACCAGCAGCGCCCACTGTAACGCCGAAAGACGAACCCACACGCCCAAACTGACGGCCGCCAACGCGGCCGCCAGGTGAATTCGGGCGTTGCGTTGAGTCCGAACGACGAACGCCAGGCCAGACAACGCGTAGCCAAAACTCTGGCCCAGCGAAAGCCGCGGCTTACGTCGAGGCCACTCCATTGCTCTTTCTTCCATTTCCGTGCCCCTCATTGTGCCCGCAACACCAGCTTCGTCAGCTCCGGTTGACAGTTCAGCCGCAAGGGGTGCCGCCCCGAAAGGCCACGCGACACGTAGAGCAACGTCGGCTCTTTCCAGTACGCACCGCCGGCGTACATGCATCCGTGAAGGCTGGGCGAGTAGACCGGGCCGACCAACGGCAACCGCACTTGCCCACCGTGGTTGTGCCCGCAAAGCATGAGGTCGACTCGGTTGCGGCGGGCCCACGCCAGGTTGTCCGGCGTGTGGCTGAGCAGGACTCGGAAGGCGTGAGCCGGCACGCGGGTCAGGTCGGGGTGCCGACCCATCCACGGCCGCTCCGTCCCAGCCAGAGCCAGCACACTGCCCTTGTGGTCGATCAAGAAGCACCGTCCGCCGGCGTCCTTCCAGCCCAGGTCAGTCAGCCACTGGCGAGTTTGCTCCGGGTCCAGGCTCCAGTCGTGATTACCCAAGACAAAGTAACAGCCTAGCGGACAGGAAAGTCGTCCCAAAGTCGTCGGAAGCCACTCCACCAACCGCTGGTGGTCCAGCAAGTCGCCCGTCAGGACGGCCAAGTCGCAGTTCAGCTCGGCGCCCAGCTCAACCACTTCCTCAAAAAAGGCCCGTTCAATCGTTCCAATGAAGTGCAAGTCGGACAGGTGCAGGACCGACAGCCCGTCCCACTGCTTAGGCAACCTCGGCAAGCGGTACTCCTTCACCGACACTTCCACTCGGAAAATCTCGTTGCCGGGCACGTAGGTGAGGAAGCGGAACGGACCGGGAGCGACCGGTCGGCGCCCCAGCCGCTTCTGCATGTCGACCGTCCACGAATGATTCGACACCTGGGCCGACGGCACACGTTGCAAACGGCCCCGGACCAGGTGGACGCACAGGCCGACCGCGCCGACCGCGCACAAAGCCAAGTACACACGCCACCCAGTTCCCAGCTCGGCCCAGCTCCCGCCCGCCAGCACACGAGGACCGTCCAGCCCCACACGCCAAACCAGCAGCAGCGGAAACGCCGGCACCCAAACGTCGTGCCAGTGCCGAAGCTGCCGCAGGAAACGCTGCGGCAACGGCAGCCCGTGCACGCGGTTAATCAAAGTCACCACCAGCTCGGTGTGACCGGCCACGAGCACCAGCAAAATCAACGCGTTGACGAACGCGGAAAAGTCCAACGTTGTCTGCTCCTGCGCTTTTCAAGCCCCTTTCCTGTCAAGCCCCCTTTTTACCGCGCCAAGTCCCTCGCTCGACGCGACACCGCAGCGAAACAGTCGGGAACAGCCCAGCCAAGCGGGGCTCGGTCCGCCGTCCCGGCTCGCTCCAGCGTGCCCGAGGCACGCGGTCTCTCGCGTCTGGCGTCCCGAATTCCGAAGACGCCGCGACCACTGCCCCGGTTCAGTGCTGTCCCGACGCCCGGCAATTGTAGGTCATGTTTGTGAGCGGTGAAACGGCGCTGAATGGCGGCGCACGCCCGTGCCTTTCGAAAGCAGTTCGCTGGCCCACTGAGCCTTCGTGGTCCGCGGGTCGAACGGTGCTTGTTCCTAGTGCTGTGTCACGCCGAAAAGTTGGGACTCAGTCGACTGTGGCGAACTGT
>CAYSAG010000104.1:0-16015 GCA_964428935.1 uncultured Planctomycetaceae bacterium | reverse complement strand
CCGGCTCAAACTCTACGCCCTGCACCTGACACGCTACGAACTGATCGGCTAGCCCTCACTCCCCATACCGCGCGCAATTATGTGATGAGCCGCTTTTGCCGCCGAAGTTGGTGTCCCGCGTGGGAGGGGCTACGGCGCGGCTCGTCGTTTCTTTCAGGCGGAGCGAACGTCGGTCTGTGGCGCGTCGGTGGGCGGTGCGTTTCGGCGTCGGTCGAGTCGCGTTAGCCTTCGGTCGTTTTGCGTCCTCGAACGAGTTCCTCGTCGAAGTAGTTCACCGACATGCCCGCGTCGACGACAATGCCTTGAGCGTTGATGGCGGACGAGCGGGGACTGAGCAGGAAGGCCACCACGTTGGCCACCTCTTCGGTCTGCACACCTTTCTTCCGGAGCGTGGCCTTTTCGGCGTGCAAGTAGCTGTCGACGTAGCCCGGAATGCCCGCCGACGCGGACGTCTTGAGCGGTCCGGCGCAGACGGCGTTGAACCGCACCTTCGAAAAACGCGAAAAGGACTTGGCCAGGAAACAGACGGACGAGTCCAGCGCGGCTTTCACCGGGGCCATGTACCCGTAGTTCTCGGCGGCCATTCGCGTGGTCGAAATGGACATGGCCACTACGCTGCCCTGCTCCGGCTCGATCAAGTCTTTCAGGGCATTCGACAAAGCAATCAGCGAAAAGCACGACACGTTGACCGCTTGCAAGAAAGCTTCCCGAGGCGTCTCGTGAAAGGGAAGCCAGCCGGCAGAGTAGTCGGCGTAGGCAATCGAGTGGACGAAGCCGTGAATCTGACCGTGCTCCTGCCGCACGCGGTCGGCCAGCGCGTCGATTTGCTGTTGCTGCTCCACGTCGCACACGTAAACCGGGGCCGGCGAAAGCAGCTTCTCGACCGACTGGCGAACGGACGTGTCCTTCACCGAGTAGAGCACCTCGGCGCCCACGTCGGTCAACACCCGACCCACGTGAAAGGCCACACTGCGTCGGTTCGCCACTCCGCAGACCAGAACCTTCTTGCCTTGGAGTCCCAGAAAGTCTGTGCCCATGGGCCTGTGGCTCTCGGTTGCTTGGTGTTTCCCCTGGGGTGCGTCGACCCTTGCCGGCCTGTCCGACGGCCCTTCGCGCTGAGGCCTGTGGTGCGTGCGTGTCCAGCCGCCGGTTCCGTGTCCGGGCGTGCCGGTCCTCCAGCAGCCACGTTCCGCACCTGCGACAACGAGACTCCGCCGCTCAACAGCGACGCTCGGGATTGTACCGGCCGTTTTAGGCAACGCCAACAAGGCGGCGACTTCGGCTCGCTTGAGCGGCTTGGGGACGGGCGGTCAGCCAGCGGGCGAGACGCGGTGAATGTCAACGAGCCAGCGTCTTTGCTACAGTTGGAGACGGCCGTTGCTTGGCGGTCGCCTTCGGCGACTGGTGCGCGGCCCACGGTCGTCGCCGCTTGCTGGTGCTGTCCGGCTGGAACCGGCGCCTTGGGCACGGAGGCCGTGTTTGAGGTTGGAACCGTCCTCGATTCCCGGAACGACGCTCAGGAAAAAGCTCATGTTCCACGCTCGCATTCCGCTCAAAACGCTCGCGCGGCTCTGCCGCAACCTCAGCACGCTGCTTCACTCGGGCGTCGACATCAAGGACGCGTTGCGATTGGTGTCGGACAAGACTGGAGACTCGTACTGCAAAGCTGTCCTGACAGAGATTTCCGAAGCCATTCAGCGGGGCAACGAGCTGTCAGAGTCGATGCGGGCCTACGGCGAGTACTTCCCTGAGCTGGTGGTGAACATGGTCGAAATGGGCGAGCAGACCGGTCAGTTGCCGGAGGTGCTCGCTCACTTGGCCGACCACTACGACAAAGTGCTGGAACTTCGCCGCTCGTTCCTGCGGTCGATTGCCTGGCCGGCGTTTCAGTTTTTTGCGGCCATTGGTGTCATTGCGTTGCTGATTTTGGTGTTGGGAATCATTGCCGACGTACGCGGAACGAAACCGCTGGACGTGCTGGGGCTGGGGCTGATTGGGCCGTCCGGGGCCGTGAAGTGGCTGGCGTACAACTTCGGCACGCTTTCGCTGCTGTTCGTTGTCTACCAGTTGGTCAACCGCAGCTTGGCGGCCAAACAGGTGTTCGATTCGTTCGTGCTGAGAATCCCGGTCCTGGGCGACTGCGTGCAGTCTTTCGCCATTGCTCGGTTCTCATGGGCGTTCTACCTGACGCAGCAAACGGGCATGCCCATGAACCGCAGCTTGGAATTGAGTTTGCAGGCGACAGCCAATGGGGCGTACATGGCCGCCATTCCGCAAATGACGCAGCTGGTGGAAGCAGGCGAGGAGCTGTCGGACGCCATGGCCGCCACGGGCCTTTTCCCGGCGGACTACGTTCACATGGTGAAGGTCGGCGAGACGGCCGGGACGGTGCCGGAGCAGCTCCACCGCCTGAGCCCTCAGTTCGAGGAGCGGGCTCGCCGGAGCTTGCAAACCATGGCCGCCGCTCTGGGCTGGGCAATCTGGTCGCTCGTGGCGGCGTTCATTATTTTCTTCGTCCTGCGTGTCATGCTGTGGTACGTCGGCATGCTGAACGAGGCCTTGCGGGGGATTTGAAGCCGGAGCCGGCGGCCGCAAGCGCGTGCTTTCTCGCTCCGAGCTCGCGCGGCTTCGCCTGCTCACGGCGTCCCACCCGCTGACCGGTCAGCAAGCCGCAGTCCGACCGAAGGACATCTGCGTCAATGCCCATGCCCTTCCGCTTCGAAATCGAAGCCGTCGACCCACAGACCGGCGCCCGGGCCGGACGCTGGCTGACGCCTCACGGCGAGGTGCTGACGCCAGCCTTCATGCCCGTGGGCACCCAGGGCACGGTCAAGGGGTTGCTGCCCGAGCAGTTGCGAGCGGTCGGCACTCAAATGATTTTGGCCAACACGTACCACTTGGCCTTGCGTCCGGGCGCCGAGGTGGTGGCCGAGCTGGGTGGACTGCATGAGTTCATGCAATGGGACGGTCCCATTCTGACCGACAGCGGGGGCTTTCAGGTTTTCAGTCTGGCTCGGTTGACGCGCCTGGACGACGACGGCGTCGTGTTCCGATCGCACGTCGACGGCAGCCTGTTCGAACTGACGCCGGAACGAGCGGTTCGGATTCAGGAGCTGCTGGGAGCGGACTGTGTGCTGTGTCTGGACGAGTGTCCGGCCTACGGAGTGCCGCAGGAACAGCTGGAGGCCGCCGTTGAGAGAACGACCCGCTGGGCTCGTCGTTGCCGCGACGCTCACCGACGCGACGACCAGGCTCTGTTCGCCATTGTCCAAGGCGGAACCGACCGTCGATTGCGGGAACGGTCGGCTCGGCAGCTGGTCGAGCTGGACTTCGCCGGCTACGCCATTGGCGGACTGAGCGTCGGGGAGCCGCCGGAGGAAATGTACCGAACCTTGGAGTTCACCGTCCCGCTGTTGCCGGCTGAGAAGCCGCGTTACTTGATGGGTGTGGGACGGCCGGAAGACCTGGTGGAAGCCGTTTGCCGGGGCGTCGATTTGTTTGACTGCGTCATGCCGACGCGGAACGGCCGAAACGCCATGGCCTTTACCAGCCGCGGGCCGGTCCGGCTGCGGAACGAAAAACACCGGCGCGACCGTTCGCCTTTGGACCCGGACTGTTCGTGTCCGGTTTGCCAGCGTTTCAGCCGCGGCTACTTGCGGCACCTCTTCATGGCCAAAGAGATGCTGGGGCCGATGTTGGTCTCGTGGCACAACCTCGCTTTCTACCAGAAACTGATGCGAGACTTGCGGCGGGCGATTTGCGAAGGGCGGGTTGTCGAGTTTCGCCAGCTTCACCTTGTCCGCTGGGCAGCCGCTCTCTAAGATACGCGCCTTGCTTGACTTAACTTCCTCAGAGAAGCACCGCCAGCCCGCCGCTCCGGAGTTTCTGTCGCTGCCGTGGTCGTTCGAAGGGCGCGCCCAGCGATCAGCCGACAGACATCCAGCGCGGGGAAACGCAGCCGGCAGCGGCTCGGCCGGGCAAGGCCTCCGTCTTGACCAGAACGACCGAACGGCGGGTTCGGCCTCGTGGCCTGTTTGTCTCAGGACGGGGACGTGCGGGCCGGTCTCGAAGCAGGTCCGGTGGACGCTCGATCGCCGGACGACCGGAGCAACGAACTGCAGGCAAGGACATCGACAGACATGGGTTTCTGGACACCTTTGGTCACAGTGCTGGCCCAGCAACAGCAGCCGGGGCCAGGTGCGGCTTTCGGTTCATTCCTGCTGCCGCTGATTGCCATTATGTTTCTTTGGTACTTCATCATTTTGCGACCGCAGCGGCGGGAGCAGGTCAAGCGGGAAGAGATGCTCAAGTCGCTGAAGAAAAACGACCGCGTGGTCACCATCGGAGGCATCATTGGCACCATTGCCAACATTTCGCCCGACGGCAAGGAAGTCACGCTGAAGGTCGACGACAACACGCGGATTCGCTTCTTGCGCAGCAGCATTCAGGGAGTGCTCAACGACGAAACGAAAGGCGAAAACTGACGTTGTGACGCCACCAACGTCGGATTCACTCGGGTCGATCAAAGCACGGGACGACGATTGATGTTCGAGTTCGTTTGGAGCGCTGTGTGTCTGGCTGGAATCACCGATTCCGGGTGGTTCAAGTTTTTCCTGATCATTGCCATCTTCGTGTTGCCGTTCGTCATCGGCAACTTCTTGGAAAGATGGCTGCGGGTGAAGGACGTCGGGTTCCGCATCGGGGTCGTGTTGTTGGCGGCCACGCTGGGTCTGACGCCGTTCGTCAATCAGGTCGCCCGCGGCCACAGCTGGAAAAACGCCATTCGCCTGGGCATCGACCTGGCCGGCGGTACGAACTTGGTGTACGAGGTCGACACAGAAGCGGCGAAGGCAGCCGGCAAGAACGTCGCCGCGTCCATGGAGCAAATGGTCGGTGCCATCCGGCGTCGCATCAACCCAGGCGGCACGAAAGAAGTGACCGTCCGCCGGGTCGGCTCGACACGGATCGAAGTGATCGTCCCGGGTGAAGACCTGGCCGCCGTCGAAGAGACGAAGCGGCTCATTACACGGTTGGGAAGTCTTGAGTTCGAGATTCTCGCCAACGAACGGGACCACGGCGAGCGGGGCATCAAGAACCGCGGTCTGATTCAGCGGGCCAGACGTCTGCCTCCCGACCAAGACGAACTGATTGAAGGGAACCGCGTGGTCGCCCGGTGGCGTGACATCGCTCCCGGGCAGAAGCTGAGCCCGCACGGCGAAGTCGCCTTTCGCACGGTCAAACGGGGCGACAAGGAGGTCCAGCAGGTCTTGTGCATCGTGCCACCCGAGCACGAACGGGTCACGGGTAAGTACCTGGTGCGAGCCTACCAGACGGTCGACTCGGAAGGACGTCCGGCCGTCGGGTTCCAGTTCAACCAACGCGGCGCGTTCCTCTTCCAAGCCCTGACCAGTCGGAACCAACCCAGCAAGGACGGCTTCGAACGACGTCTGGCCATCGTGCTGGACGGCAAAGTCCACTCCGCGCCGAACCTGGAGTCGGTGATCAGCAACTCCGGCATCATTCGTGGCAATTTCACTCAGCAGGAAATTCGCGAGCTGATCAACGTTCTGAACGCCGGTGCGCTGGAGATTCCCATCAAGCCGGATCCGGTCAGCGAGTTCTCGATCAGCCCGCTCTTGGGAGCCGACGTCCAACAGAAGGGACTGCTGGCCATCGAAATCGCTGCGGTCAGCGTCTTTCTGTTCATGGCCATTTACTACCGATTCGCCGGCATCGTCGCCGACCTGTGCTTGTTGCTGAACCTGATTCTGGTCATGGGCACGATGGCCATGATCAAGGCGGCCTTCACGCTGCCGGGCTTGGCGGGCATCGTGCTGACGATCGGCATGGCCGTCGACGCGAACGTGCTCATCTTCGAGCGGATCAGGGAAGAGCGAGCCAAGGGGGCCAGCCTGCGCATGGCCATTCACAACGGCTTCGGTCGAGCTTTCACGACGATCGTGGACGCCAACGTCACGACGCTGATCACGGCCGTCGTGTTGTACGTGATCGGAACCGACCAGGTGCGCGGCTTCGCCGTCACGTTGTTCATCGGAATTGTCATGAGCATGTTCACGGCTCTGTACTTCGGCCGGTTGGTCTTCGACATCTTCGAGGCCAAGCGGTGGATCAAGGAACTGAAGATGATGAGCATCGTGGGCGGCACGAACATCGACTTCGTCGGCAAGCAAAAGATCTGCATTTCCGGGTCGCTGATCCTGATTTTGGTCGGCATGGTCGGTCTGGTGGTTCGCGGAGCCGACAACCTGGACATCGACTTCCGCGGAGGCACCATGGTCACGTTCGAGTTTGTGGAGCCGCAGCCGTTGGAAGAGGTCCGGGCCGACCTGGAAAAACAGTTCGGAACGGGCTTGACGCTGGAGCGGCTGACCTTGGCCAACGAGGAAAAAATGGGCCCCGGTCGCCGGTACCGCTTGCGGGTGACGGAATCGGACGTGGAAGTCGTCCGACGCAAAGTGGCCGCCGCCTTCCCGAGCCGCGAACTGCGCAAAGTCACCATGCAGTTCGGCGAGATCACCGAGATTCCACAGGTCGACACCTCGGACCAAACCAAGAAGATTACGGGGTTTGAGGGGGGCCACCAGGTCACGTTGAAATTCAGCGACGAGCTGACTCCGGCGGTCATTGCCGATCAGCTCGAGCAGCGACTGAAAAAGATCGACAACAAATATCCGGACCCAGAGGCTTTGATCGAGCTGGAGGGCACGGCCGGCAGCGGACTCGAGGCGAAAGAGGGGCAAGTCAAGAAGTACTCGGAAATGCTGTTGAAGGTTCGGCCAGAAGTCGACGTCAGCGACCTAAAGCGAGTGCTGACGGACCTGCAAAAAGAAATGGCCGAGACGCCTCTGTTCGAAGAGGTGAACAAGTTCTCGAAGGCGGTCGGAGCGGAAATGCAAGAGGCCGCTTTCCTGGCGATCTTGTTCAGCCTGGTGGCCATCATCGGCTACATCTGGTTCCGGTTCCAGCGAGTGGCGTTCGGCATCGCGGCCGTCGTGGCTCTGGTCCACGACGTTCTGGTCTCGCTGGGCATGATCGCCTTGGCTTCCTTCCTGGCAGGCACGCCGATCGGCGACGCTCTGCTGCTGGTCGACTTCAAGATCAACTTGCCCATCATTGCCGCTTTCCTGACGATCATTGGTTACTCGTTGAACGACACCATCGTCGTGTTCGACCGAATCCGCGAAGTGCGGGGCAAGAACCCGGCCTTGACGCCCGAAATGGTCAACACCAGCGTCAATCAAACGCTGTCTCGGACGTTGCTCACCTCGCTGACCACCCTGATCGTGGTCGTCATTCTGTACGCCATTGGCGGGGAAGGCATTCACGGTTTCGCCTTCTGTCTGGTCCTGGGCGTCATTGTCGGTACGTACAGTTCGATTTACATTGCCAGCCCGGTTCTGCTGTGGCTGATGAACCGGCCCGGCTCGCCCGCCTACCGGGCTCAAGCCCGAGCCGGTCAGGCGGGCTGGTAACGAACGCGACGCCCTTCCGGCCCTACTGAAGCTCGGCCGGACGACGGCCAGCCAGGCGGTCCTGCCGGGACCGTCCCGAAGTCGAGTGTCTTTAGAAACAACGCCCGTTCGGCACGCGTGTCGTTCCGGCGGCCAGACCAAGCGTTGGCTCTGGAGCGACAGACCTTCCAGCGCGACTCCCTCTTTCTCCCGCGCCGGGACCGTCTGTCGAAGCCCCCCGTGCGAAAGGCCGTTTGCAGACGTGGTGCGTCGCCGGTCCCGTCCGGCTTCCGCTCCCAACCGCTCTGCTCGCCAGGTTCGCTCCGTTGTCAGGCTGCGCAAGCTACGAAGACCCTGTGCGTAGTGCGGATTGTTCCGGTCGTGCTAAAGATGCCGAATTTGACGGCCGATGAAGAACAGTAGACGGGGGGCAACCAGTAGCGCATGGGGTGCGTCCATGATCTACGGACTTTACTTGTCGGCGGAAGGGGCTCGAGCGCAGTCCCTTCGGCTCGACGTCGTTGCCAACAACCTGGCCAACGCGTCCACGACCGCCTTCAAGCGGGACTTGGCGGTGTTCCAGGCCCACCGGCCAGAACGGGTCCCGGCGGGGGAGGAGTTGCCTGGCGGGTTGGAGCGTTCGACGGGCGGGGTGTCGTTGGCCGGAGTGGCGACGGACTTCCGCGAGGGTCCGCTCGTTCCCACCGGCGGGCCTCTCGACCTGGCCCTGCGTGGTCCCGGCTTTTTCCGAGTCTCCGACGGCACGCAGGAATTCCTCACCCGCAACGGTCAGCTCACCCGCGACGTTTCGGGCCGTCTGGTCACGCAGGACGGCGGCCTGGCCATCCTGAACACGTCCGGCTCGCCGATTCTCGTTCCGGAAGACACGGAGCGGATTGAAATCGGTCCGGACGGCACGGTGGTCGGCGTCGGCCCCGGCTCGGCGCGCACCGAGCTGGGGCGAATCGACGTGGTTCAGCCAGAATCGCTCAGTCAATTGCAGAAGGTGGGGAACAGCTTGTACCGGGCGTTGGGGCCGGTGTCGCCCGTGACGAGCGGCGTGCAGATTCGGCAAGGGTTCCTGGAGGCTTCGAGCGTCGAGCCGGTGCGGGAAATGATGGAATTGATCGAAGCGTCTCGAGCCTTCGAAGCCAACGTCAACCTGATTCGAGCGCAGGACGACACCCTGGCTCAGTTGTTGCAGGTGGCTCAACGGCCGTGACGCCGGTAGCGTCGGTTTCCCCTGGAAGGCACAAACCGAGCGCCACAACCGGGAACGCCGGCCGTGGCGTCTGAGCTGTGCCGAGGAGCGAGGAGAGAGTGAGCTAGGGACAGCGGAGTAGCAAGCCATGACCATTCGAGCCATGCATGCGGCGGCCTCGGGAATGGAGGCCTCGCAGTTCAACCTGGACGTCATTGCGAACAATTTGGCCAACGCGGGCACGACGGCCTTCAAACGCACTCGGGTCAATTTCGAAGACCTGTTCTACGACCACCTCATGCTGCCCGGCACGCGAGACTCTCAAGGACAAATCACGCCGTTGGGAATCGACGTCGGTCTGGGCACGCGAGTTTCCTCGACGGCCCTCGACCAACGCCACGGCTCGCTGATCGAGACCGGGCAGGAGCTGGACTTGGCCATTGTCGGCGACGGGTTTTTCCAAGTCACCGACGGCACGCAGACGCTCTACACCCGCGCCGGCACCTTCAGCGTCAACGCCGACGGCCAGCTCGTGCTCGCCTCGGCCGACCGGGGTCGGTTGCTCGAACCCGCCATCACCATTCCGCAAGACGCAATCGAAATCAGCATCAATGCCGACGGGCTGGTGCAGGTGCGCGTGCCCGGCTCGACCGACTTGCAAGAGGTCGGCCAGATTCAGCTGGCTCGGTTCGTCAACCCGCAGGGATTGATCCAAGAAGGCGAAAACTTGTTTGCAGAGTCTCCAGCGTCGGGAACTCCCATCATTGCCAACCCGGGCCAGGAAGGGCTCGGCACGCTCCGGCAGCGGTTCCTGGAGGCCTCGAACGTCGAGCCGGTGCGGGAGCTGGTCGACCTGATTAAGACTCAACGGCATTTCGAACTGAACAGCCAAGTCGTGGAAGCGGCCGATCAAATGTTGCAACTGTTGGCCAACTTGAGACGGTACTAGTCCTGCCGCGGCGGACGGGACAAGCCGCCTGAAACGCGGCACGAGCCTGTTTGTTGGCGCCGTCGTAACGCGGTCCACTCAACTCGAAACCCCCTTTCCTTCGGTTTCCAGCGGAAAAGACCGACGGCGTTTTCCGCCGGGCCGTCCTCCGTTGGTCGCCTTTCGGTGTGTTGAGCGTCTTGGGGCTCCGGAGAGAACAACAACTCGGCCACACGGCTCGTTGGACCCTCGCGGCCAACGGGCGGCGTTGGAACGTCGCGGGCGTTCCGGGTTTCGCCGCCTCGACCGACCCCGCGTCGGTGCGTCGAAGACGGCACAAACGAGCCGCAAGAAAAGCGCTGACGTGAGCGAAGTCGACGGAACCATGAGCGTTTCGACTCAACGAATTTGGCACCGACCCCACAGGAAAGTTTCGACCGCCGGGGTGGTGTCCGGCGTGGTCGTGGTGGTGCTCGCGTGGTGGACCATTCCGTTGGACGCCGCGTTGATTCGTTTTCACCGAACGGCCCGGGTGACCGCGTCAGTCGTCCGGTTGGGCGACGTCGCCGACGTTTACGACGCAGACGGGCGGCGTGAAGAAGAACTTCGGCAAATCGTGCTGGCTCCCGCTCCACCGCCGGGACGTCAAACCGTTCTCGACTTCGTTTCGATTCGGTCGCGCCTGGAGGCTCGGGGCGTTGACCTGTCGGCCACCGAGTTCTCCGGGCCGACGCGTGTGTTGGTCAGCCGTCCCGAGGCTCCGCGACAGAAGCCGCAGCCAACGCCTTCCCAGAGCCAAGCTCGGTTGGCCGAGCGGAAGGTCGTGCAGGCCGTTTACCGGCAGCTGCGAACGCTGGTTCGAGACGCCTCCGGCGTTCAAGTGACGGTGCGGCTGCAGCAGCCGGACGTTCCGCTGGTGCTTTCGGCCGACGCCGAGACCCTGGAGGTCCTCGGCCTGCAGCCTCGCCTGGACGTGCCACAGACGTTGACTCTGCGTCTGCTCGACGGCGGACAGTTTCCGCGGGAAATACAGCTCGTCTGCCGCCTGACCGCTCGCCCCACCGTCCTGACCGTCCGTTACCCGGTGCCGCGAGGAAAGGTTTTGCAACCGGAGGACTTGACGGTGGTGGCCGTCGACGAGCCGTCGGGAGCGTTGGCGCGGGCCGACGAGGTGGTTGGCAAAGAGGCGGTCCGCACGTTGCGACCCGGTGAGCCGATTCGTCCCGAAGACGTGCGCACGGTGCCGTTGGTCCGTCGTAACGACATTGTCACCGTGTACTGCCGCGCCGGCGGCATTGTGGTCCGACGCCCGTTCCGAGCACGCGACGAAGGCGCTCGCGGCGACGTCATTACTCTGGTCAGTCTGGACGGACGCGAGACCATTACGGCCACGGTGACCGGCTACCACGAGGCGGAAGTGGTGCGGACGGGGAGCGTGGTGCGAGCGTCTTACCAGGACGCGACGGGAGCGATTCGGTTTGAGCCGTTCGTCCCGCCCGTTCGGCCTCGGCCGCAAGCTCAGGGAGGAAACCGGCCATGAGAGGAGGTTGGCGAGGTGGCGTTCGTTTCCTGCTGACCGGAGCAGGCGTGTGGCTCGCTGTGGTCTCAGTCGCGGTGGCCCAAGGTCGAAACGGCCTTTCCAGCTCGCCCCGTCAAGTGCGAGGACCACTGTCAATGGTCCTGCCGGAGCTGACGCAGCAGGGGCAGCGGCGCGGTGGTCGAGCGGGTCGGACGTCCGGGCCTCTGCTGACGGTCGTTCCACCTCCCGACGTGCAAGCGACCCGCCAGCCCCGCCTGCCGGGGCTGCCCGGAGTAACCGGCACGTCTGGAGGGGCGTCTGGCTTGTCGCCCGCATCCAGCGTCAAGCGTGCCGGCCGTTCGGCCTTTCCGGCCGCTCGTGCCGTCGGTCCGGCCGGAGCCGAAACCGTCATTCGGCCGGTGCGTCGTCGGCGAAGCATTCGCGACTACTCGTGGATTTACATTGACCCGCCCGAACAACGAGAAATCAAAGTGCACGACATCATTACGATCATTGTCGACGAAAAGGCCGAAGTCACGGTGCGGTCTCGGTTGGACCGAGTGCGGAACGCCAACTTGAAGGCCGAGCTGCGGGAATTCGTCCGCATTGGCGAGACGGGCAATTTGACCAACGCCGCCGAGAGCTCACCTACCATTGACACGAACCTGCAGAGCCGGCTGAACACGACGGGCCGTGTCAGAGACGAAGAAGGCGTGCGTTACCGCATTGCTGCAACGGTCGTCGACGTGTTGCCCAACGGGAACTTGGTGCTGGAGGCCCGCAAGACGATTCGCACGACGCAGGGCGTGTGGGAGTACCGGTTGACTGGCGAACTGAGGGCCGAGGACGTCGGCCCGGACAACACCGCTTACAGCGAGAACATTGCCAACCTGCGAATCGAGAAGACGCAGAAAGGCACTGTCTTCGGCAGTACCAAGCGTCCCTGGGGTGTCTTCCTGTACGACCTGTTGTCGCCGTTCTAGACGTCAGGAGGGAAGCCGTGCGTAGGTTACCACTGGTCCTGACGGTGCTCGCCTGGCTAACGGCCGGCCTTTGGCCAAGCCGCACGCCGGCCCGAACGCGGCTCGAAAACATCTGCACCATTTACGGGCAGAAAGAAATTCAATTGGTGGGAATCGGCTTGGTCGTCGGTTTGAAGGGCACGGGCGACGGCGGCGAAAACCTGCCGGCCATTCGCTCGTTGGCCGCTGCGTTGCGGTTGCTGAACACGCCCGTACTGCGGGAAGACGAACTCCGTCGTAACGCGGACAACGTGGCCTTGGTGTTGGTCTCGGGAACGATTCCGAAAACCGGACTGCGGCGCGGTCAGAAAATCGACTGCATTGTCAGCTCGCCGTTCGGAGCGAAAAGCCTGCGTGGCGGCCGGCTGCTGGTGACGCCGGTCGAGACGGCGGACATCGAAGACGACACGGCCGTCGGTCTGGCCTCGGGACCCATTTACATCGAAGACCCGGACGTCCCGACGGTCGGAAAGATTCCCGGCGGCATTGTGTTGGAAGAGGACTTCGTCACGCCGTTCGTCAGCTACAAGAACGGCCAACCCACCATTACCCTGCTCCTGGACGCTCAGCACTCCAGCTTCTACACCAGCAGCGAGGTCGCCACGGCCATCAACCGCGAATTCAGCTTCGAGGCGGGGAATGTGGACCTGGCTCGGCCCGTCGGGCCCGGTGTGGTCGAGGTGACCATTCCACCGCAGTACCGCGACTCGCCCGTCGACTTCATTGCCCAAGTCTTGGACGTGGGCATTGAGAACCCACACACCGAGGCTCGAGTGGTGGTGAATCCCCGCTCGCAGGTGGTCGTCGTGACCGGAGAAGTCGAAATCAGTCCGGTCATCATTTCCCACAAGAACCTGACCATTGAAGTCGGACAACCAGTGGCCCAACCGGCGGCCACCGGCGGCTTCGTCATGCTCAACCAAGACACAACCCGTCACCCGCCCCAGCAGCTCAAACAACTGGTCGACGCCCTCAACCAGCTTCGTGTGCCCACGTCGGACATCATTAGCATCATTCGCGAGCTGCACCGGTCCGGAAAGTTGCACGCCATTTACGACGAACACTAACCGCTCACGACCCACAGGCGAGGTCCGGAGAACACGCCGGACCGTCCCTTTCCTCCAGCACCGACCTGGCTTTCTCCCAAGGAGCTCAGCCTCAATGGCCAACACCGCCGTCCAATCCGTCGCTTTGCCGGCAGCGGCCGCCGCACGCCGGCTGCTGGCCGACTCCTCTCCACCGGTTCCTCCTCCGTTGGCTTCGCCAACGTCGGCCCTTTCGTCCGGGCAGCTCGACCTGCGGCAGGCTTTTCGCGCCTTCACCGCGGGCACGTTCTACCGCGAAATGATTAAGGCTTTGCGGAAAACCCAGCACAAACCGGCGTACTTCCACGGAGGAATGGCCGAAGACATTTTTCAAGCCCACTTGGACCAGACCGTGGCCGAGAGCTTGGCCGAAAAGAGCGGCGACCAATGGGTCGGCCCGTTGTTCGACGCTTTCGCCCAGCGCCTGCGGCTCAACCTGAACCAACCCCACTCGTAACCCAGCGGAAAGGTCCGCGACACCTCTCCATGCCCGACACACTCAACTGGCCGACTGCCCAAACCAGTTCAACCAACGCCCAGGCTTCCGCTGGCCGGTCTCGGCGTTCGCCTGCAGTGCGGCGAGCGAACGTCGCTGCGTTGCTGGTCGCTGCGGCGGGGCTTTGGCTAGCCGGCGGCTGCGCGTCGGTCGGACGAAGGACGAACGCCGGCTGGTCGGTCGACGCACTGGTGTCGTCGGCCCAAACGCTGGCACAGACGACGCGAGCGGAGGCGGCCGAGCCCTCGGCGGTCAGAAAGCCGCAGCCACTCGTTGAGTCCACAGCAGACGACGGGCCGTCCCTCCTACCGGAGCGAACCCAGTCGCAGTCAGCTGGGTCGGAGCCTCTCCGGTTGCCGCGGGCGCGGCGCGTGTTGGCCGTTCGGGCTCAACAGCCGGACGGCGACGCCAGTCCGAGCCGCCCCGGACGGGCTCATTGCGACGGTTACTGGCCGTCAGAACCGCCGGCTGCGGAAGACGCCTCGCCCACGCCAGCGTCCGGTGTCGACGCGGCCGGCCCCTGGCCTTCGACTTTGGCGAACCAAACCTCCGGCGGTCAGAGTTCCGGCCGTGAAACGTCCGGCCGTGAAAGCGGCTCGCCTCGACGCCGCGCCGAGCCGCCCCACCGACGCGGCGCGGCGGCCTTCGTCGTCACCGACCCAAGCTGGCTGGAGGGCGCACCGCCGCCACTTCAGACCGGCCCGCCGGGGCGCTGGGAACAGGTGGGCGTCGACCTGCGAGGCCTTCTGCCTTCGCTGGGCCGAGACGTCCAAGACGCCGTCAACTGGAAAAACGCGGCTCTTCTTTCCGCCGCCGCGGCCGTTGCCGTCGCCGTCCACCAGGACTGGGACGGCAAAGTCCGCCAGTACACCGCTCGCCACCCCGACCGGTGGGAAGAGGGCAGCAAGACGCTGGGCCGACTCGGTCAGGCCGAGGTCCAACTTCCCCTGCTCTTCGGCACCTACGCCTACAGCGTGTGGAGCCGCAACGACCAGCTGCACGAGTTGGCCTTGACGGCCATTAACGCTTACGGTCTGACGACCACCGCGACCGTCCTCCTCAAAGCGGCCGTGAACACAAAACGGCCGTCGCAGGACTGGAACGGCGGCCAGTTCGGGTTTCCCTCCTACCACACCTCCAGCAGCTTCGCCTTTGCCGCTGTGTTGGACGAGTACTACGGTCCGAAGGTGGGGCTGCCGGCGTTTGCGCTGGCCGGGCTGATTGGTTGGAGCCGCATTGACGAGCGGGACCACGACCTGTCGGACGTGCTCTTCGGCGCCGCACTGGGCTACGTCATTGGCAAGTCGGTCGCAAAGAGTCACCTGGGACAAACCGGTTGCGTGCGCGTCGTTCCGTTTTCCGACCCGGACAACCACGCGGCGGGCCTGAGTGTGACGACCCGTTTTTGAACCGGCTGCGTCCGGGTTCCAAGGGTCGCTTTCGACGGGGGGAGCTTCGACCGACTGGACAGAACGTGGGCTCCGGTTCCCGTCAGCCGGGACGGCTTCTGACCGAAACTCTGAAGCAAGCAGCGGCG
Organism: uncultured Planctomycetaceae bacterium; assembly: GCA_964428935.1. Lineage (GTDB taxonomy): Bacteria > Planctomycetota > Planctomycetia > Planctomycetales > Planctomycetaceae > JAADHY01. The sequence goes on along the minus strand of CAYSAG010000104.1, from coordinate 755 downwards.
ACGCGTGTTGTCCGCACGAGTGAACGGCTTTTGCGCCCTTCGACGAGCAGACCTCGCTCCGGCCGTGGCCGTGAGCTCGGTCCCGTCCGTTCGGAAGTCGCCGCCCCCGGCCGGTGCCGGGCCGTCCCGTCGCCGCGCCGTCACCGCACGACGGCGTCGCGCAACCGAGTCGGCAACGAGCACAGGTTCTCGCAGCCGTCCGGCGTGACCAGCAGGTCGTTTTCCAACCGCACGCCGCCCACACCTTTCAAGTAGACGCCCGGCTCCAGCGTCAACAGCATGTTTCGTCGCAGACGCACTTGGGGTGAAGTGGTCAGCCGAGGCTGTTCGTGAATTTCCAGTCCGATTCCGTGTCCCAGTCCGTGAATGAACCGGTCGCCGTAGCCGGCCTGTTCGAGGACTTCCCGAGCCGCTCGGTCGACGCTCCGGCACGTGACGCCCGGCCGCAGACGCCGCGTGGCCTCTTCCAACGCCCGCTCCACCACTTCGTACAGTTCCGCGAACGGGTCGGCCACTTCGCGCACAAAGACCACTCGTGTCACGTCGCTTCGGTAGCCGTCCAGCTCCGCCCCCCAGTCGAACAGCAGTGGCTCGCCCGGCCGCACCTTTCGCTCCGTGGGCACGTGGTGGCACGACGCGCTGTTGGGCCCTGCTGCAACAATGACGTCACTCATTTGAAAGGCCTGCCGGTCCGCTCCCAACCGCCGCATGGCATGCTCCAGGTCGGCCGCCAATTGCCGTTCGCTGCTTTCGAG
>CAYSAG010000103.1:0-16016 GCA_964428935.1 uncultured Planctomycetaceae bacterium | reverse complement strand
GTCGAAGCGGCTGACGTGCCGAGACAGCAAGGAAAGGACGAGCAACCGGGGAGCGTCGAAGCATGTGGTTTACCGAGAACCCGTGGCCGCCGATTGGTCTTTGTGCGTTGGTTTTTGCTGTCTTTTTCATTCGGTGGCAGTTGGTGCGCAAGCGAAGCTGCTTGTACGTCATGGCCGCTTGTGTGGCGTCGGCCGTGGTCATTTTTTTCGTCGAACGGGCCATTGTGACGGAGAGGGAACGCATTGAGCAGAGCATTCGCGACCTGGCGTGGACGTTCGAAATGGAGTCGGCTCTCTACGACACCCGCTCGACGCCACCGGCCGACCTGAGCCGAGTCAAGACGCTGTCGTTCATTTCGTCTCAGGCGCCCGAACTGCAAATGGTTGCGTGGCAGGCGCTCAAACTGGTTCGGGTTGTGGAACCGGTTCGCATTACCGACGTAAAAGTCACGCTGTTAGCCCAAGGGTCGCGAGCCAAAACGCGTTTTCGAGCCAACGGCACGGTGGAGTTGCCGGACGGGTCACGCTACTACAAACCCACTTACTGGGAGGTGACGTGGCAGCTGGAAAAGAAGCCGCGTCCGCAGTGGAAAATCATTGAAGTCGTGCGGCTGAACATCATCAACGGACAGCCGTACGACTCAATCTTTCACGCCGAGTAGACCGGACGCCGCAGGCGGAACAGCCCGGCCTTTCGCAGCGACAGTCGCGTGGTCGCCTCAGCCTACGAGCTGACCAGCCGCCCCCTCCGGACACCGGTCGTTGGGCAGAATTGTCCGTACAGCCTGTCGCGCGCCGGCCCTGAGGGGTAAACTGGTAGTGGCCGCGTGCGTCGTTCGGGCGCGGCTTCGGCTGACAGCTTTTCCCATTTGCAAAGTCGTTCGCAGGACGTCGGTTTTTTCCGTTCGAGGTGGGCCGTGGCAGAGCAACCAGACCGGTCGTTGGAAGGTGTCCCCCTGCTGGACCTGTGCAACGACGCTCACCGTCTGTGTCGGGCACTGGTCGAGCACTTGGAGCAGGCGTTCATTCCAAAAACGGTGACGCTGGGCCGAACGGTGAAAATTGCGGACCCGGAGCAAGGCGAGGAAGAGGCGAGCGACATTCAGGTCCGGAACCGGGCAGCGGAAGTGCTGGATCAAGACCAGCACACGCAGAAGCTGGAACGGGACCTCACCCGTCACTTGCGGGCCATGGAAGCCCAAATCGACGAAATCGCTCGGCAAAGCGAAATCTGAGCCCCAAGCCCGACCCGGCGGCGAGCGGTTTTGGTCAGCGTGCTGGCTTCGGCGACCTCGCCCAGCGGGCGGCTCGGAGGGCAAACGGGCGTCGGGTGCGGGACGCGTCGCGGGTGCAATGACTTGTGGCCGTTCCTCACAGTTCAGCTTGGTAACGACGAATGACTTCCGGTTCGGACAAGACGTCGGAATGTCGAGCCGGCGAGCCGGCTGGCCGGTCTGACCCGTCGGCTGCGCGCGGACCGGTCTCGCCCCACCGCTCCGAGACGGTCGTCAACCCCGAAGGCCGAGCGGTGCGAGCGGTCGGACGTCCTGCGGGCGCGTCGGAGTACGGTGAGCTGTGGCGACGCCTGTTCCCGCCGGAAAACGAAGTCCTGGAAGGACGGGCTCCCAACCCGGCCGGAATCGAACTCGCCCACTTTCGCATTGAAGAGCGGATTGGCATGGGCGGCATGGGAGCCGTCTTTCGCGCTTTGGACACTCGGCTGCAACGCTACGTGGCGTTGAAGGTCTTGTCGCCGTTTCAGGCCCGCGACCCGGCCGCCGTCCAGCGGTTCTTGAACGAGGCCCGTGCCGCCGCCCGGCTCGACCACGACAACATTGCCCGCGTCTACTACATTGGCGAGGACAAAGGGCTGAACTTCATTGCCTTCGAGTTCATTACGGGAACGAACGTCCGGGACTTGATTGAACGTCGGGGCCGGCTCGACCCGGCCGAAGCCGTCAACTACACGCTTCAAATTGCCTCGGCGTTGCGGCACACGTCGGCGGCCGGAGTCATTCACCGAGACATTAAACCGTCGAACATCATCATTACGCCGACCGGACGGGCCAAACTGGTCGACCTGGGACTGGCCCGCAAAGTCGATTCGGAGTCGGCGGCCGACATTACCGTGGCCGGCACGACCCTGGGCACGTTCGACTACATTTCCCCCGAGCAAGCCAAAGACCCGCGCAACGTGGACGTCCGCAGCGACATTTACTCGCTGGGCTGCACGCTGTACCACATGCTGACCGGCGAGCCGCCTTACGCTGAAGGCACGGTTCTGCAGAAACTGCTGAACCACCAGAGCAGCGAACCGCCCGACCCGGCCAAGAAGCGTCCGGGCATTCCGCCCGCCTTGTCGGCCGTTGTCCGAAAAATGATGGCCAGCGACCCGCGCGACCGCTACGCCAGCCCGGACGAGCTGATTCAAGACCTCATGGTCGTCGCCGGCTCGCTTGGGCTACGCGGCATTCACCCCGAAGGGTTGGTGTGGGTTTCGCCCGAGGCGGTCCGGGGGAGCTTCTGGGAGCGGAACTTGGGCTGGATTCTTGCGGCCGCCGTCTTGGTGCTCATTGTCGTCGCGCTGCAACGCTTCCCGCAGCTCGGACAAGCCATTCCGACGGCCGAAACCGGACCGGTGGGACCAACGGCCACAGACCAGTCCGGCCAACCAGCGGTTTCAGGCCAAGGCTCGTCGTCGCAGTCCGGCCCGACCAGCAGCGGCACGACCGACCAGCGTGCGGCCCGAGCTCACTCGCTCGACTCGCGCCCACCCACCACACCAGAAGCGTCGAGCAGTCCCACGTCCGGACGACCAACCGGCTCGACCGGCGGCCCAGCTCCGGCACCGACCGGTTCGACCTCGTCGGCGTCGCCGACCAACGCTCCCAGCCCCACCTCCACGACGTCGCCGGCACCCGCTGCAGCTTCAGCCTCAGATTCTGGGGTGGACAGCGGCGAGGCGACCAGGCTGATTCAGCCGGGGTGGGTCGACGAGCCTTCGACGACCGAGCCTTCGCTCTTCGACGGAGCACCCGACGTGCAGCCGCTCGTCTCGCCCACGCTGGAAGGCTGGTCCGACGGAGAGTCGCCGCCGGCGACCGCACCGCCCGGGCAGGTTCCCGCCGAAAGCGCGGGGCAAAGCAGCTCGTCCGAGTCGACGAACGGCTCGTTCGAAAGTGCCGACGCCGGCACAGCCGTCTTGCCGCCCATGCCCGAGACCGGTCCGCTGGCAGCCGAAGACCCGACTCCCGTCTGCGTGCTCGGCTCCGGAGGTGCCGTGGTCAAACGGTACGCCACGGTCAACGCCGCCTGCGCGGAAGTGGCCGACGGTCAGGTCATTGAGCTGCGGTTCGACGGCGTGCGCCGAGAAAAGCCGCTGCGAATTGCCGGCCGGTCGGTGACGATTCGTGCCGCTCGAGGCTTCCGCCCCGTGCTGGAATTCGAACTGCCCGGCGCCGCGTCCGAGACCACCGCAGCCGCCGTCACACTGCTCGCAGGAAGCCTGGCGGTGAACAACGTCGAGTTGCGACTGGCGCTGGACGCCGAGAACGACTTGAGTCGGGCCAGTGTGTTCGAGCTGGTGCGGCCGGAGCAGGTGAGGTTGCGGGGCGTGGTGGTCACGGTCGCCAGTCCGACTCGGCAGCGAGTGGCCATGTTCCACTTTGCGTCGGAAGGAGAGGGAGTCGGCGAGCCGGAGGCAGGCGGGACGGTCGTCCAAGTGGAGCTGACGAACTGTCTGCTGCGCGGCGAGACGGACGTCTTCTCAGTTCAAGGGTCTGTGCTCTGCCAGTTGGCTCTGAGGAACACGGCCGTCGTCGTCGACGGCTCGTTGTTGCGGCTTTTCGGTTCCACGACCGTCTCGGACGGCTCGGCCGTCGACCTGTTGCTGGAACACTGCACGGGCCTGTTGGGCAACAACCTGCTTCAGATTGACTGCGACGACTTGTCGCAGGAGCTGCCCGCCGTGCGGGTCGTGGCTCGAGACAACGTTTTTTCGTCGCCGTTCAGCAGCCCATTGATTCTGGTGCAAGGGAATTTTCCGCCGGAAGAGGCGGCGCGGTTAATTGCGTGGACGGGCGAGCGAAACTACTTCGACCGCTACGACGTGCTGTGGCGGTGTTCGTCGGGGGCGGAGGTCTCGACCATGGACGACTGGCAGCAGTTGTGGAAGGACGGTCAGAGCGAGGGTTCCAACAACGCGGGCGTGCGTTGGAAGCGGCCGGTTTTCCGCGGCGACTTCTCCGCAGCGACCGTCGAGGACTTTCTGCTGGACCCGCGCTTCGCCGACACAGCCGTGGCAACGGACGGCAGCGACGTCGGCGTCGACGCCGCCCTGTTGCCTCGCCCGCTCCAGTCGCCCACCTCCAGCTCCACTCCGTGAACCGTCCTCCCAGACAAACGGACGACGCGGCCCTGTCCGTGGTGGCATTGAGTTTGCGCGGGCTCGGCCGCTTGTTTTTTCTTTCGGGAACTGTTGCGGTGCAGCCGCCGGCGGAGTACCGTGCGCTGCCAACGCGACTCGACACCGGCACGAGCCCGTCGGCGGGCGCAAGGCGTTGTGGCTGCAAGGCAGGCGGCGCGACGAGCCGGAGTTTCCGGTCGCTGGAGCCGGAGGCCGAGTCGCTGGCGAGGACCCGCCGGTCGGGGACGGCACGGGCGAAGACGGGAAAAAGGGCGAGCTGGCCGGGGCGTCACCGGGTACAGGGCGGCTCCAGCAGCCGCGTGTGAAAATCGGAGGCTGGAATGTCGGACGGGACAGAGCAAGGCCAGACGCGCGACGCCGCGCACGCCGACGTCGGCGTGGTCTGCGCTCTGTCGATTGAAATGTCGAGCTTTCTGGCTCGGTGCGAACGGGTCCGGAAGTACGTCGGCGGTCGGTTCGTCTTCCGAGGCGGCTTGTTCGGCCCGACCCGCGTGGCGGTGGTCGAGTCGGGAATGGGCGAGTCGCGAGCGGCCGCGGCCACGCACGCTCTGATTGACGCTCACACGCCCGACTGGGTCTTCTCGTGTGGCTTCGCCGGCGCTTTGAAGCCGCACCTAAAACCGGGCGACGTGGTCGTGGGCAACGCCGTGCTCAGCCCGGACGGACGGCGTCTGGCCATCGACGTCAAAATGACCGAAGACCCGGAAAGGGGGTTTCACGTCGGACCGGTGCTGACGGCGGACCACTTGGTGCGGACAGCGGCGGAGAAAAAAGAGCTGGGCGAGAAGTACGACGCGCTAGTCGTGGACATGGAATCCTGGGCCGTGGCCGACGCGTGCCGACAGCGACGCAAACCGTTCGTGGCCGTTCGCGTCGTCACGGACGAAATGGCCAAGGACTTGCCGTCCGAAATTCTGACGTTGGTCGGGCAGTCGGGAGCGGTTCGCTTGGGAGCGGCCGTGGGAGCCATTTGGAAACGTCCGGGCAGCTTCAAGGAAATCTGGCGGCTTCGAGAAGTCGCGTACCAGGCCGCAGACCGTCTGGCCGACTTCTTGGCCTTTGTCATTCCCCAGTTGCCGGTCCGGCGCGAAGAGTCGTCGGCGGCGGACGGCGAAACCGAGCAAGGGTAGACGAGCGGACCGGACGGTCCTCGCGCCGCTGCTGGTCGCTCGCCCGGTCGGTCGTTCAACGGCATGCAAACTGGAAACCAGCGGGAGAAGGTTGCCATGCGGAAGTGGGTTCTGTCGGAAGTCAACTACGGCTTTGTGAAGGACAACCCTTACGAAGTGGCCGTGTTGCCGTTGGGGGCGACCGAGCCGCACAACTTGCACTTGCCTTACGGAATGGACACGTTCGAGGCGGACATTATTGGCGAGCTGGCTTGCCGACTGGCTTGGGAACGGGGCGCCAAGGTCGTCCTGCTGCCGACCCTGCCCTACGGAACCCACACGAACCAGCTTCGCTTTCCTTTCGCCATGAATTTGAACCCGTCGACGCTGACTCTGGTCATTCGCGACCTGGTCGAGTCGCTGGAGAAGCACGACGTTCTGAAGCTGCTCATTTTGAACAGCCACGGAGGCAACGACGTCAAGCCGGTGCTTCGCGAGTTGTACGGGCGGACGAAGGTCCACATTTTCCTGTGCAACTGGTACCGCGAGATTTCGGCCGACTTGCGCGAAGAGCTGTTTGAGTCGGCCGGAGACCACGCTGGCGAAATGGAGACGTCCATGGCTTTGGCCTACCTGCCCGACCTGGTCGCTCGTGACCCCGAAACCGGCCGACTGCTGGCAGACGACGGCGCGGTCCGGCCGACACGCTTCGACGCGGTCAACCGAGGCTGGGTCTCCATGACACGCCCCTGGCACCTTCTGACGACCAACACGGGCGTCGGCAACCCGCACCCGGCGACGGCGGAGAAAGGAAGGAAGTTCGTCGAGACGGTGGCGGAGCGGTTGGCGGAATTCCTGGTCGAGCTGTCTCAGTCGCCGGTGGACGAGACCTTTCCGTACTGAGAAGCCGTCTTTGAGCTTGAGCGAAGCGGCCTCGCCGACTCGCCGTTCGCCTGCCGGTGGCGTCCGGCGGCCGGCCTTGAGCAAACGCGGCCACGACGGAGCGTGGCCCTCCGGCGCGAGAGCCGAACGCGCTAGCGTCGGGCAGTCTGCCGAACGCGCTAGCGTCGGGCAATTTCACGGCCGTGCGGGACCGCCGGGGTGCGTGGGGCCCGAGGCGGGTACGTACGGTCGGCAAGGCGCAAGGCTGGCGCCTTCGGCTCACAAGGCGGGGCTCGCTGGCCAGCCACGTTGCCGGAACGTCGGTCAATGGGCAAACAAGCAACCGGAAGCACAACGCGTGTCGGGCCGAGATCTGTTTGCGACGTTCCGGCGCCCGCCTGCGCAACCTCGTTCCGGCGTACACGAACAATCCGGGCTGGCCTCGGGCGAGCGACTGTGACACACACTCATTCCCGTCGGGCAAGCAACTCAGCCGAGCCCACTCTTGTCGGGCAACCAACGGATGTGTCAACCGAACGCGTCACAGCAGACCTCGCCAGCATCCAGGCGGCTGGCAAGCGAACGAAGGCTTCTTGGCAGCGCGACCCGTTACTGCGGCGTTTCGGTCGTGGCGGGGAACTCGTCCGGCCGAAACCTTCACAGAGCAAAGTGCTTGTCCATGTCGATGCCGTACTTTTTCATTTTCTTGTAGAGCGTGGTTCGGTTGATGCCCAGCATGCGGGCCGTCGCCTGACGGTTCCAGCCGTTGGCTTCCAACGCTTGCAAAATGATTTGCTTTTCCGGTTCGGCCAGTGCCGCTTTGAGCGAGTTGCCGCCGGCGGCGAGAGCAATGCGGTGAGCCGGCTCGTCTTCCCGACGAATGTGCTCGGGCAAGTCATTCACCGTCACAATGTCGCCCTTGCACAGGACGACCGCCCGCTCGACCACGTTAATCAACTCCCGCACGTTGCCCGGCCAGTGGTACCGCTGGAGCAGCCGCATGGCTTCGTCGTCGAACCGCTTGACGTTCTTGCCGGTCTGACTGTTGAACTCCTTCAGGAAGTGCTCGACCAACAGCGGAATGTCGCCGATTCGTTCGCGAAGCGGCGGCTGAGTAATCGTGACCACGTTGATGCGGTAGTAAAGGTCCTGGCGGAACTCACCTCGCCGCACCAGCTCCTCCAAGTCCTGGTTCGTGGCACAGATCAAGCGGACGTCGACTTTGTACGTCTTCGTGCCGCCGACCGGCTCGAACTCGCGGTCCTGCAACACTCGCAGCAGCTTCACCTGCAAGCTGGGCGACGCGGTGGCGATTTCGTCCAAGAAAATCGTGCCGCCGTCGGCCTGCAGGAACTTCCCCATTTTGTCGTGCGTCGCACCGGTAAAGGCGCCGGCTACGTGTCCAAACAGCTCGCTCTCCAAAAGAGTGTCCGGCAAAGCTCCGCAAGCGACCTCGACGAACGGCTTGTCGCGACGCGAGCTGAGCTGGTGAATGGCCCGGGCCGTCATGGTTTTTCCGGTGCCGCTCTCACCGAGAATGAGCACCGTGGTGCGTGTGTCGGCCACGCTTTCAATCAGGTCGTACAGCTTCAGCATCTTGTAGTCGCGTCCGATGATGCTGCCCAGGCCATAGCGCTGGTCGAGCTGAGCCTTCAGGTTGCGGTTTTCCTCGACGATTTTCCGCTGGCCCAGAGCACGCTGAATGGCAATGTTCAGTTCGTCGTCGATGACCGGCTTGGTCATGTAGTCGAACGCGCCCATGCGAATGGCTTCGACCGCGCTTTCAATCGTTCCGTAGCCGGTCAGCATGATGATGGCTGTGTCCGGGCAGTGCTCCCGTGCCCATTCCAGCAAGTGAAAGCCGTCTTTGTCGGGCAGGTTGACGTCGCAAATGACGACCTCGAACGGGTATTCGCTCATCCGGTCGATCGCTTCGCCGCACGTCGCGGCCGTTTCGGTTCGATGGCCCAGCTCACGCAAGTAATCGGCCATCGCCTCGCGAATGTGCTTGTCGTCGTCGACAACCAGCAATTGCCCGGTGGTCATCTTCATGGTGTACCCCGTCGCTTCTTTTCGACTCGATCAATCCCCGCGCTCCTTGCCCGGAAGCGGGCACCAGCGCTGTCCGCTCGCCTGCAGACGGGCTGTCCACGTCACAACGCACTTTGCTTTCAGGCGACGGCGGCCAGCACGCAAACGCGAACTCGCGTCGTGCCCGCTTGGTTTCCTTCAACCTCCGGCTCTTTTCCTGCCAACTTGACCTCTCGAGTCACCGGCCGAGCGCCGGCACGGTGGGCCCCGCCACCCGCTCGTGCGTTGCAATTGGCTCGAAGCTTTTCAGTCGGTCCAGAAGGTCCCCAACCGGCCAGCAGGTCGGGTGAGACCGGTCGGGCCGGTTTGTCCAACGGTGCGGGTTGTAGGATGCCGTTCATTCCGGGCAACACGAGCAGACGCACAAACAACCCGCGCCGGAACAGCGTCAAGCAAACGCCACGCAAACATAGGTCACGGGTTGAGGACGGTCAACAAGGTGTTGGAGCCGGAAAACGACGGTCCTTTGCCGTTTTTCGACGGCACCGGTGCGGCACGCTGTGGAGTGGTTCGGCCCCGGCCGATCAGGCAAGAACGAGTCGGTCTACGTCCGCCGCGGACGGTTCGCTGTTGCCGGAAAGGAGTCGCGGAATGTTGCCGGAAGCCACATGGTTCGCGCCGTAGAGGCCGCTGCCGCGGACCGCGTTGGGGGCACGACAGTCGGCTGCATGGCGAACGTTCGACGGAAGGGCTGCCGAGGGCGAGTCGAGCATTTAGAGGAGGAGCCTTGGTGTCTGCACCGGAGGCAGAGACGGTACCCGTGCGGTGAGCGACTGGCTCCGTTGTTGCTCGACGATGTGGACAGCGTGCTTGTGTTCCCGTCGGCTCTGGACGTTTCGGCCATTGGCGAAGGGGGGCGAGCGGGGTCGTCGAAGGCCTTGCCGCTGGAGCGTGTCCTGCTCCGTCGGGCGGGCCGGACAGGCAACAGAAAACTTCTTGCCGCCGCTCCACGACGCGCCGGGCAGGCCGTTTGGCCTCGCTCGAGCGGCCGAACGACTGTTTTGACCTGCCAGTGTGCGGGCCTTTGCGGTTTCAGCCCGAACGGACTCCCGGCGCAGAAGCCTGACCGCGCGGCCTCCATGTCGGTGGTTTTTGGAAGGGGCTTTGCGCGGAGGACGGCCGCGGTCTCCTTCGGTCGAACGTGCGCCGGGGCCACTCGTGCGGCTCGAAGCCGACCCGTGCCGGCCGGCCGACGTCGAGACCTCGGCCGTTCAGCCGGCGTTTCCGCTGCGCGAGCCGGGCCGGTTGTTCTTGGTGTCGGCTTCTGGTTTTCGGAACGGCGTGGGGCGAGCGGGCCGTTGCTCGGCAACTTGGCTGTCTGGAACGTCGTGGCCGACCAGAGCGTGCCGGGGGTCCCAGCGGAGCAAGTCGTCGTTGCCCGACTCGGCCAACTCGTGGAACGGAACGCCTTTTTCCTCGAGCGGGTCAGCCAACGGCGCCAATGGGTCGCTTGCGAACTGAGGTGGGAAAATCTGACACAGTTCTTCCCAGTGCTTCCGCACCAGTCGGACGTTTTCCGGGGGGACCTTTTTCAGTGCGCGAACGCGGTACAGGCGAGTCAACCAATGAGCTTGCTGCGAGACGTAGTACATTCCGGCCTTGCTCAGCGACGAGTACGGGCGGTTGTCTTTTTTCAGCCGGCTCAGCACCTGCTCGGCCTTCCGTTCCAGCCGGGCCAGGTCTTCGTGGGGGGAGAGGGTCGAGCGAGCCATGGCCGTGCCGACGGCCAGAGCCAGCCCCACGAACTGCTCCACCGTCATTCGTTCTCGCCGCAGCGCCCGCGCGAGCGGTCGGTTGCTTGCCAGAGACTGAGCCATGTGTTGCGTCGACCACCGACGCTCCAGCAGTTGGCGCTGTTCCTCCAACAGCTCGCTGACCGGCAGGTTTCTGGACGGGTTCCACTCGGGCACCGGCAGGAACACGCCCGAGAAGTCGGGCAGTTTGCCGCCGGGCAGACGCTGAGCGATTCGCAGCAAGGCCGCGACTTCCTCTTCCGTCAGCGGCTCGTCGATTCTCTTCACCTCGACGTACTCCAGCCGCCGGCCGGCACAGCCGACAACCGCCGCCGCAACACAGACAGCGACCACCCACCGTTTCGTTCTGGCCATGGTCGTCTGTCCTCCCGAGGCCTACTGCTCCAACCCGGCTCGCTCCTGCGACGCCCTTCCGCCACGTTGGCTGGCACCCACGCGGCCTTTTCGTTCGTTTCGTTCGCTTAGCGAAAAACCCGTCAAGAATATCGGACGAGAGCGACGCAGGCTGTCGACTGGCCGGAACGGTTTGTCTGGACTGAGCGGCCGACACCAGCTCGTGTGTCGGTTCCCGCACGACCCGCTCGGTCGGCACCACCCGCGTCTCCGACAGGTCTGACTCAACCGCTTCCCGAGCGTCCCGGAGCCGTGTCCGCTTCGTCGAACGGTCTCAAAACGTGCCGCCTTGCATGAGCCGGTACAGGTTGAACGCGTCGATTCGTGCGGCCGTGGCGAAGCACACGGCCAATTGCAGAGCAACGGCCGACAACCAGACCCAGGTGTCGGAACCGGCCACTTGGCGGCTACGTCTGTGGGGCGTGCGTTCGCCGTCGGAGGAGGAAAGGTCGTCCCACACAAAGGCCGTCAAGAACAACGGCCAGGGCATGACGACCAACCACAACCGAGCGGCTTCTCCCATGTTCTTGCCGGAAAGCCACAACAGCCCGAGAACCAGTGGCACGGCCAACAGCTCGACGGCCGGTTTGCGGCTCGGCGGTTCGACGTTTGCCGTCTCTTGTTTCGGCCGCTGGCAGAGCGAGCCGAGCAGCGTGCCGAAGACGGACCGCCAGCTCGGACGGTCGGTCCGGCCGGTCCCTTGTGTCGGCCGGTCCGGTCGGTTTAGCCTGGCGGTGTTCGTCGTCGCGACAAACAACCTGCAAGCACCGAGGACCGACAGCACAGTCGCCGGCACGCCCAGTCCGAGCGTCAGCTCGAGCGGGTTGACCAGCAGCCACTTCCAGTACGTCCGCGTGAATTGACTGTAGAAAGCAGCGTGGTTGCGGTAGTTCCACCACCACACGTCGAAAAGGTTGACTCGCGTGGTCGCCCAGAAGAGGCCACACAAGCCCAGAAAAACGCCGCCGGCTGCTCCCGCTGCGGTCAGGCTCTTTCGCCAGCCGCCGACGCCTTGTGGGCTGGGGGCGGACCAGCGTCCGAGCACACTCATGGCTGCAGCCAACGCCAAAGCCGGAAGGACGGCCAGACTGAAAAGCATTCCAACCCAAAAGGTCGCTCCGGCCAAAACGCCGTGCCAGACCGAGGCGTCTCGGTCCGCCTTTCGCCAGGACCACAAGAACAACAACGCCAGCCCGGGGTAGAGCGCGTCGGACTTCGGCAGGAAGACGAGCAACGAGGGGACGGTGGGCCAAAAGCAAGCGGCTCGCCACGCCGCCCTCCGACCCCGAAACGCCTCGACCAGCCAGAACAGAGGGAACACGGTCAGCACGGCTGCCACGTGCGTCACCAGAATGACGAGCCACAAGGCGGCTTGTCCGGCGGGTGTGAAATTGGCCGCTCCTTCAATCTGCTCAATGACCTGGCAACTGTCGACGTACGAATTCGGCTCGGTCAGCTCGACCAAGCGTCGCAGCGCCGGGTTGCGGCACAGCCGGAGGGCCGTCCGGTGCAGCAACACCAGTCCCGGCGGGTGCGTGCCGATGTGGAGCACGTCGCGTTGTTCCATGAGTTTCTCGTACTCCGCCAGGAATTGGCCGAAGCGGGACTGGTTGTCGCGGGCCAGCGTGAAGTACCCCGAAGAGGCGGGGTAGAACAACACCCAGGCCCCTTTGCCCAAGCGGACTGGGGGGAGCAGAACCGACTGGACCCACAACAGCCAGACCAGGCCAGCCACCGACAACGCGGCCAACCAGCCCGACCGGGAACGTGGCGTGGACGCGTCGAGTCGTCTGGCCCCCCACCACGCCACGGACAGGTAGACCACGCCGGCTGCCAGGGCCGTCGCGCCCGCGGCCAAGAATTCGAGCGGACTCCACGAGTACCGGTGCCATTGCCACTCAGTCGGCACGCCCAGCGGCCAGTCGGTCGCCCAGAGCAGAAGGAGCGACAAGCCGGAGCCCAAGAGTAGCAGCAACACCAACGTTCGCGGCCGGGACTGCATGGTTGGCCTCAAGCCCAATGACGGAACTGGCTTGTGTCGTGGGGCGGCGAAAGACGCAGCCCGAGCGGCAGGTTGAAGACGCAATCCCGCCGGGCGGCTCGCGCAGTGTGTGGTTTCTCGGTCCGCGTCCAACCGCTCAGCGACGGCCTGCCACGAACCGACAGGTCGACCGTCGCTCGAGCCCGCTGCGTCGCGGTTCGCCGCAACCGGGGACGTCTGGGGCGACAGGCTACGGCTCCTGCGTCAGCGTGGCAAGGGCACGGCTGTGGCTGAGGCGTCGGCCGTGGGGTCGAAGCGAAAGAAACAGAGCCGCTCGGGCGGAGTCGCCCCCGAGCGACTCTGCTGTCCAGCCGGTCTGTCCGCCGGCGCGGCCAGCGACCGTTGACGACCGCGTCGAGGCGGCCGTGGGGCGTCGTCGGCGTCTACGGCTGCGGCTGCTCGGCCGGCTGACCAAGAATCGTGTACGGCAGGCGAGGCCGCAACAGGTCCCGCACGTTGTAAATCTCAATGGCCTTCAACGCTTTGTCGATTTGGTCACGCATGTGCGTCAAGTGGGCCAGGGTGTAGGGGTCGATTTTGTCGCGAGACTTGTTCAACAGCCGCTCCACGTCGCTGCGAATTCGCCAGAGTTCGAGCAACGCCAGGTTGGCAATGGGCTTGTAAGCCTCGGTGGCGTCCTCGCCCGGCTGAGTCAGTGTGATGAGACGTCGCAGGTGTTCCTGTTGCAGGTTTCGACGCAAGCTACTAATCAACGGCTTGCGGGCCGTGTGCTTTTGCGTCGGCTGTTGCCGAATCTCTCGCCAAATAGTGGAGCTGAGCGTGTCGAACAGCTCGGCCAGGGTCAGCGCGTCCTGGTCGGGCGGCACGCGGAACTCGTTGTCGTACACGCGACGCAACGTGGTGGGGTTCATGAGCATGGTCAAGACCGACGCCTGGATGCCCATGATGCGGTCGTGGACGGGCCAAGTGGCTTCGCTCAGCAAAGCGCTGGTCCAAAAGTCGCCGTCCAGCCACTTGTCGACCGTCATGTACTGCAACAGCTTCGGGCTGAGGTCGTAGGCTTCGTCGTTGAACGTGTTTTCGATGACGAACTTGAGCGCGTCGCGCTGCATTTTGGCCGGAACCACTTGGATGGGCGGCCGACCGTTCTTGTCGCCCTTCTTGTCTCGGTGGACGAAGGCGCCGCCGACCCAGTTCGCCATCATGCTGATGGCTCGCAACTGAATGCTGAGCGTCAGCTCGTAGCCTTCCCGAGTCTTCGCCCAGCTTTGGCCGTCCTTGACGAAGCGGTCGAGCAGGTGCGAGCGCAGGTGCTTGACCAGCCGCATTTGCTCGTTGGCGTAGTCCAGCGGGTTCTTGCTGAAGTCGTAACGACGAGCCAACGGGTCGGGGCCGATGGTGTCTTCGTCCGTCGCGTACTGAAGCTCCGGCTCGGCCACCCGCTGCAAAATGGGTTTCAGGTCTTTTTCAAATGAGTAACCGTACTCGATGGCCCAGTAGTCGTACGGGCCGATTCCAATCATTGTGTAGTCGCCCTGGACTTTGCCCTCTCGGACGCGGAAGTTCACGGGCAGGTAGTCCATGACTGAGGCCGCCAGAGGCTTCTTGCCCCGGAGCTGGTCGCTGTTGATTTCAGACAGCGAGTACAGGGCCGAACCCTTGAAGTTGTGCCGGAGTCCGAGCGTGTGGCCGACTTCGTGCGCCACCAGCTCGGCCAACAACGGTCCAATGAACGACTCGGGCATGCCGTCCAGCAGCTCTTCCTTCTTTGCTTGGTCCTTCTTCTGGTCCTTCTGGCCGGACGCTTCCTTCTGGGCGTCCTCGGACGCTTGCCGCAACGTTTCCAAAGCCCGCATGATGGCCACGTCCATGGCCAGCCCTTCCGACGCCAGGCACAAGCCGTTGATCTGGCTGGTCCGGCCGATCAGTCCGTCCCACGGAGTTCGGCCGATCAAGCGAGCGTTGAAGTCGGCTAGCGACAGGTCGGGCAGCGGCTGCATGGTCGACTGGAGGATCTGTCGGGTGAGGAACGCTCGCTGAGCGGGGTGGGCCAGACGGATTCGCGGGTCCCAGTCCGGGTGTTGGGCCAACCAGGCCAGCGTCTCGGAGCTGAAGCCTTCCATGGCCAGCCGCGGCATGACTTTCTCGTACTGCAGCCGGAAGTGGCGGATCCAACCGTCGGTCAAAATGATGTCTGCGTCGAGGATTTCGCCTGTTTCCGGGTTGACGCGGCTGGGACCAATGGCCGTGCCGACGTCGTTGTTCAACCACCGAATGAAGTTGTAGCGGACGTCTTCCGGATCGAGGTCCATGTAGGCGCCGGTTTTGGCGTCCTGGTAGTAGACCTCGATGGCGTTCGCAATGCCGATCCGCTCAAACGCTTTGTTCCAGTACAAGATGCCTTGCCGCACCCAGCGGCGGTAACGAACCGGCGTGGTGTGTTCGATGTAGAACACAATGGGCTTGACCGGTGGGCTGACCTTCAAGCTGGGGTCGCGTTTTTCCAAATGCCACCGGTTGATGTACCGCACCCGAGTTTCGTCGCTGGTGTACTTTCCGTAGTCGCTGTAGGACGTGGTGAAGTAGCCCACTCGCTGGTCCGCCAGCCGCGGCTTGTAGCCTGTATTTTGGGGAATGAGGCTGATGGAGTAATGCAGGGTCTGGAGTGTGCCGCCGCGAGCAGCCCCGGAAAGGCCGGACCGACTGCGCAACGGCGACGCCACCGGCACTTCAAACGCCAGCTCCACGTTCTGCGGAAAGGCCTTCGCTTCCACAATGCGGACCAAGTTCCGGCTCAGCAGTCGAACCGACGTTCCGAAAAATTTCGACGCCTGGCCGACCAGCAGCTCGTCCATGTCGATGATCGGCGAGCCGTTGGGGCCAATCGTGACGATGGGGACCTCCAGAATGACGCGGTCGGTGAAGAGCCGCTTGACCGAACTGCGCGACTCGGGGTCGCCGGTCGAACGGACCTCGACGTTCGGCTCGATCAACGCCAACCGCTTGTCGTACCGACGCCAGTAAACGTACAGGTCGCCGGCTTGTAGCCCCGCGTACCGGTCGCCGCTGGAAATGGTCATGGCAATGAAGTGCCGTTGCTTCTCGTAGCCCTTCGGCAGCTCGGCCAGCATCTGGTTGTCCTTCTTGCGGACCCAGATGGTGTAGAAGCTTTTTCCGTCGGGCGTCGAAATGACTTTCTCGTAGCCCTGCAGCACCTGCGAGTACGGCGGGAACTCGGGCTTTCTGGTCGTTGACTTGGCCGTCGTGCTGGCACTGGGAGTGGTCTTGGCGGGCTGCTGTCCCCAAACGCTTCCAGACAGCACGGCCAACATGGCAAGCGACGCAAGAACGGACCGTCT
>CAYSAG010000102.1:0-16029 GCA_964428935.1 uncultured Planctomycetaceae bacterium | reverse complement strand
GATTTGGGTCGGCGCTAAACTCAGGGTTTCTTCCGCGCCGTCGCCCACTGCGACGACGCACACATCTTTGCTTCGAAAACTGACTCCTCTTCTCGGCCGTACGGGCAGTCTCCTCCTTGATCCACCGGCAACCGTGCGGGGGCCGAAAGCCAATCGCCCTGCCTTCGGCAACTTCCTGTCAGTCCCGTCGTTTCGGTCCTTCACTTTTCCAGCTACGACCGGAACGGAAGCTCCACCGATCGACCTTGTCGCATTCCGTACGACGTTTGTCCCAATTCCTTCCGTTGCCAGCCGTCTGATCTATGTTTTCGACGCAAGTAGGCGAAAGACTTTAGTGTGTTTAAGCCTTGCCAGCGCAGAGCCTGCGCGAGCCGCTACGCGCGGCCCACTCGGTCCGACGTCGCTCCGGCCGCACAGCCACCGTCCACCGGCATCTGCAGCCTTTGCCGGTTTTGCGACGGCTCGTCCGCGCAAGCGGCGCAAAGTTTGCCGGTCGTAGTGGTTCTGCCGGCGGCTCGCCGCAAGATGCTCGCACGCCAAGAACTCAACGTGCCGAGCCCGAGCAGTCGGACGGTCGCAGCAGGTGCGACGAGCGAACGCTTGACGCCGCCCAATCCCCCCGTCGCGGCTTTGTTGACCGAGTCGGCGGACCGGCCCTGCGGGCGTCGCCGTGCCATGCGCGTCGTCGTGCAAGACGTCCGGACGACCTCGCTGGTCGGTCCGAGTTGGCCCCCGAGGGCCGGACGGCAAAAGAGACGCCGCGTCCCAGACACGCCGCTCGACTTCCTCTCGGCATCAGCCGGTGCCAGCTCTTCGCGCACACGAAGCTGCATGCGGGAGACCGAAGGAGCGGGCTGTGAGCCGAGCAAGTCGGAGGGACTTGGACAGCGCGGGGGCGTCACCGCCACTCCACGCCATTCTTCGCAGACTACGCAGCGTTGTTTTTCGGAGCGGTCTTCGTGCCTTCTCCAGACGGCTGGCCCTGCAAGATTTCTCCGTTTTCTCCGACGTCCTCAAACCGCAAAGACAGCTTCTTCGACACCCCCGACTGCTCCATTGTGACGCCGTAAAGCGTGTCCGCCACGACCATGGTCCGCTTGCTGTGCGTCACGATGATGAACTGCGTTCGTTCTTTGAACTGCTTCAAAATGGCGGCGTAACGGTCGATGTTGGCCTCGTCCAGGGCCGCGTCGACCTCGTCCAGCACGCAGAACGGACTGGGGCGACTCTTGAAAATGGCCAACAACAGGGCGATGGCCGTCAGCGTTTTCTCGCCGCCGCTCAACAGCGAAATGCTGCGCGACTCCTTGCCCGGCGGTCGAGCGACAATGTCGATGCCGCATTCCAGTGCGTCGTTCGGGTCTTCCAGAATGATGTCCGCGTCTCCGCCGGCGAACAGCTTCTGGTACAGCTCCTGAAAGTGCTTGCGAATCGCTTCGAACGACTGAAGGAACAGCTTCCGGCTCTCGGCGTTGATTCTTCGAATGATTTCCTCCAGCGTGGCCTTTGCTTCGACCAAGTCGTCCAGCTGTTGACGCAGTCGCGAGTAGCGAGCCTCCAGCTCTTCCAGCTTCTCCAGGCTTTCCGTGTTGACACTGCCCAGAGCTTTCAGCTTTCGCCGCAGGCGAGCCAGCCGCTGCTCGAGCTCCGGCCGGACCTCTTCGAACCGAACCTCCGGTAGGTCGGAGCCAACTGCTTCCACTGGCCGTTGCTCCGGACCACCCGCGTCTGCTTCCGACGGGCCGTCCGACGTCGTCCCTTCCGGCGAACCGTGGTCGGAAGTGTCTGGAACGGCACCGTCGGAAGCCGGCTCGCTCGGCTGCGACCCCGTTGTCTCTTTCTCGGAGCGGCCGGCTGACGCTTGCAGCCGAGCTTGTCGCTCCTGCAAGTAGTCGCGGAACGCCGAGGCCCCGGAGCTCAGAACCTGTTCGAATGGAACCTGGAACTCTTCCTCCACTCGGCTCCGCGTGGACTCCAGTTGGTGCCGCAGCTCGCGCACGCGCAGCTCGGCCGCGTGCAGTTCCTGCTCGGCCGCTCGCCGGTCTCGTCTGGCCTGGGCTTCGGCTTCCGTCAAGCGACTCCGTTCGTGTCGCAGCGCACGCTTCTGGCGGTCCAGGTCGCGCAGCTGGTCGCAGACTCGGTCCAATTGCCAGTACAGCTCGGCGGCTTCGGCTTCGGCGTTGAGCACTTCCAGGTCGATTCGGCGAATTCGTCTCGAGCAGCTGCGCCAGCCCTTCGCGACTTCTTCGGCCTGAGCGAGCCACTGACGAGATTCGTCGGCGTACCGCTGCCGAGCCTCCTGCAAGCTCCGCACCAGCTCTTCTCTCTTCGCCACCTGCAGCTTCGCCTCCGAGACAGCCAGTTGCAGAGCCTGTTGACGGTGTTCCAGGTGCTCCAGCCGCCGCTCCCCTTCGGCAATCTGCTCGACCAGCTCGTTCCGCTGCCGCTGCAGCCGCTCCAGACGTTGTTCCGCTTCGTGGCGTTGCGTCTGCAAGTGCTGTTGTTTTTCGACGAGCTGGTGCTGAGCGTCGAGCAATGCCTGACGTTTGGACTGGACGGCGTCCAGTTCCTGTTGGAGTTTCTCCAGAGCGGTCCGCTCGTGCTGCTCGGCCTGCTGGCACGCTTCTCGTCGCCCTTCGGTCTCCTGCACCGCCTCACGCAGTCGAGCCAACGACCGGTCGATTTCGGTCAGACGTTCTTGTTCCTCTTCCAGCAGTCGGTCCAGCTCTCCCAGTTCCCGCCGGAGTCGCCGCAACTCGGTCTTTCGGGGAACAATGGCCCGTTCCGGTTGCTCTGTGCCCGCGTAGACCACGCCGTCGGGCTCGAGCACCTCGCCCTGAAGCGTCACGAACCGACAGCCTCGACCGCGGCCGCGAGCCAGGTCAATGGCCGTCTCCAAGGTGTCGACAATCCACGTGTCGGCCAGCAAGAACTTGGCCAGCCGTCCGCCCACGCCGGTCGGTTCGACCATTTCGTCGGCTCGTTTAATGACACCCTCCAGGCCGGACAGGTCGGGCAGGCGGTGAAGTGAGCGAGTGAACTGGGGCTGTGGAGGCGAGAGGCGGCCGGACTGGTCGGCCACTGCCGCCTCGACCGTTTCCGTCGCTTCGTCGGGCACGGCCAGGAAGCCCACTCGTCCGGCGAACGTGACGGGGTTGTTGTTGAGCCACTCGAGCAGTGGCGTCAGGTCGTCCAGGACGAGCAGTTGAGCGCGGTGCCCCAGGGCGACTTCGAGGAACGGAGCCTCCTCCAGGTCGACCTCCATTAGGTCGGCCACGCTGCCCAGAATGTGGCACCAGGGAGGCCGGTTGCTTTCCGCCGCTCGAGCCAGAATGTCTCGGACGCCCAACGAAATGCCCTCTTGTCGCTGCTCCAGGTCTTCCAGCACGTCCAGCCGGGCGGCGGCGGCCGTCCGTTGGTTTCGCAGTTCGGCCAGCCGAGTCTGCGAGCGACTGAGTTTGGCCAGTGCTTTTTCCAGTTCGTCGCGCCGCACGCTCCACTGCTCGTCGGCCCGCCGCGTTTCGTCCTGTCGTTGAGAAAGACGTTGCTCTTGTGCCTGCACCTGGTCGCTCAGCTGTTCGAGCTGCGAGTCGGTTTGGTCGAGTTGCCGACGCAGGGACGCCAGCTCGCTCTGGCACCCGTCCAGTTGCTCCGCCAGCCGCTCCAACAGGTTCTGCTGCTCGGCAATCGACTGGACCAGCTCGGGTTCCTTCTGGCGAGCGTTTTGGAGTCGCTGCCGCTGTTGCTCGACCTGCGCGGCGACGGCCTTCAGCTCGTCCTGCCGCTGCTGCAGTTCGTGCTGCAGTTTTTCTCGGTCTTGCTCGGCCTGTTCCAACTGCCGGCCGACTTGTTCAGCGTTCCAGTTGGCCTCGGCGGCTCGCTGGGCCAAGTGGTGTTGCTGCTGGCGGAGCCGGGAGCGTTCGGCCTCGAGCTCTCGACGGCGAGCGGTTTGGTGTCGGACGGTCGAACGGCGAGTGACAATTTCCTCACGCAGCGTGGCGGCCTGCCGCTCCAACGCGTGCAGACGTTTCTCCAGCGCGGCCAGTTCGTCGTCCAGTTGCGTCAGTTGTCCTTCCAAGTCTGTCTGGTGGTTGGACAGTTCGTCGATTCGCCTGCGGGCCTGCTCCGCCGCCCGTTCGGCCTGGTTCAACTGGCTCTGCAGGTGTCGGAAGTCGTCGGCGGCCAGTCCGAACCACAGACGTCGGACCTGCTCGGACAGTTCTCGGAACTTGGCGGCCTTGGCTGCCTGGCTGCGGGTGCTGGTCAGTTGAGCTTCGACCTCGTCGACAATGTCGCTCAGCCGCTCGACGTTGTGAGCCACCCGCTCCAGCTTGCGTTCCGCCTCGACTTTGCGGGCCTTGTAGCGGCTGATTCCCGCGGCTTCTTCGAAGAACGTGCGCCGGGCCGTGGGGCTGGCTTGCAGGATTTGGTCGACGCGTCCTTGTTCAATGATGTTGTAGGTGCCGTGAGCGGCTCCGGTGCCGAGCATCAGGTGCCGGACGTCGCGCAGTCGGGCCGGCTGGCCGTTAATGAGGTATTCGGAGTCGCCGTTGCGCCACAGACGGCGTCCAATTTGGACCTCGGTCGCGTCAATGGGGAGCCACCCGCTGGAGTTGTCCAGGGTCATGGTGGCTTCGGCGAAACTGCTCGGTTTGCGGCTGGCCGACCCGTTGAAAATGACGTCGACCATTTCCTTGCCGCGCAGGCTCTTGGGGCTTTGGTCGCCCAGAATCCACTTAATGGCGTCGACAATGTTGCTCTTGCCGCTGCCGTTCGGCCCGACAATGCACGTAATGCCGCCGTCAAAGTCGAACCGTGTTCGGTCGGCAAACGTTTTGAAGCCGAACAGCTCCAGCGACTTCAACATGGCAAGCCGTCGTGTTCCAAGTGCGCTTTGGTCGGGCTAGCGGAAGGCCCGTCTTTGAATTGGGTCGACGCAGGGCGAGTCGGGCTGGCTCAGGGTTGCGAGCTTCCTCCCTTTCGACGCAGGAACAGGTTGGACGTGAGCCGTTGCAGCCAACTGACGCGGCGCGGCTCCGGCTCGGTCGAGTCGCTACGGGTGTCGACCAGCGAGGCGTGGCCGGCGCCGGAAGCAGCCGCGTCGGGGCCGGAGTGGGTGCTGGTGGTTTCGACGGCGGGGTTAGGCGAGTCGTCTTCGTCTTCGGAGTCGGGCGAGGAGCGGCGAGGTGGTTTGCGTTGAGCGTGGGCGCGCCGGGCTTCGGGGGTCGCTTCGGTGGGCGGTCCGCCCAAGAACAGGTTCGGCTCGGCCGTCAGTCCGCGAGCGGCCAGTCTGGGCCGGCCGGAAGTGTCTCGCAGGTAGTGTCGGCCGGCGCGGGGCAGCGCGTCGATGGCCAGACGACCGGGCAGGTTGTGCTGCTTGTCGGCTTCAATCAACATTTGAGCCACGTCCGGGTAGCTGGCTCCCAGCTCCACCGCCGCTCGCACGACGTCGGCGACGCGCGTCGAGACGACTCGGCGACGGTCCGGCTGCCCCGGCTCGTACCGAGCCAACGTGACCGTCTGGCTGCCGGGCTGAGCGGTGACCAGAATGTGGTTGCCCGCCCGAAGGAACAAAGGCGGCAAGAGCCGTTGCTCGGCGCCGAACAACACGACCTCCGGCCGACGACGGTGCGTCAGGTGGACAATGGGCTGTCCTTGTGTGTGGAGCACGTGCAGGAAGAACTGGCCGTTCATGGGCTCGCCGCGAATGGCCGGGTCGTTCGGGTCAATGGTCCACAACGCTCGAAAGGCTCCGTAACGCAGCTCGGCGCTGTCGTAGACCTGGCCGGTGTCGTCCTTCTGGGCGTTGAGCAGGTCTCGCAGAAGGAGAATGGCTTCGGCGTCTTCGGTGGCCGCCAGAGCCGCCAGAGCGTAGACACGCAGCGCGGGCTGCTTGACGGCCGCTTCGGCCAGCACGTTCAAGCCCTCCGTTTCCCCCAGGTAGGCCAAAGCGGTTGCGGCGTGGAACCGCACCTGCAAGTCGGGGTTGTCCAGAGCGCGTTTGAGAATGGGCACGGCCTCTTTACCAATGGCTTCCAGTTGAATGGCTGCCTTGCCCGCTGTTTCAGGCCGCTGCAGCTCGGCTTCCAGCCGTTCCATTCGCAGACGTCGAGCCACCGGCGTTTCGCGAAAGGCAATGTTGCGAATGACCTGCAAGTAGCGAGGGTAGTTGTCTTTGTACTGTTTGGGCACGCGCAGCAGAATGGTTTGGTCGGTCTTGGCTTCGGCCATGGGTACTTTGCGGCCGAAGCGGTCGTACGAGTGGAAGCGTTCGGAAATGCGGTAGGCAATGCGGCGCGAGTTGCGGACGCTGCGGAAGTCGCTGCGCAAGTAAATGGTCAGGTCGCGGTTGGTCATGGACGTGCCGCCGCCCAGGACGCGTCCGCGTTTGAGCAGGCCGGCCAACGAGACTTCGTCGCCGCGTTCGCCGGTGGAAATGAGAATCGGACCGGCTGCCTTCGCCAACGTGTGTCCGCTCAAAATGCCCTGACCGGGGACAATGGCCTTTTCCGTCAAAAAGGTTTCCAGCAGCCAGCCACCACGCAGACTGGTGGCTTCACTGCCCTCCGGCACTCGCACCTCGACGTCGAAATGTTCCCCCTTGTGAATCAGCGGCGGCAGGTACGCGCGCACGACGACCAGCGTCGTGTTGGGTGAGCTCAGAATTTCGTTGGCGTTCTGAACGCCGCGGCGTTTCATTTCTCGCAGCATTTGCGTGCGGTAGCGTGAGGGAGGCGGGTCGTCGCCGGTGCCGTCCAGCCCGGTCACCAGCCCGACGCCTTCCAGCGTGACCAGGTTCAGCCCGGCGAACGTGACGTAGTCGCCAATGAGCGGCGTTTCGATTCGCGTTTCGAATTCGTCGTCCGCGTCCCGTTCCGGACTCTGCGACCGAGTCTGCGGCAGCTTCGGCAGCGACAGACCGTGACAGCCGCAGGGGGCTGCCAACAAAGTCGCCACCAAGGATGCCAAAACGGTTGCACGCCGCGCCGTAACCGGAAGCCAGTCGCCACACATTGCTCGACACTTTCTTCAGGCAGTCGAGACCACGCGGTCGGCCGCGCAGGCGGTCTGAACGCCCCGACGCGCCGTTCGCTCACCGGCGACGTTTCCGACGCACGGGCCGCAACGACCAACGGTCCGTCACAACGCGTGGACTCGGTCAAGTGGTGTCAAAACCGAACGGAGAGAGAAGGAAGCGACGTCGGGTCGCCGAAGGAGAGGAGCTGGAAAAGCACCGGCGGAGAATATTTCATCGACGCTCGCACGGTCAAGGTGAATTGAACGCCGCCGCGGCAGCGCGGCAGCGGGGTCGCCGGCGAGCGACGAGCGGACAGGCGAGACGAACGGCAGGACACGGGCTCGGACGGCTCTTCCGTCCGCCCCGGCGAGCTGCCTCCAGACCACCGGGCGGGATCAGGCTGGAGCGTCTGCCTGGTGCCGGAGCGGCCGTGGTCAGAGGTTTTCGAACGGCAGGTCGATGGACGCGGCCAGGGCGGCAATGTCGTTCTCGGGCGACCGGGCGGGCGCGTCGCCGGGCGAGAGAATCAGTTGAGCGACTCGCTCACCGGAAATCTGGTACGGAGAAATGACTTCGTCTACCCCCGCCTTTCGCATTCGGTTGGCAATGGTCGTGTCGTTCGAGCGAGCGTACACCGAGACGTTGTGGCCCATGTCCTTGCAGGTAATGGCAATCAACAGGTTGTCGATTTCCGAGTCGGTGGCGGCGACCACGTGTTTGGCGGTCAGGACGTTGGCTTCCGCCAGCGTCAGTTCGTCCGTCGGCTTGCCCTCAATGACCAGAAGGTGCGGGAAGCGGCGTCGCAGTCTCAGCACTTCGTCGGCTTTGTCCGACACCAGCACCACCGGCTGACCCGCTCGAACCAGCCGCTCCACAACGACCTCGGCCATCAGCCCTGAACCGCAGACAATGGTGTGGTTCTTCAGCCGGGCGACCATTTTCAAGGTTCTCCTTCTCAAGAAACTGCCGTGCAGGTCGGCACCGACAATGAAGCTGGTCAGCGCCGCCGTCCAACAAGTCATGCTGACCAGACACAAGAAAATCAGCACCGACGTAAACAGACGCCCGATTGGGCTGAGCGAGCGGATTTCGCCGTAGCCGACCGTCGAGAGGGTAATCAAAGTCATGTAGAAAGCGTCCAGCGGCGGCCAGCCTTCCAGCCACACGTAGCCCGCCGTTCCCAGCACGACCAGTGCCAGGATTGCCAGAATGAGCTTGAACAACCTGCGGACGTAAATTTCGTCCATGACCGTGTGTCGAACGACTGTCTGCGGGCGGCCGCAATGCTTCGGTTCTCGAGCCGCCTGGGGGTGGTTTCCGTTCGCTCGGGGTTTTGCCGAGCGGCCCGTTCGGGTTTTGGGCGGCGCCGGTCCGGCCGAGCCGCCCGGCCGGTCGCAAGCCACGCCTCTGGGTTACAACGAGCAAAGCTGACGCACCTCGTCGAATGCTTCGGGCGCTTTCTCACGGACCGATTCCAGGGTCGAGTCGTCCAGGCCCAACGCGTTGGCCAGCTCGGCCGCTCGACCTTCCGTCGTCCCTTTCGGCTCGCCGCCCACTCCCCAAGCGTGAGCCAACTGGTCGGCCAGTTCGGTCAGCCGCGCCAGCGTGTCGGGCCGACCGTCTTCCGACCCGTGGTGCCCCGCGGCAACCGTGTTGATTTCCGCCGTCAGGCCCCAGCCTTCGCCGCACCGCCGTCCCAGCTCGGTGTGGGCCACGCCGAAGACGGACCGCTCGTGACGCACCACTTCCTCCGGCCTCACCACTTCCGCCGACCAATGCCTCTCCGAAAACTCGGCGTACTGCTCCGGCACCAAGTCGTAGAAGACCAGCTTTCCCACGTCGTGGAACACGCCCGCCAGGAACGCTTCGTCCGGCAGAACCTCGGGCACGGCCGGCGCCAGCAGCCGGGCCAGCGACGCAACGGCCAGCGAGTGGTTCCACAGCCGAGCCCGCTCCCGTTTCGCCGCTTCGCCGCCACCGAAAACGGCCCGAGCGGCCACCGACAACGCCAGGTGTGCAACGGCCCGAAAGCCCAACACGACCACCGCATGCTGCACGGTGCGAATGCGTCCCGAGTACCCGTACATGGAACTGTTCGCAACGCTCAGCAGCCGCGAGGCCATGGCCGGGTCGCACTGAACGATTTCTACGACGTCCCGCGACGACGTCGACGGGTCGCGACACGCCGCCACCAGACGGGCCGCCACCGCCGGGAACGGCCGCAGTTCGTGAACGTGGTCCAACTGCTCGACGACTTTGCTCGCAACTGCCGTTACGCTGGTCATTTCCTGTGCTCGAAAGCAAAGAACTCGAACGCCGAAAAGCCACACGCCGACCGGCTGCCCCAGCCGCCGACCCGCTCGGCGACCAGTGTCCGCAACCGTCGGCTTCGCTCCACGGCCGCTTCCCGGCTCCGCCAGACTCTAGCTCACAACCGGCCCGCAAGACGCCGCGACTCAACCCCAACCTGTTGCGGAAAGTCACCAAACGAATCCGGTCGTCAACAGTGTTACGACTGAGCCGGGTTCGCCGAGTTTGTCGAGAAGACGGAGCGTGCCGGTCGGCGCGGCCGGCGCCGCGTTCCGCCCGAGCTGGCAGCGGTGGCCCGAGTCGAAACGACCTCGACTTCGACGGCCACCGACCGCGTCAACGGCAGCTCTCGGACGGCGCCGGCACCAGAGCCCGGCCGTCAGCAGCGGCCCGCCCCCACGAGCAACCGCGTCACCAGCGAAACGGGCAGGTCCGGCTGAACGAGTCTTGCGGGCCGTCCCGACCGACTGAGAACCTGCTCCGCCGCCAAGAACCCGCTGCGAACCGCGCCCTCCAACGTGCTCGGCCACCCCGTCGCCGTCCAGTCGCCGGCCAGGACCAGGTTCGGCAGCCGGGTTCGCTGCTCGGGCCGTCGCTGGTCGACGTGCGGCACCGGCGAGAAAACCGCCCGCCGTTCCACGAACACGCGCGCGGTCAGAAGTCGAGCCGCCCGGGCCTGGGGAAACGTCTGCCGAAGCTCGTCGACGACCCGAGCCACCACAACGTCCTTGTCGCGGCCGACCAACCACCCCGCGTCGCTCAAGACCACCTGGCAGTAGAACGGCTCGCCCTCCGCGCACGCAGACGGCGACCGCAAGCCCAGACGCCGCTCGGTCGAACCCGCAGCACCCGCCGGGCCCCGAGGCCGCGGCTCGTCCGAACGGTGTGAGCTCGACTGGAGCCGCTCACCCGCCCGCCCAGCGAACAGCCACTGACCGACTCGGTCCAACAACACCGCGTGCGGCAGGTCGGTGACCGGACGGTCGAACCACAGGTGCACGCTGGCAATGGCCGCCGTCGGCAGACAGTCGGTGCGGAGTCCAGCCAACTGCTGTCGGACCGTCGGTGCAGCGACCTTCGCTGCGACCGAGTGCGGCACGGCCAGCACGAAGTGAGCGGCCTCCAGCACTCGCCCGTCCGAAAGCTCGACCCCCGTCGCTCGCCCGTCCTTCTCCAACAGCCGCCGTGCGTGTGTTCCCAGCCGCACGTCGACCCGCCGCCCTCGAAGCCACTCCAACACACGCTGCCCGAACAGCTCGCCCAACGGAACAGTCGGCACGACCATTTGCCAGGCGCGTCGGTGAGCCAAAAAGCCTTGCAGAAAAACCTGCCGAGCGTACCGGACGCTGATTCGCTCCAGCCTCTCGCTCAACGCGCTGACCAAAATGACCCGCCAGAAGCGGTTCACGGCCAAAGCCGGCTGGCCTCGCTCGCGCAACCAGTCGGCAAACGGCCGTTCCCACTGCTCCGGCCCGGCTCCTGCCAGCGCGACCAGCCCCCGCAAGACCGCCCGTTTCGCTCGGCCGTCCAGGAAATGGCTTCTCCACAGCGCCGGCAGCAGGTGGAGCGGTGCCGGCAAGGGAGCCGCTCGGAAGACTGTCACGCGGCCACGGCCCCGCACCGGCGCGGACACGAAGAACAGACGGTCGTGCCACTGCAGCCACTTCTCTAGCCCCACCACACGGCAGAAATGAAGAAGGTTCGTGCAGCAACCCAGGAGGACGTGCTGGCCCGTGTCGACGAGCCAGCCGGTGTGAGGGTCGAGCACCGAGCCGGCTCGACCCCCCAGCCGACGCCTCGCCTCGACCAGCGTGACCGACTGCCCCCGCTGGGCCAACGCAGCCGCTGCCGCCAGACCCGCCAAGCCACCACCAATGACGACCGTCCCAGACACCACCGCTCACCCAAGGGAACGCCGAGGGAGCACAAAGGCTTCGACGCCGACCAGCCCGACTCTCACCCCAAAGATTCACGCTCCACGGCCGCTCGCAGCCGCAAGTCGCCGTCCGACGAAAAACACCACGGACCCGTGCACCGCCACAACGTGGCCGGCACCGCGGGTCCGTGTGGCACTCTAGCAGTCAGGCCAGCAAGTCAAAACTGGTCGTTCGTCTCGCCGCCCGCTCGCGTCCCCAAAGCCTGGTACACCTTGAGGTCAATGGAGACGGGAATGCCCTGCACCGAGCCGTCTCCCATGAGGAACTGAGCGACCTGGGAGTGGGGAGCGGTAATGTCGCGGTCGTCGGTTTGCGGCGAGTTGGGCGTGTGAGCCGTGTGGAACAGGGTCAAGTGCCCGTGGTCGTCTTCGGGGTCCGACGGGTCTCGAACCGCTCCCGCCCAAATCGTCTCGAAGTGAATGTGGTCACTGCCGCCCGCGGTGTGTCGAGGCAAGGGCCCGCCGGCGAATGGAACAGCGGCCGGCGCCGACAGGCTTGCCCGTCCGGCCGAACGAACCGTGGCCCCGGGCTTCAGGAACCGGACACCGTTGACTCGCTCGCCGACAAAGAACGTGTGCGACAACCCGTCGACCACGTCACGCACCCGCGTTGAACTGTTCCGGCTGAAAACCCCGTCGCTCTTGTCCGGCGTCAGGTCCAGGTCGGGCGAGCCGAAACAGGCCACGTAGCTGGCCGACGCGTAGCGCTCTTGAACCGGCTGGCCCAGCTCGACAAAGTCCCGGTCCGCCTCCGGGTCGGTCGGGCAAATGAAAATCGTCAGGTGCTGCTGGACGAGCGGCTGGTGCGACGAGTCCCACAACGGCAGGTCGAAGTCGAACTGCTCGTACAACGGCTGCTGGTCCAAGAACGGAAGCAAAAACAAAGCCCAACCGAAGCCACTCGCGTTCCCCTCCGCACTCGGTTTGTAAATGTAGCCCGGCGGAAAGACGCGGTGCGTGCCCTCGTAGTTGTGCATGGCCAACCCAATCTGCTTCAGGTTGTTCTTGCACTGCAGCCGCCGAGCCGCCTCGCGAGCGGCCTGCACCGCCGGCAGCAACAAGGCAATCAGCACGGCAATGATGGCAATCACCACCAACAGCTCGATCAACGTGAACCCAACTCTCGCACGACGTCCCGACATGGCTCCACCCCTCCAGCAATTCGCACTTCGTTGGTAATACCTGTTGGAAATAGGTATTACCAAGGTAGCCGTCTTCGTCCGCGAACGCAAGCGAACGGTCGGGACTTCGCGGCCAATAAGGCGGTCGACGGAGCCGAGCGGCTCGCCTCGACCCGCCGCTCCCTCACGCCGCCTCTTGCAACAAGCAACGCGTGCCAGCCCGCCCGCGCTCCACCTCGAATCGGCATTGACGAACCGTCGGTCCATGGACATGATTCGCCCGTTTCTCGGCTCCGCGGGCCGCGCAAAGCGTGTCGCCGAAGGTCGTTGGGACGTCCTTCACGGCAGTCCGCTCCCCACGCCTCGCGGCTCACCAACAACTCGGCACTCCCCAGCCCCAAGTGACCGTGACCGACAGGCTAGGAACGGCAAACCAGCCACAGCAGGGAAGCGAAATGGCGTACGACCTGATTGACGTGGTGCAAAGCCTGGGCCACCCTCGGGTGTTGGTGGTGGGCGACTTGATTCTGGACCGCTACGTCTGGGGCAACGCGGAACGGATTAGCCAGGAAGCGCCGGTGATTTTGTTGCGTGAGGACCGGCGAGAGATTCGGCCGGGTGGAGCGGCCAACGTGGCGAACATGCTCCGCGGCCTGGAAGCGGAAGTCACGTTGGCCGGCGTGGTCGGCGACGACGCGGACGCCGACGAAATCCTGCAGGCGTTGACCTCGGTCGGCGTCGATTGCTCCGCCGTGTTGAAAGACCCCTCCCGTCCGACCACGGTGAAGCAACGTCTGATCGGACGGGCTCAAAACCGACACCCTCACCAAATGATGCGGATTGACCGCGAGTCTCGCGACCCGGTGACCGGTCCGGTCGCCGAGCGTTTGTGTGAACTTCTGGCGGCTCAGGTACCGCAGCACCAGGCCGTCCTCGTCTCCGACTACGCAAAGGGGGTTTGCACGCCGGCCGTGCTGGAGCTGGTCATCGAGCAGGCTCGACGCGTCGGCGTGCCGGTCATTGTTGACCCCGCGTCGAAGGCCGACTACCGGCGCTACCGGGGAGCGACCGCGGTCACTCCGAACCGGCTGGAGACGCAGTTGGCCACCGGCGTCGACGTCCGCTCGCCCGAAGACGCCTTCACGGCCGGACGCATGCTGTGCGAGCTGGCCGAGCTGGACCACGTGTTCGTCACGCTGGACCGCGACGGAATCGCACTGGTGACGGCGTCGGGTCGCGCCGAGCTGTTTCCGACCCGGCCTCGTCAGGTCTACGACATTACCGGAGCGGGCGACATGGTCTTGGCGACAATCGGGCTGGGTGAGGCGGAAGGGGTCGACCCGGCCTTGTTGGCGCGGCTGGCCAACGTCGCTGGCGGACTGGAGGTCGAGCAGATTGGCGTGGTGCCGATTTCTCGCGAACAGATTCTGACCGACCTGCTGGTCGGCTCGCACCGCACCGACGAGAAAATTTGCGACCTGGAAGTGCTGGTGCGGCGGGTAGAGGCTCGACGCCGCCTCGGCCACCGCATCGTCTTCACCAACGGCTGCTTCGACCTGCTCCACCTGGGCCACGTCACCTACCTGCAGCAAGCCGCTCGAGAAGGCGACTGTCTGGTTGTCGCGGTCAACAGCGACCGAAGCGTGCGCGAGCTGAAGGGGCCGGACCGGCCCTTGTTCGACCAGCAGACCCGCGCGGCCATGCTGGCGGCGTTGGAAGCGGTTGACTTTGTCGTCGTCTTCGACGAGCCGACGCCGCACCGGTTGCTGGAGCGACTGAAGCCAGACGTGCTGGTCAAGGGCGGAACGTACTCGCGCGAGCAAATCGTGGGCCGCGAGGTGGTCGAGGCTTACGGCGGTCGGGTCAAGCCGTTGGGCTGCGTGCCGGGCGTCTCGACGACGCAGATTGTCGAGCGGATTCGCCGCGGCCAACCCGCCAGCGACGCGGTTCGTTCGAGCTCGTCCACGACGCAAGCCGCACCGCAGCAGCCGGAGGTCGACCCGGTCGCCCTCCCCCACCCCGCAACCCGCACTCACCGAAAAGCCGGATGAAGATTCTGCTCTTCCTGCCCAACTGGATCGGGGACACCGTCATGGCCACGCCGGCCTTGCGAGCCATCCGGCGACGGTTCGCCCGGGCCGAGCTGGTGGGCGTTCTGCGTCCGTACGTGGCCGAGGTGCTCGACGGCTTGCCGCTGCTGGACCGCTGCGTCGTGCTGCCGGCTGCTGGCGGAAGGCTGAGCCGGCTGGTTCGAGAAAGCCGGCTGCTGGCCCGGTTACGACCCCAACGTTTCGACCTGGCCGTGCTGTTCCCGAACTCGTTTCGCACGGCCTGGCTGGCGTGGCTGTCCGGAGCCCGACGGCGGGTTGGCTTCGACCGCGACGGGCGGGGCTGGCTGCTGACCGACCGCCTGACGCCCGGACCGCGCCGACAGCCGCGTCCGGTCCTGGACGACTACCTGCGGCTGGCCGAACACCTGGGCTGTACCGACCGGTCCCGGACCATGGAACTGGCCACTCGGCCCAGCGACGAGCGGCTGTTGGCCCGCGTGCTGGCCGACGCCGGACTGGTCCCGCTGCCTCGGCGTCTGGTGTGCCTGAATCCGGGCGGGGCGTACGGAGCGGCCAAGCATTGGCCGGCCGAGTACTTCGCCGAGCTGGCGCGGCGGATCGTCGACGAGCTGGACAGTGCGGTGTTGGTGCTGTGCGGGCCGTCGGAACGCGAAACCGCTCGAGAAATCGCCGCCCAAGCCGCACGTCCCACCGTCGTCTCGCTGGCCGACGCCCCGGTCAGCATCGGGCTGACGAAGGCGGCTGTCCGGCTGTGCCAACTGTTGGTCACCACCGACTCCGGTCCGCGCCACTTCGCTCCTCCCTTCAACGTCCCGGTCATCACGCTGTTTGGTCCGACGCACGTGGAGTGGAGCGAGACGTTTTACGGCCGCGCGGTGCACCTGCAAGTGCCCGTCGACTGCGGGCCGTGTCAACAGCGGGTCTGCCCCGAGGGACACCACCGCTGCATGCGCGAGCTCACACCCGAACGGGTCTTCGCCCACGTCGCCCGACTCCTCCGCCCCGGCACAGCCGAAGCCGCGTAAGCCCGGCCGCGCCGAGCGTCCGCTGAACCCGGCCACAGTTCAACGCAGACCAGCGCCGAATCGTCAGGGAGCAGCAGTACTTGTTTACCGCCCTGCGGAGCGGTTTGCTGGTCGCAGCTGAGGCCGGAAGGAGTCAATTTCGTCTGCCGGCGATAGAGAGTCGAGCGGAAAAGAGCAAATCAGCTGGGCAAGCACCACTGTCGCGGTCGCATCGTAGACCCGGCATCTTGCCGCGTGCTTTCTGCCGGTCCGGCAACTTTAGAGTGTGCGTTCATAGCATGCGCCCGTCGTGCAGCGATTTTCAGCCGTGCTTTGGTTGTACTTCTTGGCTGGGGCGTGGTGCTTTGTTGGCGGTCGGGGCCGCAGATGGTCGCTGGGACCATCCCGAGATGGTCTAAGTAAATATGGCGGCAGCGGCCCGGGCAGAAGTCGCCGAGACTCGGGATTCTCGAGAGCTGGCCCACGTTTCCCCGAAGCGTCCCAAGCTGGTAGCGCCATATTTAATTTGACTCTCTCCCCGCCTCAGACTACGATTCACCCAGCCAGC
>CAYSAG010000101.1:0-16080 GCA_964428935.1 uncultured Planctomycetaceae bacterium | reverse complement strand
GCGGCGCGACGAGTCAGCAGCTTCCGTGGAAGAGAAGCTCGAGACCGCCCACCGCCTGCCAGCAGTCGACGCGGTGCGCTGGGGGCTCTTTAGTTTCTTCGGCACCGTCGAGCGGTTCGCCGCTGAACTGGACGTCTCGCCGAAGGCCGTTACAGCATTCTTGACCGAGCACCGCTGGGAGCTGCCCACGGCGCCGGCGTTGGCCTTGCAGAACAAAGACCTGTCGGGACGTGCGGTGGTCTCCGCCAGCTCGGACCAGAAGGTCGCCACGGGCCCCTTCGTGACTTCGACCGGCCGGCCGGGAACGCCGCTCACGGAAGCCACGGTGGAGTGCGACCGAAACGCCATTGTGGT
This sequence comes from uncultured Planctomycetaceae bacterium, assembly GCA_964428935.1. Taxonomy (GTDB): domain Bacteria; phylum Planctomycetota; class Planctomycetia; order Planctomycetales; family Planctomycetaceae; genus JAADHY01. The sequence goes on along the minus strand of CAYSAG010000101.1, from coordinate 15,726 downwards.
TTCGGTGGTGTGTCGCGAGCCGGAAATGGACCGGCTGACGGTGCGGGTTCCGAAGGACGGTGGTTTGTCGCCCCGGCAGCGCTGGCTTTGGGAAGGCGACTTCGTGCCGCTGAAGCGGGCGTTTCAGAACAACGTCCGAGCGCTGCTCCAGTGGGCCCAACAGCAGCAACGGCCAACCCACTCGGTGCTGCTGGACGACTGCGTCGTTCTGCTCATTACGCCGGTGGCCATTGGCCGGGACCGGTCGTACCTTTTTCCGGCCCCCTTTGTGCCCGACCCGGCAGCGTGGTTGCGGCAGACTCGGCCGCGGCGTGCCGGCCGCGTCGAGCTGGAAGGGGCCTACTACTGGGTTGCGGTGAATCCGAACGGAGCGGTGTTGGACGCGTTTTTCGACCCGTGGGAAGGCGGCACGGTTTGTCCGGCGTGGTCTTCGCAGGCTCAGGTCACCACCAGCCGCGACGGCTCGTCTTGGCGAGTTCGGTTGCGTGTCCCTTGGACGTCGCTCAAGCCAAACGTCAACCAAGACTCGGTCTGGGCCGTCGACCTGCTCCGTCTTCGTCGCTGCGGTCGGCGGCCTGGTCAGGTCACTCGAAGCCGGCACTCCACGTTGCTCCGTTACGACGTGCCGCAGCCGTCGCCGCGAGTCGCTCTGCCGCCGCCGCCCGAAGTGCGTGTCGGTCCGCTGAAAACGAGCGGCCCGGTTCAAGATTTCCCCACCGAAGAGCAATGGGCCGGAGCCACCAGAATTGCCGACTTCTTCGACACGCGTTCCGGACGCAAGGCCCGCGGAATGGAAGCTCGAATCACCTACGACCGGAAGACGTTGTTCGTGCGGTTCGACTGTCGCGAACCGGACGTCGAGCGGTTGCGCGTGGTGACGCGCGAGCAGGAACAGGCCGAGTACGGTCCGGCCAGTCGTCGGTGCCATTACTTGGACCGGCGGGAACACTTCGGGCTGGACTGGGGCGACTACGTCGAAGTCATTCTGGCTCCGAACCTCGACTTCGCCGACCGCTTTCACGGCGGCCTCTTCACGTTCCTGGTCAACTCGCGCGGCGAGCTGCTGGAGCGTTACTACGACCGGTTTGGAATGTTCAACGTCGCTCCCTGTCCTCCGTGGTCCTCGGGGACCCGAGTCCGAGTGACCAAGTCGGACGGCCGGTGGACGGTCGAGCTGGCCATTCCGCTCAGCGTGCTGTGCACGACGGGCCGGGTTTCGTCGACGTGGGGGCTGAACTTGCACCGAGCCCAGTCGGCGGGACGAAGCGGAGGACGCGAGACGCATTGGTGTTGGTCGCGCCCGTGGCCGTCGTTCGAAGCCCCGGGCTGGTCGGCGTCTTTGCGGACCCTGCGTGACCCTCGACGGCTCGGACGAATGCACTTGACCGACCCTGGGCGGGTGCAGGTCGAGCCACACCCGAAGCGGCCGGGACCGGCTCTGGCTCGACCGCCCCACGCGGCGACACAAGAGCCCGCTCCGCGCGACCGTCGCAGCGACCGGCTGGCGAGCGTCTTTTTCGTGGACCGGACACACGGCTGGGCTGTCGGCGGTCTGGGCACGGTCTTGCGCACACAGGACGGCGGCCAGACCTGGCAAGAACAGTTCTCCGGCACGGACTTCCTTCTCGAAAAGGTTTTCTTTGTGGACCAGGACCACGGCTGGGCCGTGGGCGGGTGGCCGCGCGACGCAGCCGTCGCGCTGTACGGCGGCATGGGCGTCGTTCTGAGAACAACCGACGGCGGCCGTCACTGGTCGAAGCCAGTGGAAGGCGAAGCGGTCTGGCTGAAAGACGTGTTTTTCCTCGACCGACAGCTCGGCTGGGCCGTCGGGGAGTACGGCACCGTGCTGAAAACGACCGACGGCGGACGGAACTGGCGTCCGGTTCCGCGAACCGAGACCGACCGGTGGCTCTACGGTGTCACGTTCCTGGACCAGCGGCACGGGTTTGCCGTGGGCCACGACGAAACCATTCTCCGCACCGACGACGGTGGTGAGACGTGGCACCCGCAACGCTCGCCCGTGCCGCGTCGTCCCAACGGCTGGCCAGCCGCGTACCGAGCCATTGCCTTCGCCAACAGACAACGCGGTTGGATTGTCGGTGACGGCGGCACCATTCTCGGGACGCGCGACGGCGGCCGGTCGTGGCAGCTCGAACCCGTCGACCTGGACGAGGCCGCGCTGGAGCTGGCGTCGTTCGAGAGCCTGACCGTGGCTCCGGACGGAACCGCTTGGGCCGTCAGCCCGTTGCTCGTCGCACGCCGACGCCCGGGTGACGACGCCTGGCGCGTGGTCCGGACCGGCCAGCCAGGCCTGTTCCGAGCGGCCTGCTTTCCGGAAGCCGCCGAGGGCTGGCTGGTCGGAGAACGCGGCTTGGTTCTGCACACGGCCGACGGCGGGAAGACCTGGGTCCGTCAGCGTCATTCCGGTCGTCCAATGGGACTGCTTTACGCCACAGCCCACGACCACCACCTGAACGGCGCTCCGTTGGGGCCGCTGAGCGAGCGGTTCGACACGGCCTACGTGTGCTTCGCTCGCGGCGTGCGTCCGTTCGAGCTGGGCGGCGACTACAACCGCCACTCGGTGGCCGCAGCCGCCTTGGCCGCGGGCGTGCCGGTCGTGCACAGTTTCATTGAGTTTTGTTGGCGGGAGCGAGACCGGCCACACGGCATTGCGCAGCGGTACCAGAATTACGGAGGCATTGAAGGGCTGGAGCGACGGCTGGTGGCGGTGGTTCGCGCTTTGCGGCCGCGTGTGCTGGTGGCCGAACAGCCGGTGGTCCAGGAAGGCTACTACGCTCACGGCGTCGGCGAGGTGGCTCGAGCGCTCATTCGCGCGTTCGACTCCGCGGCCGACCCCAGCCAGTTCCCCGAGCTGCTGCAACTGGGCCTGGAACCGTTCGCACCCGAGAAGCTTTACATTGTCTGCAACTGGGCCAACCAGTTGTACGACATTCACCCGCCGACGTTGAAGGTGACCAGCTCACCGCACGACTTCTCGCCGCGACTGGGCATGACCTACGGTCGGGCCAAGGCACGGTCCCGCAACTGTTTTTGGGGCCTGCTGGACCGGCCGCTTCCGCCCAAAGATTTCCTCGGGCTCGGCGTTTGGAACCTGCACCTGGAACGCTGGCGCGGCGGCAGCCGGCCGTCGGAGAAAAGCCTTTTCGACGACTGACCAGCCAGCGTGCCAACCGGCCGCTCGGCACCGGGCCGGACGAACCGCCGGGGAACGTGTGCCGAGAGCGCTCCACGGCAAACGGGTGGTTCGCAGCGGGGCGGCAGCGTGTTCTTGCCGTCGAAAGGCGACTAGCCTTGCCAGGGCCGTTCGGTTTGACTTTTCGAAGCTGCCACGGCACGCTGGTCTGGCGTTCGAAAAAAACAACGGGACGCCAGAAGCGTGTGTCGGGCGACGTCCGAAGAACGGCCGACTTCCGAGGAGCAACAAGCCATGGACTGCGAGCGGCTGGCTCGGACGACGGCCAGTCCGACGCAACGGTCGAGCAGCAAGAAAAACCGACACGAAGCGAAGCCCAACAACGACGAAACTCAGAGCGAAAAGAGAGGGATGAGAAACATGACCGACAAGCACCAATCTTCACGGCGCGCTTTCTTGGCGACGTCGGCCGGCGCGCTGTTGGCCGGCGGAGTGGCGGCGCGTTCCACTCACGCGGAAGCCGGCAAAACTGAACAGCGTTCGAACGGCCAGGCCGCGGCCACCGACTCCGGCCGACCGGTCCGAAACCGGGTCGGAGCGGTTTCGTACGGCTACCAGTACTCAATCGGCCTTTTCTCGTACCGGGACCGGCCGGGGCCGCGTTTCGACGCCGTGCAGGTGGTCGAGGCCACTCGAAAGGCGGGCGGCGAAGTCCTGCAGCTGTACTACTCCATGATTGACCAACTGGACGACGCGGGGCTGGCCCGTCTGCGACGCCGCGCCGAGGAGCTGGACGTGCTGCTGGAAGTCCACGGCGGCGGAGCGTTCCGGCGAACGTACGAGCGGGCCATGCAGAAGGCTGCGGCCCTCGGGTCCAAAGTCATTGGCTGCTCCTTCGGCATGCTCATGCGACCGGACAAGATTCCCACGCTGAAGCAATGGGACGAACACGTCGCCCGCTGCGAGGCTCGACTGCGCGAACTGGCGCCGGTCGCCCGGTCGTTGAAGCTCACCATTGCCGTCGAGAACCACTTGGACTTCACCGTTGATGAGCTGCGCGACCTGATTCGCCGTGTCGACTCGCCTCACGTCGGCGTCCTCTTCGACGTCGGCAACACGGTCGGCACGCTGGACGACCCCATTGAAGCCGCCGACACCCTCGGGCCGTACATTGTCGCAACGCACTACAAAGACTTCGCCATTGAAGAGGTGACGCGAGGTTTCCGCTTCACCATGGTTCCGCTGGGGTGCGGCAGCCTGCGACTGCGTGAAATCACCGAACGGCTGCTGAAACACATTGACCCAGAAATGGGCCTGTCGATCGAAATGATGAATGGACAGCACTTCGAAGTGAAATGGCTGGAAGACCGCTTCTGGGTGCCGTACCGTAACAAGACGGCTCGTCAAGTCGCCGCGACCCTGCGCCACATTCGCGGCAAGGCAATCGACATCAACGAATTCATTTTGCAGGAAGAGGTGGACCAGCTGCCGCACCAGGAACACGTCGATTTTGAACAGCGTCGCATGACCCATTGCATTTCGTACTTGAAGCGGCTGTTGTGCGAGTTGGGCCGGCAAGACCGAGCGTGACGGGGACGGTTTGGTCCGACGACCTCGGCGTCCCGTACGGGCCGCTCGCTTCTCGGTTGTCTCATTTTCGGCCGGGCAGCAGCCGCCAAAGGTCGTCCACGCCCAAGACGGCGGCGGCCACAAAGTACACGCCGACCGACGCGGCAGCCGGCACCAGCACGCGGACCAGCCGAACGACCACCGCGTCCCCCTCGGGCACCGCCCGAAGCGTCGTCCAGCACACCAGCGACATGGTCACGGTGGCCGCCGCCGTCCGCCAAGCCGTTCGTCCCAGCCCACGCCAGTCCAAACCGTCCAGCCGTTCCGACAGGCACCACAGGACCAACCCCAACTGCAACGCGGAGCAGCCGGCGGTGGTCAGGGCCAGAGCGGGACCTCCCAATGGCCAAATCAGCCACAGGTTCAACACCACGTTCAGCAACACGATTCGCACACCAATCCGCGTCGGCGTCAGACGGTCTCCCAGCGCGTACAGCCCGCGGTGAGCAATCAACAAGCCGCAGTACGCCCAGACTCCGCAACCGTACGCGGCAATCATTCGGCTGGTTTGCTCTGCGTCCTGCAGGTCGAAGGCGCCGTAGCGGAACAGGAGCGACGTAATGGGAGCGGCCAGAAGGACCAGACCCGCGCTGGCTGGAAGTCCAATGGCCAGAACCAGGCGGAGCCCCAGCTCCAGGTCCTCCCGCAGGAGTTGCCGGTCGCCCCGAGCGGCGTGCCGCGACAACAACGGAAAAAGCACCGTGCCCAGCGCGACCCCGAACACTCCCACGGGAAACTGGTACAACCGCTGGCCGAAGTACAGAGCCGACGCCGTCCCCGACTCCAACGGCCACCAGCCGCGCCCGACACCGCCAACCGTGGCCTCCGGCGCCGCGAAGCCCCACGCAATCAGACTGTCGCACAGGGAATTGAGCTGCGTGACGGACAGCCCGAAAACAATGGGCACCATTCCCACCAAGACCTGCAGCGCCCGTCCGCCCGTCCGCTCCCAGCGGAACCCAAAGCGAAAACCGTAGCGACGAAGCGGAATGAAGAGCACGGCCAGTTGCAAGCCGCCCAGGACCACAATGGTCGCCGACAACGTGCGAATTTTCGTTTGAGCTCCCGAAAGCTGCGGCAGCAGCAGCCACAGCGCGGCAATCCAGCCGACGTTGAGCAAAATGGGTAACAAAGCCGGCCAAGTGAAGTGACCTAGCGTGTGCAAGACGGCACCGAATTGAGCGGCCAGGCAAATGACGACCAGGTAGGGAAGCAGAATGGCCGTCAGGTCGAGCAGCAACCGAGCTTCGGGCCCGAGGGGCGTCCGAGCCAGCCAGTGAAGTCCGAGTTCCAGCAGAATGGTCACCAGCAGCAGAAACGTCCCGACCAGCGTGACCACGCAACTGGCCAGTTGCCACGCTGCCGGCTTCCCACGTCGTTCCATTTCCTGGGTGAGGGCCGGAATCAGAGCCGTGCTCAGAGCTCCCTCGCCGAACAGCCGTCTGGCCAGGTTTGGAATTCGGAACGCGACGGTGAAGGCGTCCAGGACCGCACCGTTGCCGAACAGGGTGGCCATGCCCACGTCGCGGACCAAGCCCAAGACGCGGCTGCCCAGTGTCAACACACCAACCAAGCGCACGCCGCTCAACACGCCGCGCACGCGCTCGTGCTGCTCCGGCGCGACGCCGTTCGAACGGCCGTCGGACACGTGCTGGTCGGACATGTCCCAACTCTCCACTCGGGCTGACGCCTCACTCCCGCTCCTCCTTTTCGACTTCGGCTTGCGGTTGCAACAGCCAAGCTTCCGCTCGGCGTGGGGCGAAGCGTAGGCCATTGTCCGGTCACTGCCAAGACCGAGCGCTACCAGCCCGTCGTTTCGGGAAGCAGTGAGTGCGGGCTCGCTCGTGCGGCTGGTTCGGTGCCGTCGACCGAACCACACCAGCTCGAGGTTTTCGCGACGAGCCAGTCCGCGCCCAGCGACTTGCCCCGGTCTGGCCGTTCGACGCGTCCGTTTTTGCCGGGGGCAGCGACGTCGCGTCACGACATTCGGCAACTCCGTTGGACATTGCGTCGTGACGTTGTAGGATAGGAAGGAGCCGTCTGGAACGCCGTGCTCGTCCGGACGAGCGTGCAGTTCTGGGGAACTGAGAGGAGGAGGGGCGGTAAGGTTTTCAGCGGGGCTGCCGGAGTCGGCTCGCTTGTTCGTTCGCGCTGTGACGCGCACACAGATCCGCTCTCACGTCAGCCGTCGCTGAATTGCCGAGGTTGCTCGTCGGAAGCCTGCACAATGAGCTCCGAGTACTCTACGGCAACGGTCTTCATTGTCGAGGACGACCAGGCAGCCCGCGAGTCCATGGCCGCGCTGGTCCGGGCCGCTCATTACCAAGTCCGCACCTTCGAGTCCGCGGAGGAGTTCTTGGAGGTCTACACTCCCGACCAGCCCGGCTGCTTGGTGACGGACCTGCGTTTGTTCGGGATGAGCGGCGTGGAGCTGCAGGAGGAACTGCTTCGGCGCGGAATTCAACTGCCGGTCATTGTGGTCAGCGGCTACGCGACCGTTGAGACCACCGTCCGAGCCATGAAAAAAGGCGCGGTGACGCTGCTGACCAAGCCGTTCGAGGGCAAAGAGCTGTTGGCCCACATTCGTCAGGCCGTCGAACAGGACCGTGTTCAACGGGAGCGGCAAAAACGGATTCAGGACGTCCGCGACCGCCTGAAAAGCCTGACCGACGAAGAGCGCGCCGTCATGAAATTGCTGGTGCAAGGCAAGGCCAACAAGCAGGTTGCGCACGAACTGGGCATCAGTCTGAGAACGGCCGAACGTCGCCGACACGACGTGCTACAGAAAATGGGCGTGTCGACGGTGGTCGAGCTGGTCCGGCTGTTGCTTGACCCAACTGTCGAACCCGGGCAAGTAGCGCCGGAAGTCCAAGAACGAGAAACCGGTTCAGACCGGTCGGTGTGAGTGGGTCGTGCAGGCGCACGGTTTGGCTCAGCCAGCGGCTTTCAAACGCCCGGTCACTTCGTCGATCGACTCGAAGACCACGTCGCACAGCTGGTCGAGCAGCTCGGTGGGCATGGCCGGTGCCGGCATGAGCACGACCACGTCGCCAAGCGGTCGAATGACGACCCCACGGCGTCGAGCGGCCAGCGTGACTTGGTGCCCCACCCGCAGCTCCGGCGGAAACGGCCGCTTCGTCTCCTTGTCGGCGACCAGCTCAATGCCGACCATGATTCCCTTGTGTCGGACCTGCCCGACGTGCGGCCGGTCGGCCACCTCCCTCAGCCGCTCCGACAACCGCTCGGCGTTCCGTCGCACGTTCTCCAACACCCGCCGCTCATCCCACAGCCTGAGCGAAGCCAACGCCGCGGCGCACCCCAACGCGTTGCCCGTGTAAGTGTGTCCGTGGTAGAAAGTGCGTCCCTCCGCCGGCTCGCCCAAGAACGCTTCGAAAATTTCGTCCGTGGTCAGCGTGGCTGCGACGGGCAAGTAACCGCCGGTCAACCCTTTCGCCAAGCAAAGGAAGTCCGGACAGACCTGCTCCTGCTCGCAGGCGAACAACGTTCCGGTCCGACCGAAACCGACCGCGACTTCGTCGGCAATCAGCGGAATGCCGTAGCGTCGCGTCTGCTCGCGGACGAACCGCAAGTACCCGGGCGGGTGGACCAGCATTCCAGCCGCTCCCTGCACCAGCGGCTCCAAAACGAACGCCGCCACCCGCTCCCCGTTCTCACGCAAAACCCGCTCCACCTCGTCGTAGCAAAACTGCAGGTAGCTCTCTTCCGTGTGGCCGTCCGGCACGCGGTACGCCACGGGCGACGGCACCTTAATGGTCTCGAACAGCAGCGCGCCGTAGGCCGCGTGAAACAGGTCGATTCCGCCCACACTGACCGCACCAATCGTGTCTCCGTGGTAGGCCTCGCCCAAGCAGACGAAAACGTCCCGCCGCTCGGGCCGACGCTTCTGCAAGTGGTACTGGTAGGCCATTTTCAACGCGACCTCGACCGACGTCGCTCCACTGTCCGAGTAGAAAACCTTCGTCAGGCCGGCCGGCGTCCGCTGCACCAGCTCGTGAGCCAACTCAATCGACGGCGGACTGGCCAGACCGAGCAACGTCGTGTGAGCGACCCGATCCAACTGCTCGCGAACGGCCTGGTCAATCTCCGGCACCCGGTGCCCGTGCACGTTACACCACAAAGACGACACGCCGTCCAGGTAGCGACGGCCTTCCGTGTCGATTAGGAAAAAACCCTCGGCCGACTCAATGATTGGTGCGTTCTCTTGACGGTACGCCTTCATTGGCGTGAACGGGTGCCAAACGTGTTCGTTGTCCCAAAGCCGTAGTTGCTCCGCCGTCGCCATTTCTTGACGAACTCCGCTTCTTCGACGTGGACAAACCGCGCCCTCACTCCGCACGCTCCTGGGTGTCCGCCGAGCTCCGGCCACTGCCAGTCTTGTTCTCGCCGCCGCCGTTCTCCCGGCGGTTGTTTCGCTGCTCCAGCTTTCGGCGCTGTCTCTTGCCCGCCAGCCACGACGCTCTCCCGCAGCAAGAAGGGCGCTAGTCTGAGCGGCTGGCTTCTTCCTGCCCGCTGCGGCCGGCCGCGTCCCCCGGACCGACGGCCGTCGCACCGCCTTGCCCTCCTGGCGAGTCCCGAGACGTTTCCCTGGCTTCGCTTCGACGAGCGGCACCGGTCGAGCCCGCTAGTGGCTCGCCGACCTGCTCCAGCAGCCGCCGAGCCCGCTCGACCACCGGATCGGCCGCCGGGTCGTCGCCGTACAGCACCAACACGTCGCGGCAAATGGCTTCCGCCTGTTCGTGCTGACCGGCCTTGGCCAGCTCAGCCGCTCGTTGCAACGATTGCTCGGCCAGCGTCAACCGCCCTGCCCGTTCCTGCTGTTGCCGCTCCAACTGTCGCAGCTGCCGCCGCACCAGTTGAAGTTCGTTCTCACGGCCGGGCAGTTGCTCCAATAGATCAGCCAGCGAACGCAGCATTCGCTCCGCGCCCCGTTCGTCGCCGACTCGAACCTTCCGTCGAGCCAAGTCCAGCAGGCGGTCGACTTCGTCGTCTGGCGGTGTGGTGCTGTCCTCAGCAGAAGGAGGCGGCACCGGCGGGTGACGGAGCCACCAGACGCCGCCGAGCACCAACAGCACCAGACACGCCAGAAGAAACCACGTGCTGTTCAGCAACCGGCCCACCGCCGTGGGCTGCGCCTGGCGCTGCAGTTCGGCCTTCATGAGGCCGTGCATGAGCGTGGCGGGTCCGGGTCGGTCCGAGGCCCCGTCCGGCGGCAAGTAGACGGTCGGCTCCTCTCCGTCCAAAGCTTCGACGTCGGCCACGGTCGACCGCCCCGACTCGTCCTCCCGCCGCAGCACCTCCCGCAGCCGAAGCGACACCACGTACGCGTCTGGAAACCGTTTGTCTGGGTCCTTCTCCAAGAGTTGGTCGACAATCTGTTCGAGCCGCCGCGGCACGTCCGGCACCACAGCACTGATTCGGTCGAAGCGCCCGAAGCGGTGCTTGCGAATGACGTCCAACGTCGTCCGCCCCACGAAAGGCGGCCGCCCGGTCAGCATGGTGTACATCAACACGCCCAGCGAGTACAAGTCGCTCCTTTTCGTCGCCCTCCGCCCCTCCGCCTGCTCCGGCGACATGAACTCGGGCGTCCCGACAATGCTTCCCGTGACCGTCAGTTTCGATGCAGCGAAAATTTGAGCGATTCCGAAGTCGGTCAGCTTAACCCGGCCGTCCGGCGTCAGAATGATGTTGGACGGCTTCAAGTCCCGGTGAACGACGCCGGCGTTGTGAGCGGCTTTCAAGGCCGAGCAGATTTGCAAGGCAATCTCCACGACCTGCTTCCACGGCAGTCGCCGCTCCCGTCGAAGCCGCTGGCTCAAGGTCTCCCCCTCGACGTACTCCATGACGTAGTAGTGAAGCTCGCCCTCCTGGCCGCTTTCGTAAAGCTCGACAATGTGCTCGCTCTTCAGACGCTTCAGCGCCTCGATTTCTCGACGGAAACGTTCGACGAATCCCCGCTCGCGTGACAAAGCCGGCGACAACACTTTCACGGCCACGCTCCGGCCCGTCTGCTCGTGACGGGCCAGGTAGACCGTGCCCATTCCGCCGACCCCCAATTCCCGCTCGACCACGTACGAACCAATCCGCTCCAACTTCATGACACCGGCACTCCGCGTCCCAGCCACGCGACCACGTCCTGGGGCGTCGCGTTTCAGCCGTCGGCTCGGCCCCCAGCCTGCGAGGACGTTCCCGACACGACCCCACTCGCGGAGCGCTCCACGCGCCGACGGTCGACCGCCTCCGCCCGTTTTCTGGAACCGACCCCTCGGCGAGTCATGCTAGAGAGCTCGCCGCCAAAGAGACAGTCACTCGTCCCGGGCAAGACCGGCGACCGCAGTTTGAGCCTGCCCGACAAAGCCGCGCTGGCCCGAGCCGGCACGCGAGCAGCCCGAAGCCGACGCGCAGTCCAACCGCAGTCCGCAGCAACGAATCAGCGCGGCACGCGCCGTCGTCGGGGGCAGCGCCTCACTTCCGCCAGAGACTGCACCCGCGGCCGAACCCCACCGAGATTCGGGCCGGCTTCTCCGGCGGCGAGACGTCGCGTCGCTCCTGCCCCGGCCGAAAGAAAACCCGCAACCGACCGGCGTCCGGCCCGCGGCTCACGGAGCCACCTTCTCGGTCTCCGCCTTCTCCACTCGGTCGTGCCGCGTCAAAGACCATTTCAGCAGCGGCGGCGTGACCATTGTGGTAATCATGACCATGGCCACGATGGCCGAGTACGTGTGCGGGTCCACCACTCGTTCCGACCCAATTTTCATTTGCAGACCAATGGCCGCAAAAATCAAACCGACTTCGCCTCGCGGAATCATGCCCAGGCCGACGCTCAGCTTGTCGACGCCCTTCTCCAGTACGCCGAACGAACAGACTTGCTTGCCGATGATGGCGGCCACGGTCAGCGCCGCGCCGAGCCCCAGCATGGTCGGGTCGGTGAAGCTGCGCAGGTCGACCTGAATGCCCATCTCGACGAAGAAAATGGGAACCAGCAAAGCGGCAATCGGCTCGATGAGTTCTTCCAGTTCGTGTCCGCCGGACCGTTCGGCCAACTCACGGTACTGGACTTTCTCCAAAATCAACCCGGCGGCAAAAGCCCCGACAATCGGCGCCAGCCCGACCACATTGGCCGCCCACGCAAACAAGAAGCAAATCGCCAGTCCCGTGACCACCAGCAAACCTTGTCCGCGCAGGTAGCTCGCAACTTTGAACAGCGGTCGGCTGATGTACTGCCCCAGCAGCAACGCTCCGAACAGGAACCCGACAGCCTTCAGCAGAATGGCCACCAGGTCCGCCGCTCCAAAAGAACCGCCCGACGGGTCACCAATGGCCGTAATGACGCCTTGGGCCGCCGCCAACACGACCAGCCCCATGACGTCGTCAATGACGGCCGCGCCCAGAATGATTTGAGCTTCTTTCGTGGTCGACTTGCCCAGGTCCTGTAGCACACGAGCTGTAATGCCCACACTGGTGGCCGCCAAGGTCGCCCCCAAGTACATGTGGACCGTCCAGTGGTGGTTGGGCAACAAGACCGCTCCGCAGCCCCACCCGAGCAGGATGGGCGCAATGACCCCGAACGTGGCAACCAGGAAGGCCGACAGGCCGACCCGGCGCATCTCGCCGACGGTCGTCTCCAGCCCCACTTGAAACAACAGCAGCACCACGCCAATCCGCGACAGGTGGTCGATGGTCACGCCGGCCATGCCGAGCAGGCCGTGGGGAGCCACGCCGCTGGAGTAGTCGACCTTCAAGAACTCCAGTGCCGTGATTCCAATCAGCGGGAGGTTGCCCAGAATCACTCCCACCGTCAGTTCGCCCAGCACCGCCGGCTGTCCGACCACCTCGAACAAGTGACCGCCCAGACGGGCCGCCAAAATGATGATGACCACCCCCAACAGGACCGGCCCAACCGGGTCCGCGTGTCCGCCTCCATGATGCTCCTCGGCCGCCGCGACCTCCGCTTCGCCGCCAACCGACTGCTGGTCGGCACTGTCGCGCGAGGCGGCGTCGGCCGGCGGCTCGGTTGCCCGTTCCGAATCGCCGGGCGGCTCCACCGCTTCCGAGCCGACGCCCTTCTCAGTCGTCGCCGCTTGAGTCGACGCAGACGCGGAGGCCTGAGCCACCAGGACCGCGTCGGTTCCGCTCGTCGAAGAACTCTCCCACTTCGCTCCAAATGCTCCGGGCCACAGCAACAGCACAGAAACGACCGCAATCCACCGCCACCGAACCAACGGAACGCGTTTCCCTTTCATGGGCCTCCCTTACCTGTCGCTTGCGTGTGGTTGGAGTTCCACTGGACGAACCGCTCCCGAAAAGGCGACGAACCCGAACGGACCGCGGCCGCCCTGACAGCTCGCACAACGGCAAGACCGCTTGAGCTCCGAGCCCGCGACTGCGGCCGACCAGAAATCGAGCCCACTCCAAGGCGTGTCTCACTACGGCAGGTGTCACACGAAAACAAAAAGTTCAGATCGAACTTCTTGGCAGGAGCCACCGACGAAGGGCATGTCTTCATCGACGCGACAAGCTTTCCAGCAACCCGCGCCAAGAGCAACCCTTTCGAACCGCCAGCCGTTCGCCTTGCCGCCTCGACGGCCGCCACCAAGTTTGAAAACACGCTCTCAGGTCGGTCTGAGCCGGCAAGCCGGACCCTAAGAAGCCAGTAAATTAGCCGATCCGGCCCCGAACGACAATCCGAGGTCCAAACCCGTTCGAACGACCGAACCGCTACGCGAGCCCACTCACGCCGACGCGACGGGCTGTCTTCCGACATTTCTTCCCTGGCCGCGGCAACCGGGCGCGCGGGGCGTCGGCCGAGCCCGCTCGGTTTGTTCGATGCCGCTCGCACGGCACATCTTCCCCTGGCCTCGAAAACACATTTTCACAAACGCCCTGCGAACGGGTTTGAAGCTGTCCCGAACAGCACCCGGGTCTTGCAGGCACCTCCAGGTTCAGGCGAGAAATGCTCCCGGACGTCCCGCGTAGGCCGTGAACGGCCACGACGAAGCGCGGCCTTTGTCTCGCGACCACGCGTGGCCGTTCAGATTTCTGCCGAGCAAGGTTGTTGAAACACACTCTACGAAGCGGAACGCACTTTCCGCCGCCGGACGTGCGGACGTTTAGAGCCGGGCCGGCCGGCCTTTCGGTCCCAAGGATTGGCAGCTCGCGGCTGGTAACACGGGCGTGCGTCGACCTTTGGAAGCGAGTCGACGATCTTCTGAAATTTCTTCAAGGCCGCCACGTGCTCCGGCCGGGTGCTGGAGACCAAGTTGCGCTCCTCAAACGGGTCTGTCTTCAAGTCGTACAGCCGCTCGATTTGGCGAGCCGAGTTCACCCAGACCTTGTACCGCTTGTCTCGAATGGCCCGCTCGGCAAAGTCCACGACGCCGCGAACTCCTTTCTCGTCGACTCGCGCGGCCCCGTGTCCCATGGCCAGAATCCATTGTCTCGGCGAGTCTTTCGCTCGGCCCAGAATGACCGGCGCGATGCTGACGCCGTCCAGTTTCAAGTCGCTGGGAATTCGAACGCCCGCCAGCTCACAAAACGTCGGGAACAAGTCCGTGAAGTCGGTCAGCGCGTCTGTCACGACCCCCGAGGGAACCAGACCAGGGCAACTCACGATGAACGGTTCGCAACAGCCGGCCTCTGAAATCTTCCCCTTGCCACCGCGTACCGCGTGGCCCAACCGGTGGCCCACCAAGCCGCCGCCCGACCCGTTGTCGGTCGAAAGAATGACAATGGTTCGGTCGCGAATCGACAGTTCCTCCAGCTTCGCCACCAACCGGCCAATCACGTAGTCGACGTACTCGACCATGGCCTTGTGCCGCTCCAGCTTCCCAGACGCCTTCGGGGCCAACGGTGTGGTCGTCAGTGGGCCGTGCGTCAAGACCATGGGGTAGTACAAAGCCATCGGCTGGTCCTTGTGCCGCTCCATGAAATCCATCAAAAACTCGCAGAACACGTCCGGACCAAAACGGCCCTCGTACGTTCGACTCCCTTCCGGCGTGTTGATGTACGGGTCCCAGTACCGTCGGGCGCTGGGCGGATTGCCCGACTCGTAGCCGGTCCACATGCACCATTCGTCGAAACCGTGTTTCCGGAGGGCATCTGGAGTGAGCCGGAAGTCGTTGATCTGCCACTTACCCGCAGCCGCAGTGGCGTAACCGGCCTCTCGCAGCAGCCGGGCCCAAGTCATGTTCTGCCGACACTTCCAGTCGAAATAGCCGACACCCCAACGCGGAACGTCCCAATGGTTGACCCAGCCGTTGCGAAACGGGTACCGCCCGGTCAACAGCGTCACACGCGTGGGCGTGCACTGAGGCATCGAGTAGGCGTTCTCGAAACGCATGCCAGTCGCCGCCAGGCGGTCGACGTTTGGCGTCCGGATGTCTTCGGCCCCGTAACAGCTGACCCACTCCTTGCCCAAGTCGTCCACCAAAATGAACAGAATGTTCGGCCGTTTGTCGGCCGCGCTGACCGGCGCGCAAGCGGGCCGAACGCCGAGCACGACCAAAACTGAGGCCAGCAGCGTCAAGAATTCCCTTCGCATGTTCTCAGACTCCCCCCAATGCGCGTTGCTGAATCGGGTCAACGTAGAGGCCCTGACTTTAACACCCAGACACCCAGCGTCTCGCGAAACCGACCCGGCCAAGGACCGTACGAACGCGACGGACGCCTTCGCGCCAAGCGGTTCACGGCCCTGCAGCGGCATTTCGAGCAACACCCGCCAACAGGCTCTTCGCTCATCCTACCGTCGGACCGGACGGCGCGAAAGTCGCGAGCCCTCAACGCACGCGGGCCGATTCCGCAAGACACCCCTCGCCCGCACATCCGGCCCGGCTGGAACGGAACGCCGTCCGTGGGTCGCTCGACTACCCGACTAGTGCTGTGTCACGCCGAAAAGTTGGGACTCAGTCGACTGTGGGGAACTGTCT
>CAYSAG010000100.1:0-16169 GCA_964428935.1 uncultured Planctomycetaceae bacterium | reverse complement strand
CGCGAGCTGCCGCTCGTGCGGCACGGGCCGCTTCCCGCCCGAGCTGCCGCTCGGTTGCCAGCAAGCGGCGTTTCTGGCCTTCCGAGCCAGCGACCAACGGGAGCGGGTTCGCGCTCTTGGAGCGGTGGCTCCCACACGCTGGCGGTCGTCACCGCCCGGGCCGGTGGTGTGGTCGACGTGACGCTGGTGGCGCCGACGGTGGTGGGGACGGTCGAGCAGGAGGCGACGCTGGCCGGGCGGACGGCTCCGAGCGCTCCGGTGTCGGTGGCGTCGGAGGTCCAGGACGAGGGAGACTCGGCGCGCAGCCAAGTGGTGGCCGATCGAGAGGCGGTTGAGCAATGGGTCGTCCGGATGCTGGCCGACCAGGCGGGGTTGGCGGAGGGTCGCGCGGCCGTGGCCGATTCGCGTGCGGAGCGGCGGGCGGGCGTCGAGGCGGCTCGCTCGGCCGCGGCAGCGGACCGGGACCGTCGGAAGGCGTCGGTCCAGTCGGAGCTGGAGGCGACTCGGGAAGAGGGGACTTTTCCTTGGCCGCTGCCGAGGCAGTTGCGCCACAATGGACTGAGTCCCAATTTTTCGCTGTGACGCAGCACTGGGCCTTTGGCTAGCGACTTCTTGCCTTCAGCAGTCCCAGTCGCAGCATGGCTTGGACCAGTTTGCGTGCGACCGGGCCGGCGGCGTGTCCGCCCGAGCCGCCGTGTTCGAGGACGACGACGAACGCGTACTGCGGCTGGTCGGCCGGCACGTAGCCAGCGAACCAGGCGTGGTCGCGTGCGGAGCCCGCTTCAGCCGTTCCTGTCTTGCCGGCAATTGGAATGTCTTTCAGGTACACCGTTCGGTGGCCCGTGCCGCGGGGCGAGGCCACGACCTGCTCCAGTCCCTGCCGCACCAGCTTCAGCGTCGACGGCCTCAGGCCGGGAATCGGCACCGGCTCCAGGTTCCGCTCGACAACGCGGACGCCGCTGGTTGTGGCGTTGTCGGTCGGGCCGGCCGGGGAGTCCGTCGTGTCCAGCTGAGCGACGGTTGCGTGCGGCTGTTGCCGGACGCCAAAGACGCGACGCACCACGTGGGGAGTCACCAGGTAGCCGCCGTTGGCCACCGCGGCCATCATTCGAACAATTTGCAGCGGCGTGACGGTCAGGCTGGCTTGACCAATGGCCAGGCCCAGCGTGTCGCCGGGGTACCACCGTTCGACGCGGTCGGCTCGCGCGGACTGGAGCGGCTCGGCGAACGGGTTGTACGCGACCTGAGCCAGTTCGGCGTCGCGGTGCCGGCGCAGCCGCGGTGGAACGGGCAGGTGGCCGCTTTTTTCGTTTGGCAGGTCCACCCCGGTGGGACGTCCGAAGCCGAACCGTTGAGCCCACAGCACCAGCGGTTCCGGTCCCATGGTTCGCGCCGCGGTGAAAAAGTAGACGTTGCACGAGCGGCGTAAGGCGTCGACCAAGTCCACGCGGCCGTGGCCGTAGCCGTAACGACGGTAAATCAGGCAGCGGTAGCGGTCGGGACGGTCGAGGTACCCGCGGCAGAAAATCGGTCGCGTCGGGTCCACGCGGCCGCTTTCCAACGCGGCCACGGCCGTCAGGGTTTTGAAGACCGAGCCGGGCGGAAGCTGCAAGTGAGTCAGTCGCGGCAGGAACGGGCTCCGCGGGTCAGCGGCCAGTCGAGCCCACTGCGCGGGGTCCGGGTGGACGAGCAGGTTCAGGTCGAAGCGGGGCGAGCAGGCGGCGGCCAGAATTTCGCCCGTGTGGACGTCCAGCACGACCAGACAGCCGCCGCCGGCGTGGCGAGCGTCGGCACGACTTCCGCCCGGTCCAGCTCCGCCGTTCACTTCCGTCACCGCTTGGTCCAGAATTCGCTCCGCCTCGCGCTGGAGCGGCACGTGGAGCGTCAGCTCGACGTCGCAACCGGCCCGCGGCGGCCGGAGCGTTCGCACACCGACGACCTCTCCCCGAGCGTTCTTCGTCAGTTGACGGACGCCGCTCACGCCTCGCAGCCACAGCTCGCACGACCGCTCCACGCCCGTTCGCCCGACCAGTTCCGAGGCGGCGTAACCGTAGGGGTCTTCGCTGCCGACGCTTCGACCCGCCGGACTCAGCTCACCGTCGGCCGCTCCCGCCGGAACGCGGCTGCCGACGACATGAGCGGCCAGGTCGTGTTGCGGGTAGACACGCTGGTACGACACGCGGCACCGCAGGCCCGGGAACAGCTCGGGGTGGCTTTCGATTTCGGCCGCCACCTCGAACGGCACGTCGTCCGCCACAACGTGGTACGACAGCTCCTCGACCACCACCACTGGGTCGTGTCGTCGGCGAGGCGGCGGCGTGGTCAGAGCGTCGACGAAAGCGCCCCAGGCTTGTCGAGCCGCTTGCGACGGAGCGTGCAGCCACAAGTTCGGGTCGGCGGGAAAGGAGCGGCGTCGACGCAGTTGCTCCTGCCACCGAGCCGCTCGCCGTCGCTCCACCCGCTCCACAATTCGCTCCACGCGACGTTGAATGGCCTGTCTTTTCTGCTGCAGCTGCTCGGGCGAGACCCGCAGCAGGCTCGCCAGTCGGCTCCACATGGCCTCCCGAGCCGCCAGCACGCGCTGCTCCTCTTGGTGAACTCGCTGCCAATTCCGACGGTCGCTGGCCGGTAGTCGCGACAGGGCTTGGTGTCGCAGCCAGTCGCGGTCGGGCGGTTGTTCCAGCCACCGGTAGTGGGCCAACACGGTGAAGTGTCGGACGTCTTGAGCGAGCACCGTGCCGTCGGCGGACAGAATGCGTCCGTTGCTGCTGGGCAGCGGCTCCAAAACTCGCGTCAGGTGCTCCGGCTCGGACGTGAACCGGTCGCGAGCGACCAGCTGCAGGAAGGCCAGTCGAGCGGCAACGACCAGGAAGCAGCCCAGAATGCCAGCAAACAGCCACACCAGCCGCGCGGTCGGACGCCGGTCGACGTCCCACAAGCCGACCGACGTTCGTCCCGAAGCCGGCTCGGACAGCGGCGCAACCGGTCTGTTCAACATGGACGGCAACGCCACGCTACTCCGGAGTCAACATGCTCCAACGGTTCGTCAACAACTGCGGCGTGGGACCGACCGTCTCGTCGCCTCGACGCCACAGCCGTCCCACCAAGAGCAACACCGCCGACACGGCGAACACCACCGCCAACGTGTAGGCCGCCTCGCCCAACGACGGCAGCAGCCACTCCAGCCGCCAGCCCGCGTCGGTCACGGCGTGAGCGAGCGCGTCGCGGACGAGCAGACTTGTCGAAACGAACGCGGCCTGAGCGAGCGGACGGCGGAACCGACGACGCTCGCCCCCAGACCCGCACAAGAACCCTGGCGACGTGACCGCCACGGCCAGAACACCGCACCCCAGAGGCCGCGAAGAAAGACAGTCGGCCAACAGCGCGGCCAAACTGCCGGCCGCGACGGCCGTCGGGCCGGGCAGACTAAACACCGCCAGCGTCGCAACGGCCCACAGCCAGTCCGGCGCCACGCCGTGGACCGCCACGGCCGGACGAAGGCCGAGCTGAGCGACGGCCGCTGCGTAAAAGACGACCACCCACAAGAGCAGACGCAGCTTTTTCATGGACGCACCTCCACCTCCGCGTTCCGCGGGCCACGCGTTGCGCGGGCGTCGGCCGTTTCCGTCCGAGCCAGCCGCCGCGGGTTCAGCCGTTTGCGAAGAACCTCGACCACCGGCAGCTCGTCCAGCCGGACGGCCGGTCGCACTCGGATTTGCCAGTGCGGCTGTCCCGGCCGGAGCTGAGCCTGCACCACCGTGCCGAAAAGCATGGGGTAAGGGAAAAGGCCGTCTCGGTCGGCCGTCAACACCAAGTCGCCGACTCGCACCGGCTCGGTCCTTTCAATCAGCAACAGCCGGCACGTGCCGTCGCCGTTTCCTCGCAACAGGCCGCGGGCGCCGAAGACGAGCAGCGACGACGCGGCGGAGCGGTTCGGGGCGTCGGCCGCGCTGGCTGGTCGAGCCAGCTGGGCGTAGGCGCGGAACTCGGGGTCGGTCACCGGCTGGACAACGCTGACGAACCGCCCGGCCTGCACGACCTTTCCCACGACGCAGCGTCCGGCGAAGACGGGCAGCCCGGGCGACAGTCGCTCGACACTTCCCTGGTCGAGCACGGCGGTTGGCTCGAGCACCAACGAACGGGGCTCGACCCCGGCCAACACGCCTGCGTCGAGCAGCCGGCGTCGGGTCAGCCACTGGCAGTCGGCCGGACCGAGCACACGGGCTCGAACCAGCTCGGCGACCAGCAGCGGTTCGCTGTCGGCCGCCGGAGTCGGCGAGCGGCCGGTTCGGCGAGCCAATTGCAACTGCTGCCGTGTGGCGAGCAACGCCGCTGCCAAAGCTTGTGCTTGCTGACGCCAGTGGTCGCGTTCGGCCTGGAGCTGGTCCAGTCGCCGAGCCAATTCGTTCAGGCGGCGTTGTCGGACTTGCCAGGCGTGCCAGGCGGACGAAGCGTCGTGCAAAACGCCCACGCCGGGCCGCAAAGCGTCGCGCACGGCAGAACGAACGGCGTCGGCCGCCGTCGACGAAGCCAGCAGCAGCCCGACGGCCGCCAAGCCGCAAGCCGCGGCGGTCAGCCAAGTCCACCGTGCCTTTGTGCCCATCGGTCCGCCCCGCGAAGCAGGTTGCAGAACGAGAGAGGGTGGTTCGAGTGGTTCGAGAAGTCGAAGGGAACGGCGGCGTGGCCGGTCGGCCCGGCGGCGTTCCGGACGGCCGCGGTTCGCGTCGACTACAGGTCGGCCTCGCCGGAGTCGAGGCTGTCGCGCCACTGAGACAGGTGCTCCAGACAAATCGCTGTGCCGCGAGCCACGGTGCGCAGCGGGTCGTCGGCCACCCGCACCGGAATGCCCAGTTGCTCGTTCAAGAACAGGTCCAGTCCGCGCAGCAACGCTCCGCCGCCCGTCAAGACCAGGCCGGTGTCGACAATGTCGGCCACCAGCTCCGGCTTGCACTGCTCAATGACGCTCTTGATGCAATTGAGAATGGCTTCCAGCGGTTCGCGCAAGGCCGCCCGCACCTCCTCGCTGGTGACCACCGCCTTACGCGGAACGCCACTGACCGTGTCCAACCCGCGTACTTCGGTTGTCAACTCCTGTTCCAGCGGGTACGCACTGCCAATTTCAATTTTCAGTTGCTCGGCCGTCTGAGTGCCAATTCGCAAGGAAAAGTGTTGCTTCATGTACTCGACAATGGCCTCGTCCATTTCGTCGCCGGCCACGCGAATGGAACGGGACACGACGACGTCGGCCAGGCTGAAGACGGCCACCTCGGTGGTGCCGCCGCCAATGTCGCAGACCATGCTGGCCATGGGCTCGGAAATGGGTAGTCCGGCGCCAATGCCGGCCGCCTTGGCTTCTTCGATTAAGTACACCCGACCGGCCCCGGCCCGTTCCGCACTGTTGAAAACAGCCCGCTTCTCCACTGGTGTAATTCCGCCGGGCACGGCAATGACGACCCGAGGACGAAGTCCGTGTCGAGGCCGAACCGCTTTCTGCAGGAAGTACCGCAGCATGGCCTCGCACAGTTCGAAGTCGGTAATGACGCCGTCCTGCAACGGACGAACGGCCGTAATGGAGTCCGGCGTGCGTCCCAGCATTTGCTTGGCCAACTTGCCGACGGCCGTACCCTTTCCCAGGACGCGGCGGGTTCCCTTTTGCAGGGCGACGACCGACGGCTCGTCCAGCACAATGCCGACGCCCTGAATGGCCACCAACGTGTTGGCCGTTCCCAGGTCAATGGCCACGTCGGGACAAAGCCACTTGCGCAGACGGTTCAGCATGGACAGTCGGTTCCTCCAGCAGCCGTTCGTCGGAAGCAAGCGCGGCGTACTCGAGACGCCTTTCAGCGGTGACGCTCGGAAGCTCCACGAGAAACACACGCCGCTGCGCAGCACGGCGCGTCGGGCATGAACCGGCGGGAGCCCCGGAGCGTGAGGGCCGGTGTTGTACTCAGCAGTCCCGTCCGACTGCAAGACGGAATCGGTCCGTTGCGGCGTCGACCGGTCAGTTGCCGAGGCCGGCGAAGCGGCGCCGGGGAGGTCGGTGTGAAGCCGCTTGGGGTGTCGGCCGAGCGGCTCCGGGTCTGGCCAGCCGGCCGGCTGGGTCGAGCGGAACGGTGCGTCGAGGACGTCGCCACCGCGAAGGGCCGAGCAGTCTGCGGCCTTTCCGCGTTTCGCAGCTCGCTGGACTTGAATTCCAGGGGACCAACGCTAGAGTCCAACGCTCCGCGGCGGGCGTGGTCGCCGAGCTGCCCACGAGTGGGGGAGCGTGCGGTCGGGCGGCCACCGTGTGAAGTGTCTCTTGTCCGTTTCCGTACACGCCTGAAGGAGGTCACAATGGAGGTACACATCTGCAAGACGTACGAAGAAATGTCCAAGCAGGCGGCTCAGCAGGTGGCGAACCTCATCAACCGCAAGCCGAACGCCGTGCTCGGGCTGGCCACCGGGTCGACGCCGTTGGGGCTCTACAAGGAACTGGTGCGAATGCACAAAGAGGAAGGTCTGGACTTCTCGCAAGTCTGGACCTTCAACCTGGACGAGTACGTCGGGCTGCCGGCCTCGCACCCCCAGTCGTACCACTACTTCATGTGGGAGAACCTGTTCAAGCACATCAACGTGCCGAAGGAGCACATTCACATTCCGTCGGGCACGACGAAGAACTACCGAGCGTTCTGCAAGTGGTACGAAGAGCGAATCAAGGAGTGCGGCGGAATCGACCTGCAAATTCTGGGCATTGGCAGCGACGGCCACATTGCTTTCAACGAGCCGGGCAGTTCGCTCAGCAGCCGCACTCGCCTGAAGACCTTGGCCAAGCAAACCATTGAAGACAACGCGCGGTTCTTCGACCGCGTCGAGGACGTTCCGATTTACGCCATTACAATGGGCGTGGGAACGATTCTGGAGGCGCGGTCCATCATTCTGCTGGCCAACGGTCCGAAGAAGGCGGACGCCGTGGCCAAGGCAATCGAAGGTCCGGTGACCAGCATGATTACCGCCAGCGCGTTGCAGCTTCACCCGGACGTCAACGTCTACCTGGACGAGGAGGCGGCGTCGAAGCTGACGATGCGGGAGTACTACGATTGGATTCAGCAGAACAAACCGAAGGCGCCCCGTCCGGAGGACCTGGACTGACGAGCTCGCACCGGCGCGACCGGCGCTGGCAGGGCCGCCGGGCGGTCGCTAGAGCTCGGTGAAAGGCTCGAGCCGTTCTGCGGCGGACCGTTTCGAAGCTGTGGGCGGCCGACTGTCGACCTGGTTGGGTCGTCGGTCGGCCGTTTTTTTGGTAAACCGGGTGCGTTGAAAAGGCACTGGCTGCACGCTCGGGCTGGACACGACACAGCGGAAGACGGCCCTGGCGTGTCATTGACCCTGTCTCGGGTTTTTCAGACACCAGTTCGTTGGGGAGGCACTCATGAAGAAGAAGCAGTCCGGTTTGATGAGTCGACGGGCATTCGTGAAGGGAGCAGCGGCTGGACTGGTCGGCTCCGTCACATTGAGAAGCGGCCTGTACGCCGCCGGCAGCGACCAAATCAAAATCGCTCTGATTGGTTGCGGTGGACGAGGAACCGGCGCGGCCGTGAATGCATTGAGCACGAAGGCCAATGTGAAGCTGGTGGCCATGGCCGACGCTTTTCAGGACCGGCTGGAGAAAAGTCTGAAGTCGCTGCTGGCCCGGAAGGCGCTGCGCGAGCGAATCGACGTGCCGAAGGAGCGGCAGTTCGTGGGGCTGGACGCGTACCAGAAGGCCATTGACTGTGACGTCGACTTGGTGCTGCTGTGCACACCGCCCGGCTTCCGGCCCATGCAGTTCGAAGCGGCCGTGCGCGCGGGCAAGCACGTGTTCATGGAAAAGCCCGTGGCCACCGACGCACCCGGAGTCCGGCGAATCATGGCGGCGAATGAGCTGGCCAAGAAAAAGGGCCTGCTGGTCGCCGTGGGACACCACCTGCGGCACGAAAAGAAGCACATTGAGCCGATTCGGCGCATTCACGACGGCGCAATTGGCAAAGTGCAGTTCCTGCGGGCCTACTTCAATTCGGCTGGTGTGTGGGTGCGCCCGCGGCAGCCCGGCGAGAGCGAAATGCACTACCAGATTCGAAACTGGTACTACTTCACTTGGCTGTCGGGCGACCACATTGTCGAGCAGCACGTGCACGACTTGGACGTCTGCAACTGGATTGTCGGCGACCACCCGGTCGAGGCTCAAGGTTCCGGCGGCCGCCAGGTGCGCATTGGCAAGGACTACGGCGAGATTTTCGACCACCATTGCGTTGAGTTCACCTACGCGGACGGCACGAAGCTGTTCAGCTACTGCCGGCACATTCCCGGCTGCTGGAACAGCTTCTCCGAGCACGCTCACGGCACCAAAGGCTGGTTCAGCGTTCAGGGACACGGAACCGCAGTTCTGCAAATTGAAGGCAAGGAACCCTTGCGGTGGAAACGCGAGCGGGACGGTCACCAGGTGGAGCACGACGACCTGTTCGCTGCCTTGCTGGCCGGCCGGCCGTACAACGAAGCCGACTACGGCGCCACCAGCACCATGACGGCCATTCTGGGCCGAATGGCGACCTACTCGGGCAAGGTCGTTCGTTGGGACGAAGCCATTAACTCGAACCTGTCGCTGGTGCCGAAAGAGATTAGCTGGGACGCCGAGGCGCCGGTCAAACCCGGGCCGGACGGCCTTTACCCGTGCGCCATTCCGGGCGTCACCAAAGCCTGGTAAGAGGTGCAGGGCATTCGGCGACTGGACCTACTGTCTCGCTGAGCCGCCGAGTCTGGTCGGCACGCCAGCGGCGGACGCGGGTTGCGTGGGAGGGCCGTTCGTGTTGTGCCGGTCGTTGGACCTTTGCCGCTGGCGCCGCTGGTGTGGCTCACCTTGGCCGGGCCTCACGGCGCCGGCGGCGTTTGCTCGGAATTCGCTTTGGCCAGCTGCTCGAGCGGCCGATTCAGAGCGAAAGCTGGTCGCGCCGTCGACCGGTGCGCGCGGAGTCCGGTCCTGCGTCTTGCGGCGAACGCGCCTCCGTCTTCGCCGCAAGACAACGGACGCCCGCTTCTGCTTGGCTGCGGCCGTTCTGCTCACGCAGGCTGACCGCTTCCGGCCGCGGCGGTCTGGGAAACGAAGTTTGAGACAAGTCGGTCGCCCAGTGGCTGACCTTTCAACGACTTGGTTGCTTGGACCCATGCAGCGAATCGACCCTCCCTCCAGTCCGTTGAATCCAATTGCGGAACTCCGGCTGCGCCGTTGGGCTCGTGAGAACTACGTGCCGGAGCCGGAACGCCGGAGCAGCTCGTGGCACCCCGTCGTCCTGGACGAAATGCGTCGCAAGGACGAGGAGTTGCGGCAAAGGCAGGCGGAGGCGTTGTTGACCTCCACGTTCGTACCTTTGGCGCCCGGGCCGCTTTGGTTCTACGACCGCGCTCACGGAGCTGTCCCGTCGGCCAACGTGAACTGGCACTCGACGGCCGGCGGCGTGTCGGAGTACATTCACGGCTGACGTTGCGACCCCAGTCCCAGCTCGACGGTCCAGACGGACGCCACGTGCGGGCTTGTACGGGGCGTCCGTTTTTTTGCGCGCCGCGCGAGCAGAGAAAAAATTCGCTACAATGGGGCACAGCTTTGTCGGTTTTTGTGGTCGAGGTTTGAGGGGCGTGACGGGCATGAAGAAAGGGGGCGAGAGATGCTGCGAGACGACGCAATCAAGATTTGGGCGGCCGGGCTGAATGCGGTGGACCCTGCTCGGCTGGTCAAGTCGGTCGTCAAAATGAAAGGCGAGTGGGTCGACTTGTGCGGCCAGTCGCTCTACGTGAACGACTTGGAGCGGATTGCCATTGTGGGAGCGGGGCGGGCGGCTGCCAGAATGGCCGTGGCGCTGGAAGAGACGCTCGGGCCGGGACTGATCGACCACAAGGCCGTCGGTTGGGTGAACGTTCCGAAGGAACTGGTCGAGTCGTCGCAGCGCGTCCACATTCACCCGGCGGCTCCGTTGAACGCGACCGAGCCCACGGAGGAATGCGTGGAAGGGACGCGGCACATTTTGCGGCTGGTGGCCAACCTGGACCGAAACGACCTGTGCATTGTCGTGCTTTCGGAAGGAGCGGACACGTTGCTGGCCGCGCCGGTCGGCTCGGTGTCTTTGCCAGACAAGTTGGCCACGCTCCGGTTCCTGCGTCAGGCCGGCGCCACGCCGGAGGAAGTTCTTTGCGTGCGCAAGGAGCTGTCGGCGGTCAAAGGCGGAAAGTTGGTCGAGGAGGCTGGCGCGGGTCACGTGGTGGCGCTGATTCTTTCGGACGAGCCGGGGGACCCGTTGGACGTCATTGCCGGAGCGCCGACCGTTGCCGGAGACGACGGCGGTCCGGAACAGGCCCTGGCGATTTTGGACCGCTACGCCAAGTCGCCGGACGACGTGCCCGAGTCGGTCCGAGCGGCTTTGAAGAAGCGAGCGGGCGGCGACGACGACCTGTTGGTCTCGTTCCCGACGAACGTCGAGAACCACGTCATTGGCGGCACGGCCACGGCGCTGGCGGCTTGCGAGGCGGAAGCGAAGAAACGGGGCTACCGGGTCCACCGGGTGGGCGCCGACCAGAAAGGGGAAGCCAAACGCCACGGCGAGTCGGTGGCCTCGCTTTGCCGAGGCATTCGCGACACCGCCCAGCCGCTCGCTCCGCCCGCCTGCGTGCTGTGCGGAGGCCGGTTCGACGTCACGCTGGAGCAGTCGGACCAGCCGGGGCAGGGCGGCCCCAACCAGGAGTTGGTCTTGGCGGCCGTGCAGAGCTTCTGGGACGACGGCATGAAACGCGTGGCCGTGGTTTCGGCCGACACGGACGGACACGACGGTCCGACGGACGCGGCCGGCGCGGTCGCCGACGCCGACCTGGTCTCGACCGCTCGCTCGCGCGGACTGAACCCGTCCACTTTTCTCAGCCAGCACAACTCTCACGCGTTTTTCAAGAAAACAGGACGTGTGCTGAAGACGGGAGCCACACGGGTCGACGTGGGCCACGTTTGCGTCGCTGTCGTCGGCGCCGGCTCCTAGCCGCTCGGCCCCGCACGCGGACGCCCCGCTTCGAACGACGAGACGGGCGGTCGGCTGTTTGCCAACGGCCCGACGGTTTGGTAGTGTCGTTGTCGGGGGCGGGCTCTGTGTGCTGTGGGGTCGAGCGCCCGTGGTGAACCGGCTCTTGCCGGCCCGCTTTCGGGCTGTGGAACGTCGACGCTGAGAAACGTCAACGGTCTGGACCGCGGCCGAAGAGGTCACGGTCGGTTTCCTGCCTTCCGCGTTTCAGACTGCTTGTGGTCCGCGGGGAGCGAGTCGTTTTCGCGGACTCCTACCAGCCGGACTGTGGGGCGGCGGCCGTTGAAAGCCGCCGTTTTGCAGGCGACGTGTCTTTGTCCCGGAGTGCGAGTAGCGAAGGAAGGGGGGTCATGTCGACGGTGTCGTTTGCCCTTCTGGCTTTGACTGCGGTGTTGGGGACCAACGCGAACCGGTTTTCGTCTTTGGACGAGCCGCCGAACCCGTACTGGGTCGACCGGACCGCGGCTCGACTGACCACGCCGCAGTGGGTCGGCGAGCCGGGGGTCGAGGCGGTGCTGGTGCTGTCGATCGACGACTTGAAAGACCCGGCCCGGCACGAAGCCTACCTGCGTCCGATTCTGGAGCGGCTGAAGCAGCTCTACGGCGAGGCCCCGGTCAGCTTGGTGGCCACGAAGCCGGACCCGAAGCACCCGCAGCTTCAGCGCTGGCTTCAGGAAGGGCTGTCGATTGAAGTGCACACGGTGAAGCACCCTTGTCCGTGTCTGCAAGGCGGACAAGGACTGCAGGCAGCCAAGCAAACGTTCGACGAATGCGTGGACCTGCTGTCTCGAATTCCCGGCAACCGACCGGTGGCTTTCCGCATGCCCTGCTGCGACTCAATGAACTCCGTCAGCCCTCGTTTCTTCGCCGAGATTTTCAACCAGACGACCCCCGAAGGCCGCTTTCTGCAAGCCGACTCGTCGGTGTTCGTGCTGTTTACGGCAAACGACCCCGAGCTGCCTCGCCGGTTGGTCTACGACGAGCCGGGGCGGGAGCGGTTTCGCAAGTACGTGCCGTCGGACCGTCGAATGGTCAACTACGTCGAAGACTACCCGTACCCGTACGTCGTGGGCCGGCTGGTGTGGGAAATCCCCGTGCTCATGCCCAGCGACTGGGACGGCCAGAACCGTTGCGGCAAGCGCTCGCCGAAAATCCTCGAGGATTGGAAAGCGGCCGTCGACGCCGTGGTCCGCAAACGCGGAACGCTGGCCTTTTGCTTCCACCCGTACGACTGGATCGGAAACGACCAGGTTGTGGAGCTGGTTGACTACGTGCACCGGACGTACGGGCGGCGGGTGAAGTTTCTCAACTTCCGTCAGGTGGTCGAGCGGTTGACGAAGAACGCGTTGGGAGGCGAACCGCTGCGAGCGGCGGACGGCGGAGACAACGGCGTCCGCGTGCTCGACCTGAACGGCGACGGGTTCCTCGACGTGGTGGTCGGCAACGAGCACAAGCGGGTGACACGCGTGTGGTCGCCGAAAACGCAGTCCTGGCAAACGACCGACCTGCCGGTTTCGCTGGTGGAAGTCGACGAAAAGGGGCGACGCCGCGACGCGGGCGTTCGTTTCGGCGTGCTGCAAGAGAACGGTTTGGCCAGCCTGCTGGTCTGGAACGAGCGGGTGGCTGGACTGTGGCATTTCGACGGGCGGCGCTGGGTGAAGGACCAGCGGGGGCTGGAAGGCCTCGACGTGAACGGGCCGGTCCTCACAAGTCGGCAAGGCCGAGACACTGGCGTGCGGCTGCACGACGTGGACGGTGACGGTCGGTGTGAGTTGCTGGTGGGCAACCCGCAGCAGAACGCGGTCTTCGCGTGGCAGCCGGACGCTCACGGCTGGAAGCGGCTTCCGTTCCGACTGCCGCCGGGCGTGAGCGTGGTCGACCAGCAGGGGCGAGACGCCGGGTTCCGGCTGGTGGACGTCGACGAGGACGGACGCGACGACATTGTTTTCTCGAACGCCGACCACTACTCGCTCGACCTGTTCTTCTCGCTTCAGGACGGTTGGTCCCGTCGCGTTCTCTCGGGCCAGCGGGCGCAGGGGCAGAACGAACTGCCCATGATTGTTCGCGCCGACGGCACTCAAAACGGAGCCTGGTTCAAGTACCGGCACCTGTGGGTGCAGAACGAACAGACGGGCAAGAAGTTGCCCAACCACGTGGACGTGCGGTGGTACACGCAAATGCTGGTCAAGGACACCGAACCGCCGCCACGCTCGCCCGAAGCCTCGCTTCGAGCCATGCACGTCATTCCGGGCATGCAGGTCGAGTTGGTGGCGGCCGAGCCGCTGACCATGGACCCGGTCGACCTGGCTTGGGGCCCCGACGGCAAGCTCTGGGTCGTCGAAATGGCCGACTACCCGCTCGGACTGGACGGCAAAGGCAAGATTGGCGGTCGCGTGCGCTTTCTGGAGGACTTGGACGGCGACGGCCGTTACGACACGTCGACTGTCTTCCTGGAACCGATTCCGTACCCCACGGGCATTCTGCCTTGGCGGAACGGCGTCTTGGTGACGGCGGCACCGAACCTGCTGTACGCCGAAGACACCGACGGTGACGGCAAGGCGGACCGCGTCGAGCCGCTCTTCACCGGGTTCGGTGAAGGCAACCAGCAACACCGCGTCAACCACCCTCGCTGGGGACTGGACAACTGGGTTTACCTGGCCAATGGCGACAGTGCGGGCAAGATTCGTTCGGTCAAGACCGGCCAGGTCGTGGACATGGGAGCTCAGGACCTGCGTGTCCGGCCGGACGAAGGGTTGGTCGAAACCGAGTCGGGGCGAACGCAGTTCGGTCGCAACCGCGACGACTGGGGCAACTGGTTTGGTTGCAACAACTCGAACCCGGCTTGGCACTACGTGCTGACCACGCACTACTTGCGGCGGAATCCGTTTGTCGTCTACCCGTCGCTTCGAGCAGACATGACCAGCCGACGCGAGTGCTTCCCCAGCGGCCGGGTCATTACGCACTGCTTTTACGAGCAGCCGACGCCGCCCGAGGGTCAGCCGGCCGCTTGGACGTCCATTTGCGGTGTGACGGTCTACCGAGACCGCCTGCTGGGCGAGAACTTCACCGGCAACTTGTTCGTCAGCGACTCGGTTTACAACTGCGTGCACCGAATGGTGCTGACGCCGAAAGGCGTGACGTTCCGCGGCCAGCGGGCTCCGGGCGAAGAGCGGCGCGAATTCTTGTCGTCGGCGGACCCGTGGTTCCGTCCGAACACCGTCGAGACCGGTCCGGACGGAGCGCTGTGGGTCTGCGACATGTACCGGTTCGTGATTGAACACCCCGAATGGATCGACGCCCGTCTGATTGACAAGCTCGACTTGCGAGCCGGACACGACAAGGGCCGAATTTACCGTGTCTACCCGGTTGGAAAACGGCCGCGGCCCATTCCTCGGCTCGACCGGCTCGACACGGCCGGCTTGGTCGCCGCCCTGGACAGCCCGAACGGCTGGCAGCGGGACATGGCTCACATGATGCTTCTCTGGAGAAACGACCGCTCAGCCGTTCCGCTTCTGGAAAAAACCGTCACCAGCAGCCCCAACCCACTGGCGCGGCTGCACGCGTTGTGCGTTCTGGACGGGCTGCACGCCTTGACGCCGGAAGTGGTGCGCCGGGCCTTGAAAGACCCGCACCCGGGCGTGCGCAAGCACGCGGTTCGAGTGAGCGAACCGTTGCTGAACGACCACCCGGAACTGGCCGAGCAGGTGCTGACGCTTCAGGACGACCCGGACCCGCAGGTCCGACTGCAGTTGGCGTACAGCTTGGGCGAGTGGAAGGACGAACGGGCGGCTCGCGTCGTCGGACGCTTGGCGGCCCGAGCGGCCGACGACCACGACCCGTACACCGTCGCCGCCGCGCTCAGCTCGGCCACGCACCACCTGCTGGCTGTCGTCGAAGAGGCGGTCGGCGCGGGGCCGGTCAAGGAAGCCCGGGCCGACTTGGTCGTCAACCTCATTTCGACCGCGCTGGGGTTGAAGGACGAGCGGTCGTTGAGCCGGTTGTTTGCGGCGGTGGCCCGTCCGGCCCGACCGGAGCAGTCGGGTGAGGCACGCTACGCGGCGTGGCAGTTCCGGCTTCTGGGCGACGTGCTGGACCGGCTGTCGCGCCAGCGACTGACGCTTCGAAAACTCCACCAGCAAGGGTCGGCCTCGCTGAAGCAGGCGTTGGAGCAGTGCCAGGCGCTGTTCGAGGCCGCTCGGGCCACGCTGGCGGACGAGAACGCGTCGCTGGCCGCTCGCACCGCTGCCCTGCGCGTCATTGGTCGCGGTCTGACCGACCGACAAAAGGACCTGCAAACGCTGGCCGGCCTGCTGAATGCGTCCACGGCCGTAGACCTGCAATTGGCGGCCGTGCAAACCCTGGGGCGCCTGCGGGACCCGTCGGTGCCGCAGTTGCTGCTGGCCAGTTGGCGCCAGCAAGGCCCGAGAGTTCGGGCAGCCGTGCTGGGCGTCCTGACCAGCCGGGTCGAGTGGATTCACGCGCTGCTGGACGCGGCCGCTCAGCGGCCCGAGGTCTTGGCCGGAATCGGTCGCTCCCGCCGCGACCTGCTCATGCGACACCCGAACGCCGAGGTGCGGAAGCGGGCCGAGGAGCTGTTCGGCCACCCGACGACACGGGCCGACATTGAAGCGGCTTTGAAGAAGTACGAGCCGGCGGTTCACTTGAAGGGCGACCCGGTGCACGGCAAGCGAGTCTTCGTCGACGCCACGTGCTCGAAGTGTCACGAGCTGGGGGGCGTGGGCGAGCCGCTCGGAGCCGACCTCCGGACGCTGGTCGACAAATCCCCGCAAGCTCTGCTGGTGGCCATTGTCGACCCGAACCGCGCCGTCGACGACCGCTACTTGCAGTACACGGCGGTGACCGTCGACGGGCTGGTGGTCTCGGGCATGCTGGTCGAAGAGACCGGCAGCAGCATTACGCTGGCCGACACCGAAGGCAACCTGCACACGCTGCTCCGAAAAGACGTCGAGCAACTGGTGGCCAACAACATTTCCAGCATGCCGGAAGGACTGCAGGAAAAAATGACCCTGCAAGACATGGCCGACCTGTTTGCCTTCATTGCCGAGAGCGGCCCGCCGCCCAAACAGTTTCCGGGCAACT
>CAYSAG010000099.1:0-16211 GCA_964428935.1 uncultured Planctomycetaceae bacterium | reverse complement strand
AGTGGAGGTGGCGGACTTCGACGGCGACGGCGACGCCGACATTGCCGTGGTGACCGGTTTCTCGAACAACAACGTCGGCATTCTGCTCAACAACGGTGACGGCACGTTCGCGTCGGTCGTCAACTACGCGGCCGGCACCGACGGCTCGTCCGACCTGGTCGCGGCCGACCTGGACGGCGACGGCGACCTGGACCTGGCGGTAACCAAAGACTTTTTGCAGGCCAACGTGGCCGTCCTGCTCAACAACGGCGACGGCACCTTCGGCTCGGCCAACCTGTTCCCTGTGGCCTCGAACCCGACGGCCATTACGGCTGGTGACTTCGACGGCGACGGCGACGTCGACCTGGCGACCAGCGCCTCCTTCACCAGCCAGAACACCGTTCTGTACAACGACGGAACGGGCAACTTCCCCACGTCGGTCAGCTTCTCCGACGGCTTCTTCGGTTCGGACGACATCGAAACCGCCGACCTGGACGGAGACGGCGACCTCGACTTGGTCACCAGCGGGTTCGGGCTGAGCGACCAGATTCAGGTGTTCTTGAACGACGGCAACGGGAACTTCGACTCGGGCATTCCGTTCTCCACCAACCAAGGAACCATTTCCGACATCGTTCTGGCGGACTTCGACGGAGACGGCGACCCCGACCTGGCCGGAAACAACGGAATCGGCGCCAGCAGTGTGTCTGTGCTGCCGAACCTGGGCGGAGGCGTCGACCTGACGGAAGCCGTCTTCGCCGTCTTCTTGTCGACGCCGGGCGTCGAAACCATTACCGTCGACTACACGACCGTCGACGGCACCGCGACCGGTGGCAGCAGCGCTCAAAGCCCAGCAGCCGACTTCGTCCACACCAGCGGGACGTTGGTCTTCCAGCCGGGAGAAACCGTCAAGACCATTTCGGTTACGGTCATTGGCGACGACACGGCGGAAGCGAACGAGACCTTCTACGTCAACCTGTCCAACGCAACGAACGCCACAATCAGCGACGGCCAAGGCGTCGGAACGATTCAAGACGACGACACGCCGCCGCCGTCGATTTCCATTGTCGACGCGTCGGTCAACGAAGGCGACTCGGGCACCACGCAGCTGACCTTCACCGTTCTCTTGTCCGGCACCAGCCCGCAGACCGTTACCGTCGACTACGCGACGGCCGACGACACGGCCACCGCCGGCTCGGACTACACCGCGACCTCGGGCACCCTGACCTTCTCTCCTGGGGTGACCGTCCAGACCATTTCCGTCGACGTCCTGGGCGACACGACGGTCGAGCCGGACGAGACGTTTTTCGTCAACCTGTCGAACCCGACAAACGCCACCATTGCCGACGGTCAGGCCGTGGGCACCATTCTGAACGACGACACAACCGGTCTGCCCGGCATCACCATTGACGACATTAGCGTCACCGAGGGCGACAGCGGCACCACACAGGCCACGTTCACCGTCACGCTGTCGGCGGCCAGCACTCAGCAAGTGACCGTGGACTACACGACCAACGACGGCACCGCCACGGCCGGCTCGGACTACACCGCCGTCACCGGCACCGTGACGTTCGCTCCCGGAGTGACCACGCAAACCATTACCGTCGACATTCTGGGCGACACAACGGTGGAAGGCGACGAGACGTTCACGGTCGACCTGTCGAACCCGGTCAACGCCACAATCGTCGACGGTCAGGGGGTGTGCACGATTCTGGACGACGACGGCACGCCGGTCGGAGGCTACGACATTGTCATTAACTTCACCGGAGGCTTGACCGCGTCTCAGCAGGCGGCGTTCACGGCGGCCGAGCAGCGGTGGGAGTCGATCATTACCGGGGACGTGCCGGACGTCACCGTGCCCGGCGTCGGGTTGGTGGACGACATTGTCATTGAGGCCAGCGGGGTGTTCATCGACGGACCGGGTGGCATTCTGGGGCAGGGCGGTCCGACGTTCCTTCGAGGAGGCGGTTCGCTGCCCGCGTACGGTGTCATGCAGTTCGACACGGCCGACCTGGCGCTCATGGAGTCGGACGGCACACTGGGCGACGTCATTCTGCACGAAATGGCTCACGTACTCGGCTTCGGCACAATCTGGCAAAACCTGGGGCTGTTGCAGAACCCGTCGCTGCAAGGCGGCACCGACCCGCGGTTCACCGGACCGCAGGCGACGGCGGAGTACAACACCCGGTTTGGCGTGAACGAGACGGGCGTGCCGGTGGAGAACACGGGCGGACCAGGTACCGCAGACAGCCATTGGCGCGAAACGGTCTTCACGACGGAACTGATGACCGGCTTCGCCGAACCGCCCGGAACGACCATGCCCATCAGTCGAATTACAATCGCTCAATTCGCCGACCTGGGGTACACCGTCGACCTGAACCAGGCGGACCCGTTCGTGCGGTCCGGCGGTTCGACCAGCATGTCGCGTGCTCCGTCCGGCGTCGTGGTCTTGCGGACGGACGCGGTCACGTTGGAGTCCGACGCGTTGGTGAACCGGTCGGGCTTGGGCGGTCCGGAGGACGACAGCATTGACGGCGGCGACGGCGACGACACCATTTACTCCGACGTGGGCGACGACCTGATTTTCGGCGGCCTGGGCGACGACCTGATTGACTCGGCCGGTGGAGCCGACACGATTTGGGGCAGCGGTGGGCGCGACACCATTTTGGCCGGCGACGGAGACGACTGGGTCAACGCTCAAGGCGGCAGCGACGTGGTCGACGGCGGCGCGGGCAACGACTACGTCACCGGCGGGTCCCGCGGCAACGACCTGGTTCAAGGAGGTTCGGGCGACGACACCGTCGTCGGCGGCACCGGCAACGACACGCTGAAGGGCGACGACGGCGACGACTCGCTGTTCGGTGCCGGCGGAGCCGACTCGTTGGACGGCGGTGCGGGCGACGACTACCTGAAAGGGCAGGGAGGCAGCGGCGACGTGCTCTACGGCGGTCCCGGCTGGGACACGCTGGTCTGGACGCCCGGCAGCGGCAGCGACGTGGTCGTCGAGGCCTCGACCATCGACCAAGTCCTGGTCCGCGGAACGGCCAATGCCGACCTGCTCGTGGTCGGCCAAGACGCCGCCGGCCAGCTGACCGTCTCGGACGCCTTCGGCACGCTGACCGTCGAGACGTCGTTCACGCCGGTTCGAATCGAAACGCGAGCGGGCGACGACCTGGTCTACATTCAGGACGTCGACCGGGTGGTCAACCTGCAACTGACGGTGGACGCCGGTGGCGGTAGCGACCTGATTGACGCGACGGGAGCGGCCACGGGGTCGCTGCGGTTGTTGCTGGACGGCGGCTACGGGAACGACGTGATTTTGGGCAGTCCGGGAGCCGAGACGATTCTGGGTTCGGGCGGCAACGACTCGCTCAGCGGCTCCGGCGGCGACGACAGCCTCTCCGGCGGCGACGGCACCGACACGCTGCTCGGCGACGCCGGCCAGGACACGCTGGACGGCGGCACCGGCAACGACTCGCTGGACGGCGGGGCCGGCGACGACTGGCTGGAAGGCCAGAGCGGGGACGACACGCTGGCTGGCGGAGACGGCTTCGGTGACGACACGCTGCTGGGCGGCATTGGCGACGACCAACTGTTCGGCGGCTCCGGCAACGACGACCTCGACGGCGGCGACGGGAACGACTACCTGAAAGGCCACGGCGGCCACGACACGCTCCGAGGCGGCGACGGCGACGACTCGCTCTACGGCGGCGTCGGCGACAACGACCTGATTGGCGGCGACGGCGACGACTGGGTGGACGCCCGAGCCGGCACGGGGGCGTGGTCGAACCGGCTGGCCGGCGGCGACGGCAACGACACGCTGGTCGGCGGCTTCGGCGACGAAACGCTGCTGGGCGGCGACGGCAACGACCAACTGTTCGGCAATGTCGGTGACGACGTCGTCCTGGGCGGGGACGGCGACGACTACGTCAACGGCAACGCCGGCGACGACACCGTGGCCGGCAACCAGGGCAGCGACACGGTCGTCGGCTCGGCCAGCGAAATCGACGAAACCTTCCGCGTGGCAACCGACGTCCTGCAAGCTCTGGACGAGGCGTGAGCGGCGAGCGGCGACCGGGCTCGGCTCAAGTCACACCGCGGACCGAGCCCGCTGCCGAACCGACCGAACGGCACGCCGAACCGAACGGACCACACGGCAAGCCGACCGAACCACACGGCGCCCCGAGACTTCGCACCCCGCTGCGTCGGCCGAAGCGGAGTCGTTTTCCGAACACGCGCCGCCGTTCGACGCCGCGTTGTCCTGGCCAATTCGGCTCGGGCGACTGCGAGTCGTCCCCGGGTTCGCGGTGGAGAGTCGCCGACCGAAAGAGCCTTTCAGAAGCCAGCGTACGAGGCGGCCATTCCCACCAGCAGCGCCAGTCCGGTCGCCAGGGCCGCCGCGGCCGCTGCGAAGACGGCCCAGTGCGCGCCGGGGTGCGGTGCTTCGGCCCGAAGCTCCTCCAACCGCCCCGCTTCGCTCAGCCGCTGCACCAGTCGGCCCCGTTCCTCTCGCAGCTCTTCCTCCGTCACCAGCCCGGTCAGAATGGAGCGGTCCAGGGGCATTTTCTCCGGCCGGAGGTGCGTGTTGAAGAAGTGAATGGCAAACACGAAGCCGGTGGCGAGCAAGGCCTGAGTCGAGTGAACGACCTTGGCCACGTTCAACGCCTCGCCGGGAAGGAACGAGCAGAAAAAGTTGGGAAACCAAAGCATCAGGCCGGTCGTTCCAATGACGACAATGTCACCGGCCGCTCCCCAAAAGTCGTACTTCTCCCAGTAGGTCCACCGGTCGAAGGTGGGCTTGGGCCCCAGCCCGAAGAACCAGCGAACGGAGTGCCAAAGGTCTTTGACGTCCTGCCACGTGGGCAGCAGCGAGTCCGGGCCGGTCAGACGCCGCAGCCACACGCGCGGGGTGCTCGGCGGCTCGACCACTCGTCGCAACAGCCACACCGCGTAAAACAGCAGCACGCCCAAGTTGGCCAAACCACAGACTCGGTGCCACACGCTGGTCAACTGAAAGCCGCCCAAAGCCGCGGCCAAGGTTTGAGCCCACGGTTGCTGACTGTACTTCAACGGCAGGCCGGTCAAGGCGAGGCCAAGGAAGGAGAGGGCGAGCACGGCGTGAGCCGCTCGGTGCGTCAGCGGAAAACGCACGTACGCGGCTTCTCCCGGCTCAAGCCGCTGCCGCGGACGCCCGTGCCGCCAGACGTGAATCCACCCGCGCACGAACCAGAGCACGCTGTGCAGTCCGAAGAAGCCGAAGACGGTGAAAATGAGCGTCAACAGAGTGACGTAGACCCAGTAGAGCAGGGGGTTGCGGCTGGGGTCGCGGTGGTCGGCGTGCGGGTCGAAGTCGACAAAGCCGGCGGCTTTGATTTCGTGGCAGCGTCCGCAGGTTTCGAACCGGTTGGCCCGAGCGACGCGAGACTTCGGGTCCGAGACCGGGCGAATGTCGTGGCTGCCGTGGCAGTCGGAGCACGTCGCGGCCTCGACGTACCCGACCTCCGTCAGCTCGCCGTGCATGCTCAAGCCGTACCGTTCCGTTTGCCGCGGGTGGCAGCGGCCGCAGGTGGCGGAGACCTGGGCGCGGAACGCCGGCGACTCGGCTCGCGGACTGTGACGCGGGTGGCAGTCGGTGCAGACCGGTGGCTTCGAACTGACGACCGCGCGGGCCGCGAGCCGGTCGCCGGAGCGCGTCTTCGACGCACCGCCCGACTCCGCTCCGTGCACGCTTTGACGTAGTTTTTCCTCGAGCAGCCGGTGACAGGTCGAGCAGGTTTCGACCACGCGGCTCGCGTGGAGCGTCGAGCGCTTGTCGCTGCTGGGAAAGACGCCGTGTGCTCCGTGGCAGTCGGCGCAAGCCGCCGTGACGCGCAGTCCAGACCGCGTCAGCGCTTGGCCGTGCACGCCGCGCCGGTACTCGCTGGCCGCTCCTTCGTGACAACCGCCGCACAGGTTTGTTTGGCCTCGGACCGAAACGGGCGAACGGTCGTCGTCGACCGGCAGCAGTGCGTGCACTTGCGAGCCGTGACAGGTTTCGCAGCTGAAAGGTCCAGAAAGGGAACCCGCCGAGCCGGAACGATCCTCCTCCGTCCCCGCAGCGGACTGGCCGTGCACGTCGTGCCGAAAAGCGTCGGCTTGTTGAGCGTGGCAGGTGCGGCACGACGACCAAACGGCGTCCAACGTTTTTTCGAACGGCCGAACCTTTGACCCAGGTGGTTGCGCCGACGTGTCGTGAGCTTCCGGAACCTCCAGGCTTTCCGGGTTCCCGCCGTGGCAGTCGTGGCAGCGAACGCCTGCTCGAAAATGGACGTCACGCGTCAAAACCTGCCGGTCGACGTACAGTCGCAGCGAGTCCCCCTCCCAAAGGTCCCTCTCCGTGTGGCACAGCAAGCACGAGTTCTGGTCGTCCGGCACTGAAAGCTTCACGGCCGGAGCGTCAGCTTGGGCGGCGCGCACGGAAAGGCTGGAGGTGGTGACGAGCAGAGGAAGCAGCAACAGAGCCAGGGGCTGCCGGTCCATGAGGCGTCTTCTCCCGGTCAGCAAAACGTCGTCGCTCAAGGTGGCGTCCTTGGCTGCGGTTGGCTGGGGCGGACCACGCCCACGCGAGACGGGGCCCACACGAAACGGAGCCCACACGCCGCCAGGTCTACGCTCCCCGCAGTCCCACCAGCCGCAACGCTCGCTGGCTGGCGGCGACCACGAGCGCTCCGAAGCCGAACAGCGGCAAGAACAGAATGTAGGCCAGTCCGACCAGCGGAGCTCCGGCCAGAATGAGGACGGTCTTCAGCAAGCTCTCGGGCGGCTGCGGCGTTTCTGCTGTCGGTTGGTCGGACCCGGCGACCGTCCGGGCAGCCGCTGGCAGCTCGGGCGACCGGACGGGTGTGGCCGGGGCGGTCAGGCCGAGCGTCTCGGCAGGCCGCTCGGGCGTCTCGGTCGACGCGGCGACCGTCGGGGCTGCAGACACGGGTCCTTGCTCCAGCTCCTGTCCCGGTTCGGTCAGCTCGGGTTGAGCCGGCGGCGCCAAAGCCGCGGCCGTCGTGACCGCGCTCAGCCGCTCGGGACTGACCGGCTTGTGCAAGTAGTCGAAGACACCGATTCGACGGGCTCTACGCAAGGACTCCTCGCTGGGGTAGCCCGTGAGAATCAACACTTGCAGTTCCGGGAACTCCTGCTTCAGCCGTTGGGCCACTTCCAGCCCGTCCATGTCCGGCATTCGAATGTCGGCCACGACCAGGTCGAACCGCTCCGAGCGGCAGGCTTCCAGGGCTTCCCGACCGCTCTGGACTGTCGAGACGGAAAAGCCCGCGCTGCTGAGCACGCGACGACACGCCTCGCACACCACCTCCTCGTCGTCAACCACCAACACCCGCTTGTTCAAGGCAACCATTTTGCAGCTCCTCACGCAAAGACCAGGGTTTGCACCGCCTCGCCAGGGTGACCAGTCGTCGCAGCGTCCCCGGCAGAAACGGTGCGGCCACGTACGCGAACGCCCCCAACCGAATCGACTCCTTGGCGTTCTCAACGCTCGGCTCGGCACACACCACCACGACCGGCACCGACGCGGCCGCTCGACGCAACAACCGAATCGACTCCAGCCCAGTCAGGCCCAACCGGTCGGCGTAGAGCACCACGACGTCGACCGACGCCAACCCGCGAGGCACTCGCTGGTCGGTGAGCGGTCCGGCCGGCAAGACGACAAAACCGCGAAACTCCTCCACCAACTGCCCGACGACCGCCGGGTTCTTGCCCAAGTTAGCAAACAGGACTGTTGGACGTCTTGCCATGCCCAAGGGCCCTCAACGACAACCGTTCGAGCGAGCGGCTCGCATTCAGGCCACCCGCGTCCGACCGGGGTCGGCCGGTGTTCGCGTCACGAGCCGTTCGGTGGCACCGACTCACTCGCCGGCCCACCGCCGTTGACGGCACGTCGGTCGACGTGACGGCGGTTCGTCTCAGTGCAGGGCTTTTCTGTGGCAAGCGGTGTGCCGGCAGGCGAGAAGGGCGACGAAAAGGACCAGACGAAGCGGGCCGCGAGGGCGAAGCGGCTTTCGCACGAACCGGCCGGTCGTGTCTGAAGGCACCTGCTCAGACAGCGAGCACGGCCGGCCGGAACGGGGGCGGACGCCAGCGTGCCGAAGAGCGCCGAAGTTCGCAGCCGAAAGGGACGCACAAGGACGGGTGCATGTCCGGAGCATGCACGCGGCGGGAGTCTGGCCGCTGGGGCGAAGGAGCCGTCGAGTCGCCAGCGGAAGGGAAGGAAGTCCGGGCCGACACGGTCGAGCGAGCGCAAGGGCTGGTCGTTTCAGCGGTTAGGACCGTCGAGCGGTTCTGGCAACGGGGCCGACCTTTCGCGGCGGTTCCGGCCGGCCGGGCAGCGGCGTCGCTCAACCCGGTGCGTAGAGGTCTCACGCATGCATGTCTGCGACATGCACCCCGACGCGGCGGCGGAAAGTGGGGCTGCTGTCACTCCGCGTCGGGCTGGTCCGGCCGCCGAGGCTGTGAGGGCTCGTCGACAGCACTGCCGTCCGCCGGCTCGAGCGTCGCGAATTGCTGGGCGCGAATGCCGTACTTCCTCATGAGTGCCTGGAAGTTGGGGCGTTGCATGCCGACGTCGCGAGCGGCCCGCGAGACGACGCCGTTGTTTCGTCGAAGAGCTTCCAGGACGAACTGCCGCTCGACCTCCTCGACCGCCTTGCTTCGCAGCCACTTCTTGTGACGTTTCAACTCTTCGGCCGTCCGAGGGACCGTGCAGGGCAGGGCGGGAGCGACGGCCGGTTTCAGCTCTGGAGGCAACACGTCCGGACCAATGGTGGGCGACTGAGCCAGAATGAGGCAGCGTCGAATGACGTTTTCCAACTGCCGCACGTTGCCGGGCCAGTCGTAGTCGACCAGCAAGGCCATGGCTTCGGGAGCAATGTCGGTGACACGGACTCGCGACTCGTTTCGGTACTTCTGCAGGAAGTGCAAGGCCAGCGCGGGAATGTCTTCCCGACGCTCTCGCAGCGGCGGCACGTGAATGGTGACAATGTTCAGCCGGTAGAACAGGTCCTCGCGAAAACGGCCGGTGGAGACCAGCGCCGACAGGTCCTTGTTGCTGGCGGCAATCAGTCGGACGTCCGTGCGTCGCTCTTCCGTACTGCCCACCGGCGTGTAGACCCGCTCTTGCAAGACCCGAAGCAACTTGCTCTGCAACGAGAAAGACGTCTCGGCAATTTCGTCCAGGAACAGCGTTCCGCCGTCGGCCACTTCGAACAGTCCCTTTCGAGCCGTGACGGCTCCCGTGAACGCCCCTCGAACGTGCCCAAACAGCTCGCTCTCCAACAAGTTGTCCTGCAAAGCCGCGCAGTTGACGGCCACGAACCGGCGGTCCTTGCGCGGGCTGTTGTAGTGAATGGCTCGAGCAATCAGTTCCTTGCCCGTCCCGCTTTCGCCTTGAATCAGGACGGTGGCCTGCGTTGGAGCCACTCGGGCGACCAGCTCGTACACCGCCTGCATGGCCGGACTTTCGCCCACAATGTTTTCGAACCGGTACTTGGCCTGCAGCTCGCGACGCAGGTACCGGTTCTCCGAAACCAGGTCGCGTGTCTCCAACGCCCGGCCCACAATGACCGCCAACTGGTCGGGGGTGATCGGTTTGGGAACGTAGTCGAAGGCCCCCAACTTCATGGCTTCGACCGCGGTGGCCACGTCGGCGTAACCGGTCATCATGACCACTTGGCAGTCGGGGCAAATTTCCTTGACCCGCCGCAGCAGCTCCAGGCCGTCGATTTCGGGCATTCGCAGGTCCAGCAAAATGACGTCGTACGGTTGCTGGGCGACCAGATTCAGACCCTCCCGCGGACGAACGGTCCAGTCGACTCGGTAGCCTTCACTGGTCAGCACGTTCACGCAACTGCGGCAAACAATTTCCTCGTCGTCGACGACTAGGATTCGCACGTCAGCCATGGTTAGCCACCTTCGGCCTTTGGTTGGTCGCCGGGGGGCGTCAAGGGCAGGACCACGGTGAAGGTGGTTCCGCCTCCGGGCGTGCTCTCGACTTCAATGGTACCACCGTGCCGCTCGACAATCCCGTGCGAGACGGCCAACCCCAGGCCGGTTCCTTTGCCGACCTGCTTCGAGGTGAAAAAGGGGTCGAAAATCTTGTGAATCATTTCCGGAGGAATGCCGACGCCGGTGTCGTGGAACGAAATTTCGAGGACGTCGGTCGCGGGTCTTGCTGCGCCGCCCTTTCCTTTGCGGAGCCGCGTCCGCACCGTCAGCGTGCCGCCTTGCGGCATGGCCTCGGCCGCATTCATCAGCAAGTTGACGAAAACCTGCTCCAACTGGTTCGGGTCGGCCGTCAACAAAGGCAATTGGTCGGCGTAGTCTTTCCTCACTTCAATGTTCCGGAAAATGGCCAAGTGCGTCACCAGGTTCAGCGACTGGTCAAGGACTTGGTGAACGTCAATGGGGCGGGGGGCGGAGGGTGTTC
This sequence comes from uncultured Planctomycetaceae bacterium, assembly GCA_964428935.1. GTDB lineage: Bacteria > Planctomycetota > Planctomycetia > Planctomycetales > Planctomycetaceae > JAADHY01. Next base: position 5,764 of record CAYSAG010000099.1, on the reverse strand, counting down.
CCCGAGCGAAGTCCAACAATTGGCGAATGATTTGTGAGCAGCGGTCGGCCTGAGCGGCAATGACCTCCACGTCCGCCCGCTCCGGACTTCCTTCCGGCAGCCGCTTGGCCAGCATGTGAGCGAAGGTCAGAATGCCCATGAGCGGGCTGTTCAGCTCGTGAGCCACGCCAGCGGCTAGCAGACCGACGGACGAAAGCTTTTCGGACCGCAGGAGCTGTTCGTGGGCGGCCCGTAGCTCGTCGGTCTTCTTCTCCACTTCGCGAGCCAGCGAGTCGGCCCAGTCCTTCAGGACCTGCCGAGCGTTCTGGACCTCCTCGGTCATGCGGTTGAACGCCTCTGCCAGCTCGCCAAACTCGTCCTGACGCAGCGCAGGAACGCGGCAATCGAACCGCCCTTCGGCCAGACTACGCGTGCACTGAAGGAGGTCGCGAACGGGCACTCCGACGTACCGCTGCACCAACAGGCCGACGCAGACGCAAATGAGAAGTGCGGAGCCGAGGCCGAAAAGGAGGAGCTTGCGGAACGACCGAGCAATCAACTCGTCTGCGTGCTGCAGGGACACGCCAATGTCGAACACGCCGAGCACTTTCTGGTCGGGGCGGTGAGCGTGACACGCGGCCGTCCAACAGGCCGGCTCATTGTAGACGACCGCAATTCCCGCCAACACCCGGTGCCCGTTGGAAGACTGGAAAATGCGAGTCCGTTCGTCGGTGTCGAGGTGTTGCAGCGGCTGGCCGGTCTCGTGGCACTGGTAGCACGCCTCGGCCTGACGGTCCACCACGCGGCCCACTTCGCTCTCGTTGGCCGAGTAAATGACGACCCCTCGCTTGTTGAAGACCCGAATGTGCTCAATGCCCGGCTGCAGACCGATGTCGCGAATCATTCGGTACACGTGTTCGCGGTGACCTTCCAGCATGGCATGACGGGTGCTCCGACGCACGGCGTCGGCCAGCCGCAGAGTGTCCGTCGCCGCCTCGGACAACACCAAGGCGTGCTCGGTGGACGCCAGAATCCAGACGACCAGCACCTGGTGCAGCACCAGCAGCAAGGCCAGCGACAACAGCAGTCGAAACCGAATGCTCGCTCGAAGACCTGTCCGCTTCATTCCGCTCCCGCCCCGCTTTCGCCCTTTGCCCGCGTCTCTGCCGCAACCGCGTTCCAACCGGCGGTCCCAACGCCGACGACCCGGTCTCGGCCCTCGGCCGTCTGGTGTGCTCAAAACGGGCGGCAACGCAGGACGCAGCACAAACTGGCGAATCAGCTCGCCGACGCGGCTCGCTCCGCGTAGTCGAGACCCACGACAACGTGCAGGGCGCACCGCGGCGGAGTCAAGGCCGTGCCGAGGCAGACCGCGCCGGGGCCGGCCCCCTGCCGTCGTCTTCGGCCACGCGTTGCTCACGCTTCGGCAACACCTCTGGCCAGGGCGACCAGTTTGGCCTGAGTAGCAAACTCTGGCCAACTCCCGCTCAACTTCGTGCACAAGCCGTGCCAGAGGGGACGAAATTCGTCCGCCCGTCCCGCCGCTCACCCACTCGCCCCCTCCACGCCACGACAGCGCCCACCGCCATTTTCCGACGCCCCAACCACACCGGTCAACCGGTGGAAGCGGAAGCGGACGGGCTGAACGAATTGCGGCTTGTTGCGGGCTTCCGCGTCGAAGCGTGCCCGGCAGTCGCACCTCTGCCCCGAATCGGCTGGCAGAAGACTCATGTCGACAGCCGACACCTCAGCTCGGACTGAACAAGCAGGGCCAGCAGCTGCAGCACAAGCTGTTGCGTTTGGTGGGACGGCGGAAGCGGTACGCGGCGAGCGAGCGGTTCGCTCGATTCTTGTTCGAGCAGGCCGAAGCGCACGGCCGTCCGACCGCGCCGAGGCTGGCCTTCTCGGACACGTGCAGAGCCCGCTGGCTGGACGGCGTGGAGTTCGACCGAGGCGACGACGTGCTTGCTCCGCCTGACTGGGCTGTACCATTGGCGGCTTGAGGCACCGATGGACTGGCGGAACCGTCCGTTCGTCCGGAGGTGGTGAACCGAAAGGTGCTGGGACGGCAACTGGACTTGGCGGAGAGTCGACGCGCAGTGGCACTCGAGGAGCAACGGAACTTCACGTGCGGCTTGGTCTGGCGTGGATTGCCGTCTCCGGCCCGGCGCGGTGTAAACATGGGCCCCACGTGTGTCTCTCCAACCCGATTCCTCCCCCACCGGCTCACCTCACCAAACCCACTCCTCCTCCGGGCCCCGACACGCTGAACGAGAAAGGCCCCGCAGTCGCGAGACTGTCGGGGCTCTTGCACCGCGTGGGCGATTCTGAGTGGGCGATACAGGACTCGAACCTGTGACCTCTTCCTTGTAAGGGAAGCGCTCTAGCCAGCTGAGCTAATCGCCCGGCGTCTTCGTTTTCGGTTTCGTGTTGCTTCTGATTCTCGCCGAGCAGCGTCGAGGTGGCAAGGTCTCCGGGCCAGCGAACCGCGACGTCGGCTGAAGTCGCTCGCGCAGCCGGCTTCGCTCGGCGAGTGTTCGCGACGCCGTTCGGCCCTGCGCCGCCCGTGTGCACCGGTTGCTTCCACGGCTCGAACTGCGTGCCTCTTCCGGCGTTCGAACGCGGCACTGCGTTACTTTTTCGACGCCGCGAGCCGCCCGGCTCCAGCCCGAACGGTTCGGCCCGAGCCGGGCGCGGCCAGAGCAGAGGACTCGGCGTGGCGACACAGGCCGGGTTGTGTCGATAAAATGCGTAGGATTTGGAGGGCCTGCGGCGTCTAGCGGCTTTGGCGAGCGATTTTTCCGCCGTAGCTCGAGGCCGGCTGTGGCCGGCAAGTGTTCGTGCCGGCTGGCCGCGAAGAGGGTGTCATGAGTAGCCCGTTCCGTCAATTCGGCGACTTGCTTCGGCGTCTGCACAACTCGGTGCAGTCGCTCGAGGAGGCCTGCCGTCTGCTCCACCTGCTGCCCGTTTCCGCTCGGCCCTGGTACCGGTTGTTGGAGAACAAACTGTTGCCGCAGGCGGGTCGGCACGCCTTCTTGGTCGTGGCGGTAGTGGGCGGAACGAACACCGGCAAGAGCGTGGTGTTCAACCACTTGGCCGGTTACCGAGCGAGTGCGACCGGTCCGTTGGCCTCCGGCACTCGCCACCCGGTTTGTCTGGTGCCGGAAGGTTTTGACCACGTTCACCGGCTGGAGGACGTCTTTCCCGGTTTCGAGCTGCGTCGCTGGACCTCACCCGACCAAGCTACGGTGGACTGTTCGACCGACTTACTGTTCTGGGACGTCGCGTCGCAGCTACCGCCGCGGCTGGTGGTCCTGGACACGCCGGACATTGACAGCGACGTTCGCGTCAACTGGGAGCGGGCGGAGCGAATTTGGCAGTGCTCCGACGTGCTGGTCGCCGTGCTGACCCAGCAGAAGTACAACGACGCGGCGGTCAAACGCTTTTTCCGGCAGGCGGCTCGCGAGGACAAAGCCGTCGTCGTCGTCTTCAACCAGTGCGTCGTGCCGGACGACGAGCGGCTGTGGCCTCGGTGGCTGCAGACCTTTTGCTCCGAGACCGGCGTCCAACCGGAACTGGTCTACCTGGTGCCGTTCGACCGACAGGCGGCCGAGCGGAACCGGCTTCCTTTCCGGCTGTGTCAGGCGCGGGCGGGGTTGAGCGACACCGCCGGGCCCGACCGCGGCGAGCCTCACGCTTTGCGAACCGACCTGGCTCGGCTTCACTTCGACGAAATTCGGCTGCGCAGTCTCACCGGTGCGCTGCGCCGTCTGCTGGACCGGCGCGACGGTCTGCCGGCGTTCTTGGACGAATTGAGTGGGAGGAGCGACGAGTTCCGCAGAGCCGAGGACGAGCTTCGGCCGGAGCAAATGCTGGTGGACTCGTGGCCGACGGTCCCCAACCGGGCGCTGGTGCGAGCGGTTCGCGGTTGGTGGGCGAGTCAGCGGCACGGGTGGCCGGCCAAAGTGCACGCGGCGTACGACCGGTTGGCCGAGGTGGTTCGCAGTGTGGTCCGTCGCAGCACCCAAAAGGGCGTGCGGCGATCGGACCCGTTGCAGGAGTACGCTCGGCGCGAACGCGAGGCCATGGCTCAGGTGCTGCAGCGAATGTTCGACCGTTTGGAGCGGCTGGACCGGTCCGGCAGCCAGCCGTTGCGTGAGTCGTTGTCGGCGGTGTTGGGCGGAGACGCTCGGGCCGAACTGCTGCAGGAACTGGCTCGACAGCACGAGCAGCTCGACCTGCGCCGCGAACTGGACGACGTGGTCGCAAAGACCTTGGACGAGTTTCGTCGTCAGTCGCCCGAGAAGTTTCGCTTGCTCAAGCGGTTGGACTCGGTCGCTGCAGCGGCGCGGGTGACGGTTTCGGTTGGGCTGTTTGCGGTGGGAGCGGGTCCGGTTGGGCACACGGTCGTCGGCAGTGTGGCGGGTTCGGCCGCTCACGTTCTGGTCGAGGCGGCCGTAGGGGCCGTGGTGGCGGCGGCCGGCGAGCCGACGGTCAGCGCCGGGGTTGGAGCGGGGGTCGGGTACGTCGAGGCCAAAGTGCGTGGGCTGCACGAAGCGTTTGCCAGGCGGCGAGCGGCGTGGTTGTTGAAGCTGGTGCAAAGCGGGCGGCTCGGCGGCGTGCTGGACGACCTGCGACGGGCGGCGACGGTCCCGACTACGGACGCGTTCCGCGAGGCCGAGCGGACGGTGCATGAGTTGAACCGGCTGTTTGGTGAGGTGAGGTCGGCGCCGGTGGCGTGAGGTGTCCGAGCGGCGTCGACTGCGTTGCGGCCCACGACTCGTCTGTTCGCGGAGTCCCCGAGGACTCGAATTCGTTCCTTTTGAAAAACGCAGGCCAGGCATGTTCGAGCAAGAAATTCGTCGGCTGGACGCGTTGACCGAGCTGGAGCTGCTGTTGCAGGACGTGCGCCAGTGGAGCGAGCAGCCGACCGGGTGGCGGCCCGTGCGGCACTGCCAGGCTCTGCTGCGGCGCGTGCTGGACCAAGCGGAGCGGTGGACCGAGTGGCTGGACGCTCCAATCGTTGTCGCCACGTTCGGCGGGACGGGCACGGGCAAGAGTGCCTTGGTCAACGCGTTGGTCGGGGAAGAGTGCACGCCGACGGGCCGCGAGCGGCCGACGACGCAGCGTCCGGTGCTGGTGGTCCACACGAAGACCGACGTCGGCGCGCTGGGGCTTCCGCTGGAGGAAGTGGAGGTGCGGCGCAGTGACGCGCCGTTGCTTCAGCACGTCGCGTTGCTGGACTGTCCGGACCCAGACACGTCGTGGCCGCCGGAGGAGGGCGAACAGAGCACTGTGTCGGGCAACGAGGAACGGTCGGCCGAGTCGCCGGCTGGTCCGGACAGCACCGGTGGCTCGTCGACGGCTTCCGGCCCCAGAGTGTCCCGCCGCGACGGGCTCCAAGCGGACCGGGCCACCAACCTGCAGCGCCTTCGTCGGTTGCTGCCTTACTGCGACGTTTTGATTTACACGAGCACGCAGCAGAAGTACCGGTCGGCTCGAGTGGGGGACGAGCTTCGGCAGGCCGCGACAGGACGACGGCTGTTGTTTGTGCAAACGCACGCCAGCCAAGACGTCGACGTCCGTGAGGACTGGCGTCGGCAGTTGCAGGAAGAGTTCGACGTGCCGGAAATTTTTTTCGTCGACTCGGTTGAGGCATTGCAGCGGCGGCGACGGGGCGAGCCGCCGGACGGCGACCTGGCTCGACTGCTGAAGGTGCTGGAGGAACGTCTGGCCGAGGCGAGTCGGGCTCGCCTGCGGCAAGCCAACCTGCTCGACCTGTTGT
>CAYSAG010000098.1:0-16232 GCA_964428935.1 uncultured Planctomycetaceae bacterium | reverse complement strand
GGGGCGCGGACACGCCGACGAGCTTCGACGCAGCCCCCGTCGCCCGCTCCCCCGCCCGTTCCTCCGCGCACGCAACGCCACCCCAACCTGCGACCACCGTGGCTACCAGCGCGACCGCCAAACCACTTTTTCGTCCGACAGCTCGCATTGGCTCGGTCTCGTCCTCCGACAGCAGTCACGCCGACGAAGACGCCGCTCGCAGCGACTCCCTGAGCTCCCGAATCCGCTCCCGCAGCACCTCGCCTTCCCGCACAGTGCGAATGTCGTGGTACAACAACGTCAAGGAAAGACACCAGCTGACCGCCAGAGCCGTGGCCAAGACCACGCCACTCATCAGCTCGAACACCCACAGGTAGTGAAGAGCCAGCTGCGTGACCGGACCCGCAAACAGCTCCGTCGCCAGAATCAAACGCGGAACGAAAACTGTCGCCAGCAAGCCCACGAACACGCACACTTCGACCGTCGCCAGCACGTGAATGGCCGTCTCTTCTTTCAGCAGACGCCGCGACCGACGGAAGACCCGCCGTTCGGTCTCGAACAGAGCGACCATGGGGACCAGGCACATCCGCGGCCACAGCACGAGCAACGGCAGTCCTCCCAAGACGAAACTGAACAGGTACGCCAAGCCCGTCGTGACCGCCACCAGAAACAAGCGACCCAGCCGGCTCAGGACGTACCAGTAACACCGAGCAACCGGTGGTGTGTCGCCACGGGCTCGAAACCACACGAACACGGCACACGGCAACGGCAAGAAGGTAATGGCCCACAGGACGACCGTCGGACAGAGCACGGAGTAAACCAAGTACACGTAGAAACCGGACAGGTCCCAATTCCGAACGGCCGCGCTGACCACTGCCGCAATTAGCGCCAGCCCGAGCAGCGTCGGGGCCGACAGCGCCGCCAGTGGAGCCGGGTGGTCATGCAAGCACCAGAAGGCGCGGTCCATTTCCGCAAGCGAACGGCGAATCGTGGAGGTCGCTCGACGTACCATTGCTCACCGACTTCCGCACGAGAAATCTTTTCAGTCCCAAACGCCGGGCGAAGATGTAACCACATTACCATCATTCCCGTTTTGGTCAAACGGCCGCGGTACGCGGACCGCCCGCCTCCGGGTCGCAAGCTGGCGACCAACGCTGGACACTTCTGATCGGGTGTGTGATACTGGGGCCGCTTCTCGGGGCGTGTCTTCCGTTGTCGCGGCGCGACGACGGCCGCGCGGCGCTGGCCGCACCGCGTGACGGGCCCTTTTCGCCGGCCCTTCTTGCCAAGGCTCTGTCGCCGAAGGTTGTCACAGTCACCGGTTCGCAACGAGGTGCAACATGATGACAGACAAGGCTTACGAGATCGGTTGGTGGATCGAGTCGGAAGACGAAGAAGTCTACGGCCCGGTGTCACGAGAGACGCTGCGGCGTTTTCTTCAGGAGGAAGTGATTTCGCGGAACACACTGGTTCGGCATTGCACGGAAGAGACGCCGCGTCCGTTGGCCGACGTGCCGGGCATGCTGGACGGCCTCGAAATTCCCCACACCGCTCCCGTCACGGGTGACCGGCTGGCCGAGGTGTGGCCGAGTTCTCGGACCCAGCGAGAAGAGTTGGGCGCAGGGTCCTTCGAGTGTGTCCGTCACCGGCGACCGGCCATTCTGGTTTGCGTCCGCTGCCATGCGCCGTACTGTCGCAAGTGCCAAGTGAAGCCGCACCGACGTCCGTACTACCTGTGCCGCCGTTGTCAGAACAGTTTTCACAACCGCCGGGTCGGGGCGTACTTTCTCGATTCGCTCTTGCTGTACGCGGTCCTCTTTCCAACGAGTTTGGCCGTCGACATGCTGACGGAGCTGAGCGGCTCGGTGACGGACGTCTCGGCCATCGCTTTGAATCAACTGGTTTCCGTCGTTTTCTTGATCCTCTTCGTTTTGCGAGACTCGTTGATGCAAGGGGCCGGTCCTGGCAAGCGCCTGGTCGGCCTGCAGGTTGTGAAGGCCAGCGACGGCCGGACACCGCTCGGACACGGACAGGCCGTGATTCGTTACCTGCCGTTCCTCATTCCGTGCGTGGTCATCATCGAGCTCATTGTGATGTACCGCGACCCGCTCACCCGCCGTTGGGGAGATCGGTTGGCCAAGACACGGACCGTCGACCGGCCGCGAAAACTGGCTCAGGCACGAGAAAAAGTTCAACGCCGCCTGGCCGAGAAAGGAATCGAGCCGCTCTTTGAAGGCGACCTCACAGACGACCCATTCGCTCGGTTTGTCGAATGAGGGCAGCCAGGAAGGCTTCTGCACTCTGAGTCGACGCCGGCGACAGCCCGCTGCTCAACCGGACCAACTCGACCAGCTCGGCCGCGATCCGCTGTCGGTAACGAGGTGCCAGCTCTGGCAAGATCTGAAAGAAATGCACGACGGTGTTGACCACGTCTTGCGGGACGTTCTGCAATTGCTCCAGCGGCAGCTCCGGCTCGTCGTCCGCCTCCGGCACGGCCGGACGAATCGCCTCCACCGTCACCTGCTCCTGGTGGACCAGCAGCGTGCCGGCAGCCAAGTCGCCCAGACGTTGACTCCGGGCGGTCAACAACACGGTCGCCAGTCCGACGCCGTAGCCGAAGGGCAAGAAGTCGACGACCCGCAGGAGGTTGCGAACCAACGAGTCGAGAAAACGCAGTGCGTAGCCGCCGTCTTTGATGACCCGGATGCCCATCACTCGCTTCCCGGGCGTCTGGCCGTTCATGACCCATTCGAAAACAATGAAGTACCCGGAGTAGAACGCGAAGGACAGCAGAACGGCAACCGCGACCGCCCACTGCTCGGCGTCGGCCAGCAACTCCGCCAGCGGAATGACGACCGCCATGACCAGGTTCTGCAAGAGCGTCAGGACGAGCCACATTAGCACGAGGTCGGTCAGGTAGGCTGCGGCCCGTGTACCGGGACCGGCCAGCGCGTAAGTCAGCTCGATGTTCTCCGGTGTACGAATCGTAACGGTTCGTTGAAGCGAGGAAGATCTGTGACCGTTCATGAGTTCGTCGAAAGTCGACAGGCAACGTGGAACGAACTGGAACAGTTCTTGGCCCAAGCCAGCCGCTTGGCCTTGCACCGCGTTCCTCTGGACGTCTTTCAGCGAGGCCACCTCGCCTACCGCCAGACTATAGCAGATTTGGCTTACGCTCGCATGCGCTTCGCGGACCACCCTGTGGTCGGCCAGCTGGAAGCGTTGCTGGCGCGAGCCCACAGCGTCATCTACCAGGCTCGTCCGGCAAAGCGGCGTGACTGGACTCGCTTCTGGACCACCGATTGGCCGCGGCTGGTCCGCGACGAGGTGCGGACTGTGGCTTTCTGCACGATCTTTTTCTTGGTCGCTGCGGCCCTCGGAGGCTGGCTGACGATTCAGCACCCCGAGCTCGAACGGTTTTTCATCAGCGAGCCCATGCGGGAGGCCATGCGTCGAGGGAACTTGTGGACGGAGGGCATAACCCGGGTGGCGCCCATGGCCAGCAGCATGATTGCCACCAACAACATTTCGGTCGCGCTCACCTGCTGGGCATTGGGCATCACGTTCGGACTGGGAACGCTTTGGCTGTTGCTGGTGAACGGGCTCATGTTGGGTGTCGTGTTCGCCGCCTGCTTTCGAATGGGCATGCACACTGCGTTGGCGGAGTTCGTCGTCGGGCACGGCTCGCTGGAGCTGCCGGCGATTTGGATCGCCTCCGCCGCCGGCTTGGTCCTGGGACGAGCCATGGTGTTTCCGCGACGCTACAGCCGAGGCGTGGAACTGCGTCTGGCCGCTCGACGCTCCGTTCAATTGGCCCTCGGAACCGTGCCCATGCTGTTGGTGGCTGCTGTGGTCGAGGCGTTCATTTCGCCCAGCGGGGCGTCGGGGAGGGCCAAGGCGACGCTCGGACTGGCGCTGGCCGCGCTGTGGGGGCTGTACATTGTGCTGAGCGGAAGGGAAACGTCGAAGCAGTCGGGGCGACAAGGGACGGTCGAAACGGAGACGGCTTGAGTCGGCTGGCATCGGACCGGAGCAGTCGCACAGACAGTGCCACGGCAGCAAGAAGCTCACACCGGTCGGCGGCCTGAGGCCCTGCGTGAGGTCTTTTTCCCGTGACTTGACAGTGTTTTGCAGTGGCAATAGGATGCTGCCGAGTTTTTGCGCCGAGTGCTGTCGGCGCGGACAGACGGCCACCTTGTCACGACGCGCCACACGAGTTTGGCCAGGCGACACGCAAGCAGCACGGGACGGGCCCGGGTTCCTTTCGGGTTTCAACACGACGGGTAACAAAGAAAGGGAGAAATCATGGCACACGTCGTTTGCGAGCCCTGTTACAACCACAAGTACACGGACTGCGTCGTGGTTTGTCCGGTCGAGTGCTTTTACGAAGACGACAAGATGGTCTACATCAACCCGGACGAGTGCATCGACTGCGAGGCGTGTGTGCCCGAGTGTCCGGTCGAGGCCATCTTCCACGAAGACAACGTGCCCGACCAATGGAAAGACTACATTCAGCTCAACGCTGAGAAGGCTCCTCAACTGCCCAAAATTACCGAAAAGAAGGAACCGCTGGCCGGCAAGGAGTAGTTGACGAAGCGCCTTGGCCCACTGGTCCAGCAGCTGGCACGGACCGAGTCAGAACGGACCACGTTGCGGCGGCCAAGCCAGCCGGATTCATCGGAACGTCAGACCCGTCTGGACCAGACGGGTCTTTTTGTTGAGGGTGGTTCCTACTCCGACCGAGCAGGAAGGCCACCCGCTTCGGTGCCAACGGCAGCGGGATTCTTGCAGCGGCCTTCCGCAGCGAGCCGGCCGACGGTTCTTGCTTTGAAAACGATTAGACGACCGTGGTCCGTGCGGGCGGTGTCTTTGAGCGAGAGCCCGTTTCGGAGCGGACGGGCCGTTTTCTGGCGGAGGCGACCATGCTGATTGGCGTCACTGGTGCGACTGGGTTCCTCGGGCGTTACCTCGTTCACCGGCTGGCGGCTGCCGGACACCGCTGCCGCTGCTGGTTCCGGCCGCAAAGTGACCGAACTGGGTGGCCGTTCAACGAGTGCCAGGTGGAGTGGGTGGCGGGTGAACTGGACCAGCCGGACGCGTGCCAGCGACTGGTCGAGGGCTGCGACGCCGTCGTCCACAGCGGGCTGCACCGCCAAGGAACCGGGTTCCGCGGCGCTGAAGGCGAGTTGTGTGAGTTCGTCCAAAAGAACGTAGTCGGCACAATTCAACTGATTGAAGCCGCTCGGCGAGCCGGCGTTCCGCGGTTCGTGTTCATTTCGAGTTGCGCCGTCCACGAGAAGATTCTGGACGACCGACCGCTGGACGAAGCTCACCCGCTGTGGCCCACGTCACACTACGGGGCCTACAAGGCCGCCGTCGAGAAGTTCGTTCACAGCTACGGGTTGGGCGAGGGCTACGCCATTTGCTCGCTGCGGCCGACGGGCATTTACGGTGTCGCTCACCCAATCGAACGCAGCCGGTGGTTCCACTTGGTCCGGGCCGTGGTGGCTGGAGAAACGGTCTGGTGCCAGCGCGGCGGCAAGGAAGTCCACGCGGCCGACGTGGCCAAGGCCGTCGACCTGCTCCTGACGGCCGAAGCCGAACGCATTCGGGGCGAGGCTTTCAACTGCTACGACCGGTACGTTTCCGAGTACGAGGTCGCGACGCTGGCCAAGGAACTGTCCGGCAGCGCAGCACGAATCGAAGGAGCACCCACGTGGCCGAAGCACCAAATCGAAACGGGCAAGATTCGGTCACTGGGAATGGAGTTCGGCGGCGAACCATTGCTGCGCGAGACGGTGGCTCAGCTGGTCGAAGCGGCTCGCCGTCGTCTCTCGACGTAGTCGGGAGGCCTCCGACTCGCCACGTCTCAGCCCAGCCCCAAGCCACGACGGTGGTCCAGCCGGCTCGTTCCGGCCACGGGCAGTTTGTAGCAAGAGAGGACGCGAGCGCGACGGGCGGCGTCGCGGCTCCGCGACGCACAGCCCTTCGAGCAAGCCGCCGTCCGGTTTTCCGGTCGGTTTCGAGCGTCCTGGTCGGAGCGGCAGGCAGCCGGACGTTCGGTGGTGAGTCCCGGCCGTCGAGCCGCTGTCCGCTGCGAACTCGTGGAGTGACTCATGCTGCAGATTGACTTCGACTTGAAACCGGCAGACCTTCTGGAACCCATTCAGCGAATGTGGCGGGCGTCGGCTGCGAAAATTGTTTCGATTGAGCAAACGCGGCGTCCGGACGAAGGAGCTCCCGTCTTCACCGTCAACGGCCGCTACCGGTCTCAAGGCTGGACCGAATGGACCCAAGGCTTCCAGTACGGCTCGGCCATTCTGCAGTTCGACGCCACGGACGAGGAGCCGTTTCTGGAAATCGGCCGCCGCAACACCCTCGAACGCATGGCTCCCCACCTGACGGACGTGGGAGTGCACGACCACGGTTTCAACAACGTGAGCACCTACGGTCAACTCCGGCGACTGATGCTGGAGGGACGCCTTCCCTTCGACCAGCGCGAACTGGAGCTGTACGAGCTGGCGTTGAAGGTGAGCGGCGCGGTGCAGGCCCTGCGATGGAGCGACACGGCTGACGGCGACGGCTACATCTACTCGTTCAACGGCCCTCACTCGCTTTTCAGCGACACCATTCGTTCGCTGCGGTCTCTCGCCCTGGCTCACCTGCTCGGGCACACACTCAAAGGCGAAAACGGCCAGCCGGTGGTTTTGCTCCAACGGTGGCTCCAGCACGCTCGCACCACCGCTCGCTACAACGTCTACTACGGCGAAGGGCGTGACGCCTACGACGTCCGCGGCCGGGTCGCTCACGAAAGCCTCTTCAACCCGAACAACGGACAGTACCGTTGCCCCAGCACTCAGCAGGGCTACTCGCCGTTCACGACGTGGACCCGCGGGCTGGCCTGGATCATGCTGGGCTACGCCGAGCAGTTGGAGTTCCTGGCGGACCTGCCGGAGCCGCTGCTGAGCGGCCTGGACTGCAGCCGCGACGAAGTCGAAGGCTTCATGCTCCGAGCGGCCGAGGCGACGTGTGACTTCTACATCGAAAACACTCCGACCGACGGCGTGCCCTACTGGGACACGGGCGCTCCCGGCCTGGTCCACTTGGGCGACTACTTGAGCCGTCCGGCGGACCCGTTCAACGACTTCGAGCCGGTCGACAGTTCGGCCGCCGCCATTGCCGCTCAGGGGCTGCTGCGGCTGGGCCGCTACTTGCAAAACCGCGGCCAACAAGAGCCCGGACGGCGGTACTGGCAGGCCGGCCTGACCGTGCTCCGAACGTTGTTGGCCGAGCCGTACCTGAGCGTCGACGAGAACCACCAAGGCCTGCTCCTCCACACCGTCTACCACCGCCCACGAGGCTGGGACCACGTTCCCGAAGGCAGCCGGATTCCAAACGGCGAGGCGTGCATGTGGGGCGACTACCACCTGCGTGAGGCGGCCCTGTACGTGCAGCGAATCGTCGAGCGAAAACCGTACTACACGTTCTACGGAAAGGTGCCATGAGCTCGAACAAAGTGGCGTTGATTACCGGCGGTTCCCGCGGCATTGGCCTGGGCATTGCCCGGTGGCTGGCCCGCGAAGGCTGTCACTTGGCCATCAACGGAGTGCGTGACGAGTCGGCGGTTGCCGACACGCTTCAACAGCTGCGAGCCCTGGGAGTCGAGGTGGTCTACTGCCAGGGAGACGTCGGGAAAGCCGAAGACCGACAACGAATCATTGACCAGGTGCGGAACGCGTTCGGGCGCCTGAATGTACTGGTCAACAACGCCGGAATTACGTCGCCGGGCCGGAAGGACATTCTGGAAGCGACGGAAGAAGCCTTCGACCGAGTGCTGGCGGTCAACCTGAAAGGCGCGTTTTTCCTGACGCAACTGGCCGCCAGGTGGATGATTGAGCAACGAAAGGCCAGCCCCGACTTCACCGGTTGCGTCATCAACGTTTCGTCGGTGTCTCGGGAGTTTGTGTCGACGAACCGCGGCGACTACTGCATTGCCAAGGCCGGACTGGGCATGGCCACTCGGCTTTGGGCCGTCCGGCTGGCGGAATTTCGGATTCCCGTCTACGAAATTCAACCGGGAATCATCGAAAGCGACATGACGGCTCCGGTCAAGGAAAAGTACGACCGGCTGATTGCCGAAGGGCTGACGTTGGAGCGACGGTGGGGCACACCGGACGACGTCGGCCGAGCCGCCGCCATGCTGGTCCGTGGTGACCTGCCGTACGCGACCGGGCAGGTGCTGAAGATCGACGGCGGCATGACCATTCGCACGCTTTGAGCTCGACGGCGACACAGCGTCGACCGGCAAGAAGCGCTGGCCTCGTCAAAGCCGCTTCGGCCGCTCCGCGCCGCGCGAGCCGACGGTCACCCACAGTCGGCGAGGGTGCTCGCTGCGGCCGCTCGCCGGTGCCGTTGAGTCGGTCACACCTGAGCCCGCCCCAGCAACCTCGCGCCTGAGTTGCTCGACCGCTGGCAAGGCCGTCACCGCGCTGCACGCGCCCGGTTCGCGCTGCAGCCACGTCGCGCACGACCAGGTTTGCCGTCCGCGCTTGCCGTCGCGCACACGAGCTTGCCACCGAGAACGAACGAGCCACCGTCAGAGGCTCGCGACGGCCAGGCGGAAACCAGCTCGCCCTCGACCCGTAGACAAGGCCAAGGACACGCGCAGTGCCGGCGGTGCCGGCCCGAGCGGATTTGCGGAAAATTTCGGTTTCGCGGCGGATTTGGTTTGCATCAGAGAAACGGGGGCAGTAAATTAGCCTCGTCGCGGGAGAAACGCCCAATTGCTCTTTGAAAACTCAATTGACTGTGGGAAGTCAACCCATTAGGCTGAAGTCCGCGGATGGGGCCGCAGTTGGAACGGGCCCGCACGAGCGACCGGGAGCCGTGGACTGCCATGCCGGACGAGCTGTTCATTACGGGCGAAGTGAAGCGAAACCTGGACGATCGGTTTCGCTTGACCTTGCCGCCGGAAATGGCCGAGGCGGTGACGGACGAGTCCGGCCAGTCCATTTTGGTCAAGGAGCGGTACGGCTGCTTGAGCCTGTGGCGGGCCAGCGAGTGGCAGAAGAAGCTGGACGACGGCGTCGCCCTCATTCGCCAGAAGATTCGGGCTGGGCGAATGGAGCAGCGGTGGGCCGAAGTGCAAAGGCTGGGACGGCTGTTGTCGTCCCGGCACCGCGTCGTCCGTCTGGCGAACCGTTCGCGGATTCTGATTCCCGAAGGGTTTCGTGAGTTCTTGGACGTCGGCCCCAACCAGCCGGTTGTGTTGGTTGGAGCGGTGGTGTGCGTCGAGGTCTGGAATCCGTCGGCGTGGCTCGAATGGCTCCGACAAGACATGCCGGCGTTCAACGACCTGTTCAAACAGTTGGCCGACTAGCAGGAGGATTCCCGCAGTCGATTCTGGGTACGCTCACTCAGCGCCCGGCTTCTCGAGAAGGCCCACAAAGCCCTTCGACCGTGCACGAACCTGCCTCCAAGGAATTGCTCTCAGGCACTCGCGAATTGCTCTCAGGCACTCAAGGAGGACAGCACGGGCAAGGAGGCCTCTCTTTTCGAGCCGGGCTTTTTTCTTGCGCTCCGTGTCGACCCCGCACGAACCGACCAACGAGCAAAACTGCTCTGCCCGACCTCAAATCGCCGGCCGGCCGTGTTTCGCTTCTCCCGGACGCCACCGTCGGCCTTTCTGTAACCGAAGAAAACAACGGCGTGGTTTCGCGCCACCTTGCCGTAGTCTGCGCCGTCGGTTCGCGCGGAGACCGCGCCGGGAACCGGTTCAAGCCGCCGGGCCAACTGTCGCAGCGGGGCCGACTGCCCGCAAGACGACGGCCCGGAAAAAACGTGCAAGGGGGGCGGTGCAGTGGTAGAATGGCCGGCTGCCTGTCGACGGAAACCGGTTCCGTAGGGCTGCCGTCGCGTTGTAACCGTTGTTCGGAAACGGCGGGCTGCGGCTGCAGCGGCTCGGGACGAGCGAGGGGCACAACGGGCTGACAAATTGACGGTCGTTTTTCGGGTGGTTTATAATTTTCGACGCAACTTTCGCTGTCCCTTCACCTTCTGAGGTCTACCCCGATGACCAAGATCGGCAAAGTCCTGACGGTGTTCATTCTGTTCGGCAGCCTCACTTTCTTGGGGGTTGCCCTGGTGAACTCCGCAGGCGGTTACAACTGGGAGGCCGAGAAGCGTCCGTTGGAGAAGGACTACGTTTTTGAGCTGTCTGGTGACCAGTCGCCTCGGTGGACCGTGAAACGGCGGCGGGACGGCGAAACGGTCGGGTCGCCGACGCCCATTCTGGCCGAGGCGGTCCTGGCCGCACGGGCCGACCAAATTGCGGCTCAGCGGGAGGAGTTGTCGAAACTGTCGGAACGCATTCCCCAAGTTCAGGCTCGAATCGAAGTCATTTCGGCACTGGTTCCGGTCGACCAGGCCGGACTGGACGCTCGGCTGAAGCAGCTCGAGGCCGAACTGCAACAGCTGCAGCAGCGAATCGACCAGGTGGCCAAACGAGGCGACCAGGTGGCTCAGGAAGCGCTGGCGTTGCGGCGTGAGGCTGACCGGCGACGGGAGGACGTCTACCGACTCCGGTCCTACCTGGAAGCCATTCAGACCGAGTCGTTCCAGTTGTCGGAACAGAAAAAGCGACTGGTCGACTTCTTGACCCGGCTGGACGGCGTCAACGAACGGCTGGAGCGTAGAAAACAGCAGCTGGAACGTCAGCAGCGGACGCCGTACGAGGAGCCGGAAACAGGAGCCCGAAGCACGGAGGCGCGGCGAGGGGAGACTGCTCTCAGGTAACGCAACCGGTGGTCGTGTTTCGGGAGACATCCGATGACCTTCGTCGGTCGAATTTTGATTTTCGTCCAGTTGGTGTTGAGCGTGTGCTTCATGGCCTTCGCTGCGGCAGTCTACAGCACGCAGCAGAACTGGAAGGAGCACGCCGCTCAGCTGGAGCAGCAACTGCAACAGAAGGAGTCCGAGTTCAACGACCTGGAGGAAGAGTACCAGCAGTTCAAAGACGAAATGACGGCCAAGCTGCAGGACGAGCAGAACCGAGCGAACTTGGCCGAAAACGAAGTCCGCATTCTTCGTCAGCAGTTGGCTGCTCGCACCGCCGAGCTGGACACCACCAAGACACAGCTCAACACCGAGCGAGCCTTGGCGGCCATTGCCGGCGAGGAGGCTCGCGAACGCCGCAAAGAAGCACTCGAGCAGCGCCGAATCAACGAGAAGCTGCAAAAAGACCTGGACGACATGATTGCCCGAAACCGGTCGCTGGAGGATGAGCTGTACACGCTGCGGACACGCATGGAGCGGTTCCAAGAAAAGCACGAGCAGGTCCTGCAGCAGCTCGCGTTCCTGGAAAAGGTCGTCCGGGTGAACGGGCTGGAGACGGACCCGCGAGCGTACGTCAGCGAGCAGACGCCGCCGCCGCTGGTCCTTGGAAAGGTCCTCGAAACCAAACGCGACCCACGCAGCGGGCTCGACTGGGTACGCATTTCCATTGGCAGCGACGACGGCCTGCTGAAAGGACACAAGGTGTACGTCTACCGTCCGGGCACCGGTGCGCAGCGACCCCGATTCTTGGGCGTCGTGCGAATCGAACTGGTCACTCCGGACGAGGCAGTCGGAACGGTCATCGAACGGTCTCGGAACGGCGTAATCGAAAAGGGCGACAATGTCACCACGAAGCTCTGAACCACGCAGCAACCCCACACCCGACATTTACGTGGCCATGTTGATTCTGTCCGTCGCCGCGCTGGCAATCGGGTGCATTTTCTTGGCCTTGGAGCTGAAGAGCTACGGGTGGACCTTGGCTCCGTAAGCCGGTCCAGCCAGCCAACGCGTCGAGCAGCACGGGCCGACAGCCTCCGACGACTTGCCGGACGCTGTCGGCCTTTTTGCACACGGGGTCCGAGAAGGTCATTCGCAGAGCGGTCGAGGCGCAACCGTCAGGACCCGAAAGAAAAAACGTCCGTCCACCAACCGTCCGCACCGCTTCCATTGCGGCTGCCCGGCCCCGTGTAATACCATGAAGTCTGAAGCTTTTGTCTTTCGTACGTTGTCGTTTCTTGTCTCGTCCGCTGGTCGGCGTGTGTGGACTGGAGCCGGTGGGTTGGTCTGAGCGGTTTGTCGGTTCGAGGCGTTGTCGGTCGGACCAACTGCGGCGCGTCGACGCACCCGGCTGGAGAAGTGGGCTCTTGCGTTCGCTCGCTTCCGACTGCCCACACTGCGGGGGTGTGTGAGAATCTGCGTGGCACCGCGGAGCACTGGTCAGTAGGCGAGGGTGTCCGCGAATTGTGGAGGGCGACGCTTTCGCATGGCCGCTGCTGGCCGGCGTTTCGCAGCCAGCTCAAAAAGGCGCGTCTGGTCGCTCCCAACCCCGCGAGTCCGCGGAGAAACGCGGACGCATTCCCGGACACCCTCAAGTCAGTTCCGTTTCGAAAACAAGGCGGCGTCGGTCGCTGAGAACCGAGTGTCGTCGGCGCGGCCGGAACGCCGCAGACAGTTCCGTTGGTTAGCGGAAAGGCGGATGGTTTGCGAACGCAACGGCGCGGCTCGACACCAGGCCTTCAACGCTTCGAGGCGTCTCGTGACGAGTCGGCGGGCGTGAGAGGCAGCGGAGGCCGGCCGCAGCCGGTCGGCACGCCCAGGCAGCTCGCAAGCCGCAGCCAAGAGGGCCTCGAAGAGCTGACGACGGGCCGCGTCCGGACGTGTGTGGGGGTGCGGCGAGCCGTTCGGTGCAGCCAGTGAGGTGCGCAGGAGCCCGACAGCAATGCCGGTTACTTTGCTTCCGGTCGACGAAGGTCCGCCAATCCGAGTCGACGAGACAATTGTGCTGGTGGGACGGCACCCAAGCTGTGACGTGGTCATTCGCCACAGTCTGAAGGTCTCGCGAAAGCACTGTTGCCTGGTCCTGCTCGGAGACCGTTGCTTGATTCGCGACCTGGGCAGCTTGAACGGCGTCTGGGTCAACGGTCGACGGATTGAACGGGAAGCGTTCTTGAAGCCGGGCGACGAGGTGGCCATTGCCGACGTCAAGTACGTGGTCCAGCGAACGGCAGGTGAGGAAGACGGGCGGCTGCCGCCAGCGGAGAGCGGCCTCCGAACGGAAGAGCCAGCGTCTTTCCCCGACTACCCCATTCCGATTTCCGAGTCGGACGAGTCAGACGGAACGGCGAAAGACGAAGCGGCGGGCGGTCCGGAGGACGACGCGCAGTCGCAACAGCCTCCGTCCAGCAGCAACCTGTACATTCCAATCGACTCGGCTCACGACGACCCCGACGCCAGCATTCCGTTGGCCGACCCGTAAGGTCGAGGACTGCAAGCACTCGACGCCAGTCGAGCCCGGGCGGAAGGCGGTCAAACTGTCTTCGTCGGAGCTTCGCTGACACCGCCGAGTCGACCCAAGCATTCCCACCCTCGGACCCTGCGGCTCGCTGCACTTTCGCGACTGCCAGAAAGACTCTGCTGGCCCGCAAGACAACTGACCACTCGCTCGTGTCCGGCCGACGCGCCGCGGACAAAGGCCCGCCTGTCGCTTGTTCGCGACCGGTGCCACAACCTGTTGCTCGGTGTGACAAGAGGTGACTCGAATGAACCAGGAACACGAACAGACCGGTCCGGCAGGTCGCAACCCCGACCCGCGCGAGCTGGAAGCTCAAGCCATCAAAGGGCTGGCGGCCGCCTACGCTCGCATGCGGGAGGAAATCGGGAAGGTCATTGTCGGTCAGCGCGAAGTGGTCGACCAATTGCTCATTTCGTTGTTCAGTCGCGGTCACTGTCTGTTGGTCGGTGTTCCCGGTCTGGCGAAGACCCTGTTGGTGAGCACCATTGCCCGCATTCTTCGCCTGTCGTTCCGTCGAATCCAGTTCACGCCCGACCTGATGCCGTCCGACATTACCGGTACTGACGTCCTGCAAGACGACCCGGAGACCGGTCGCCGGACGTTTCGTTTCATGCAGGGGCCGTTGTTCACGAACGTCCTGCTGGCCGACGAAATCAACCGGACGCCGCCGAAAACCCAAGCGGCTTTACTGGAGGCCATGCAAGAGCGACAGGTCACCGTCGGGTCCAGCACCTACCGGCTCCCCAGCCCGTTCTTCGTGTTGGCTACCCAAAATCCCATTGAGCAAGAAGGCACTTACCCGCTGCCCGAAGCGCAGTTGGACCGCTTCATGTTCAACGTGGTCGTGAAGTACCCCAGCAGCGAGGAAGAGTTGCTCATTCTGAAGCAGACGACCGGCGCCGACGAGCCCAAGCTGACTCCGGTGCTCAGCGCGCGACAAATCCTGGCCTTGCAAGAAGTGGTGCGGAAGGTGCCGGTGCCGGAGCACGTTTACGTCTACGCGCGGGACCTGGTGCGAGCAACCAGACCGGAGGAGCCGGAGGCACCGCCGTTCGTCAAGCATTACGTGTCGTGGGGAGCCGGGCCGCGAGCCGGACAGTACTTGATTGTCGGCGCCAAAGCGCGGGCCATTCTGCACGGACGTTTTTTCGTCAAAGTGGAGGACGTTCGAGGCGTCGCTCACCCCGTGCTGCGGCACCGGCTGGTGACGACCTTCCGCGCCGACAGCGAAAACGTCTCGCCCGACGACCTGATTGACATGCTGCTCAAGCACGTCCCGGTCGAGCTGCACGAGCGGGCCGAACGGCTGGTGAAACCGTGACGGTGGCCCGGCACGAGAACCGGACGGTCGTCCGCACACCCGACAATGCCCTCCTTCGTCGACAAGCGGCGCCGTCACCACGGTGTTTCCATCATGTTGACGATTCGTCGGGCCAACTGGTTGACCAGTTCGTGTTGAGCCGTTGCGAGCGACTGGCCGATTTCGGGAGAGAACTGAGTTTGAGCGACCAGTTGGACAGCCGAAGGCTCCAGCGGAAAAGTCTGCTGCGCCAGCACTCGGCCGCTGCGTAGGTCTCGCCACGTCACCTCGACGGCCAGCGACAGTTGCAGCGTGCGGGGGTCGTCGTACTGCGACTCGCTCAACGCCCGCTTCCGGACTTCAATGATTCGTCCCGTCAGCTCGGTGTCTGCTTCGGAACGCTCCGCCAGTCGGAAATGGGTCCGCTTCTGGATTTCCCGCTGCACGGCCTCGGTCAGCTGCAGCTCAATGCCCCGTCGAAAGCTTTCCGACTGAAAGACTGGCACGTAGACGCTGCGAATTTCGGGTGGGAAACCGTCGCCGACCAGGTAGCCGCACCCGGACGCGGCCGCCAGCCACACCGCGGCCGCAACGACGGCCAGTCGGACCGGCGCGACGAGCCGGTTCGGGCAAGTGTTCGAGGGTGCTTGCCGAGCCACGTGCAGCATGAGTCAGCGGTCCGTCAATGGCTAGCCGGAAAGTTTCACTCGCCCCTCGTCGCTCCCCGAGTCGGTCGGAGCCGACGACGGGCTGGCCGGCGCGGGTTTCAGTTTGGGCAGCTTCAGTTTGGGCACGGGAACCAGTCGCCGGCTGTCGGAGTCTCTCAACCGAACCGACCCCGGCTCGCTGGTCAACTTCGCCAGCACCTGCTTGGCCTTCTCGGCGTACGGCGTGTCCGGGTGCTCTTGCAAGAGGAGCCGGCAGTAAACGGCCGCCGCCTGCGGCTTTCGCTTTCTCAAGTAGAACTCGACCCGCTTCCAGTCCCGCTCGGCCTTCTCCAGCTCAATCTGCTTCAACTCCTTTTTCAGCCGCTCTTTCTCTTTCAGGTCCGGGAAGAGCTGCAAGGCGGTCTTTTTCAGCTTTTCGGCTTCCAGCAACGCCTGCTCGTCGTACTCCGCCCCTTGGTAGGACATCAGTTTGACGTGCGAGCCCAACAGGAAGGCGTTGGCCAGGTGAGGGCTGTCGGGGTACTCTTCCCGCAGCACTTTGAACAGGTGGTCGGCCTCGGTGTAGCGTCCTTTGCGGAGCTGGTAGGTGGCCGCCAGCATGAGTGCGTCGTCGGCCAGCGGACCGGTGGGGTCGTTCAGCCAAATGGCCTTCAACGCACGCAGCGCGTGTCCGCTGGCGTCGACGACGGGGCGACGTCGGTCGTAGAAGTTCGGCACCAGCGGAACAGCGCGGACCTGGGGAAGTTTCTTCGGGGCGTCGTCTTCGGCCGCCACCTGCTGAATTTCCCCGACCTCCTCAAACTCGTCCGCTCCCAGCCACAGCCGAGCGATTTGGAACAGCCGCCGAGTGGCTTGGTCCAGGTACTGCGTCGAGGGGTACTTGCGGAAGAGTGTCGTGGAGGGATATATTGTGCCTCGTAGGGCCCCCCCAACCCATCCA
>CAYSAG010000097.1:0-16351 GCA_964428935.1 uncultured Planctomycetaceae bacterium | reverse complement strand
GTTCAACCACACTTTGAAGGCGTTTTGAGTCGCCAAACGAAGCTCCACCTGCCGCGGCCGGTCGCTGCAAAAGTCGGCCGCCAGGTACAAGACCGCTCCTTTGTACGGAGCCACCTGCTTGGCAATGTCCAACCACCCGTAGTCGTCGTCTGTGTGAATGGTTTGCCACCGGACCGGTCCCAGCTTTCCGGAGTAAGTGGCGTCGAGCCGAAATTCCCGCTCGGGCGGGTAAACCGCGTCGAACCCGACGCCGTTGTGGTTGTCGAACGGTCCAATGTAGTGCCAGTCGACGACGAAGCCGAAATGCCGTTGCAAGTCGACCTTCTGTCCCAGTTGTTTCAGCCGCTGGACAATTTCCTGCACTTGGTCGTCGTCCGTGGCGCCGGTCAGCGCCTTTTGGTACGTGCGGACGGCGTCGGCCGAGCGGCCTTCGGCTTGCAGCCGTTTGGCCCGCTCCAGCAGTCGAGCGACCGCGTCCCGCCGCATTTCCGGGCTGGGGTCCTGAAGCATGTCCGGCAAGAGACGCTGTCGAGCGGTCGGGTCGACCCGCACCAGCCACTCGAAGGCCACCCGACGCACCTCCGGCGCGTTGCCACGGTCCAAAACGAACCCTTCCAGCTCGGACTTCGGCAAGCCGCGGCCAGCCTTCAACTCCCGCTCCGCCACCACCTCGAACGCATTCAGCAGCCAGTTCCGGGCCAATGGGTTGGCGTCGTTCATGCCACGCAGAAGCGGCAACAGGACCGACCGGTCGCTGCGGCGCAATTCCGCCAGTGCCTGCTGAGCGCGCCGGTGCCCTTCGCCAAAGTGCCCCACGCTCTTCACCGCGGCAATGGCTGCTTCGGTCGAGCCGTCTGCCAGCGCCGTGTCTGGCAGCCAACCGACCAACAAGACGCTCAGGACCGCCGCCAAAAACTGTTCCACCTTCGGTCTCATTGGTTCGCTCGCCCTTTCGTGCCAACTGCCGAATCGGTCCGCCGTCCGCGCGGCGAAAGCCGCTGCCCGACTCAGCCCGCCCGAACCGACGGGGTGAAAACCGACGCCGCCCAAACCGACCGCGTGAAAACCGCCCCCGTCGAGGCCCACGCCGGCCGGGCTCGCGCGCACAAAGTCCGTCGGGCCCCCGCAGCGCCGACTGGCTACTCGGCGGCCAAAGACAGGCACACCAGCTCCTTGTCGTTCCGCACGAACAAGCAGCGGTTGGCGAACGCCGGCGGGCTCCACACTACGTCGCGGCCGAATGCTTCGTTGGTCGGGTCGAGCACGTGGACCCGCCCCAGCTCTTCGTACTTCTCCGGCGTCAGTCTGGCCAGAATCAGGTCGCCCTGGTCGTTGAACAGGAAGTAGTGGTCCTGGTGCTTGACCAGGAATGCCGTTCCGTACGAGCCGCGGCGCGAGCCGGTCGTCGGCTGAAATGTCTCCCACAGAATTTCGCCGGTTTCCAGTCGGACGGCCCGCAGCGCACCGTCACGACAGTGGACGCCGTACACGACGCCCTGCTCGACCACGGGCCAGCAAGTCGCCGAAAAAAGCCCCTGACGCGGCCCGCCTTCCCAGACGACGTTCGCCTTCGCCGCCGTTTCGTCCAACCGCAGCAAACAGCTCACGCCCAGGTTGCTGCAAAACAGAAACTCCTTCCACCGAACGGGCGGAAGAATGGCCATTCCGTAGTCGGGAACCAGCGGGACGGACCAGAGCCGCTTTCCGGTGGCCGGGTCGAGAGCGTTCAGCCCTTCCGCGTGCCAGACCAGCAGCTGCTTCTGGCCGTGGACTTCAATGAGGCTGGGCGGGCAGTAGCCCGGTCCGCGAGCGGACAGAGCCCGCCACTTTTCCTCCCCGGTCCGTTTGTCCAACGCGACGGCCACGCTGCCGCGTCCGCCGGCCACGCAGTAGAGCGTGTCTCCCACCACCAGCGGGTGGCTCGCGTAGCCCCAAATGGGCGTGCGAGTCTGGTACTCGTCCCGTAGTTGTCGAGACCACAGCACTTTGCCGGTCTGGACGTCCAGGCAGAGCAGGTCGCCTTCCGCTCCCAACGTGTAAACGCGGTCGCCGTCGACGGTGGGAGTGCACCGTGGACCAGCCGGGTAGGAAATGTTGTAAGGACGGTGGTACTGGTGCGACCAAAGCCGTTTGCCGGTTTTGGCGTCGAAGCAAAGAACCCGCTCGTAGCCGTCCAGCGTCGCTCGCCGACCCGGGTTGTTGAACGCCTCGCCGGACTTGCGGACGTAGTCCATTACGAAGACCCGTCCGTCGGCCACGGCCGGTCCCGAGTAACCGCCCGCCACCGGCACGCGCCAGCGCACGGCTTCGGCAACCTTCGGCAACGACGCACAAATTCCCGACTCCCGCCAAACGGCGTCCCGCTGCGGGCCCATGAACTGAGGCCAGTCGTCGGCGGGCACGCCGGTTGCGTTCAGGCCTGCCCAAACGAAGGCGACCACCAGGACGGCCTTCCCCGTTCCACGTCGCGTTGCCCGTGACATTGCCTTCCTCCCCTCGTCTCGCCGAGCCGGAAACACACACCCTCAGTCGAACAGTCGCAGTTGCTTCTCGCGGCGAGCTTTCTTCGGCCGGTGCTCGGGCTGCAACAGTTGCACCGACTCCAGCGTCAGCGGCTCGTCGAGAAACGACGAAACGCGTGCCGGGCGGACCTTGCCGCGCCACAGTCGTCGCCGCGCGTACGTGACGAACAGCCGCTCCCGAGCCCGAGTCATTCCGACAAACAACAAGCGCCGCTCTTCGTCCAGCGTTGCGGCGTCCAGCGACTCACCCCATTTCAAGGGAAGCAACCCGTCTTCGCAACCCACCAGAAAGACCACACGAAACTCCAGCCCTTTCGCCGCGTGCAGTGTCAGCAACGACACGCGGTTGGCCCGCGGGTCCCACAGGTCCGCGTGCGTCACCACCGCCAGCTCGTTCAAGTAGCCCACCACGTCTTCGCCGAAGCGAACGGCCAGCCGGTGCAGGTCTTCCACGGTGCTGTCGAGCGGGTCGGGTTGCTCGCCCTCGCCGCCGGGCCGCTCGGCTTCGGCCACGACTGCAGAGTCGGCAAGGGTGTCGAGCGCCCAGTTGAGGAGCTGGACGGCCGAGTCTGGCTGAGCCGGTTGCTGTTCGGTCTCCAGCGAGCTCGAAGGCTTTCCGTCCGTGGCCGCTTGCAGGAGCTCGTGCATTCGGCTCACCAACCGGCGGACCCGCTCGTCGTCCACCAACGGCCGGTGACTGCGGACCTGAAACGGCAAGCCGGAACGCCGGAAAGCCTCCACCAACGGCTCGGCCTGAGCCTCGGTCCGGTACAACACGGCGAAGTCGTCGAAGCTGTAGGGCTGGTCGTCGCCGAGGGCGTGGTCCACCCGTCCGCTGTCGAGCGAGAAAAACGCGTGGCCGCCAATCAACCGCTCAATTGTGTGCACGACGAACTCCGCTTCGGCCCGGTCGCTGGCGCAGGCCCGGACCCGTACCGGCTCCGACTGCTCCAGCACCGACCGCAACGTCCGACCCGGCACCAACGACGAAGGTTCAATGGCACACAGGGCTGTCTGCGTAATGGCCGGACTGCTGCGGTAGTTCGTCCGCAAGTGGACGACCCGCGCCGTGGGGTAGTCGCGGAGGAAGCGTTCGAAGACACGAGCGTCGGCACCGCGGAAGCCGTAAATCGACTGGTCTGGGTCGCCAATGACGCAGACGTTTCCGTCCGTGGGGGCGAGCAAGCGCAAGAGCTCGTACTGAGCGGCGTCGGTGTCTTGAAACTCGTCGACCGAAACCCACGGCCAACGGCTCCGGTACTGCTCCACCAGCTCCGGCCGCTCGGTCAGCAGCCGCACGGGGAGCAGAATCAGGTCGTCGAAATCCACCAACCCACGCCGACGCAGCATTTGGTCGTACTCGGCCAACCAGCGAAGCTCTTCTGGCGACGACGAGACGGCGTGGACTTCGTCGGGCGGCGAGCCAGCCGGTTCGAAGTCAAACGCTCCACCCACACCAGCCCGCTTCAGCAGCGACACGCGTTTCAGTCGACGCCGCGCTTCCCGCTCCGACACACCCCACCCGCTGCGAGCCAACTCGAGTCGCTCCGCGTCGGCCGCCACGCGGAAACGGTCCGCCAACCCCAGCAGCTCGAACCGCTCTCGCAAAATTTGCAGCCCCAACGCGTGAAACGTGAGCACGGGAATTCGCTCGGCCACGTCCGGCACCAGCCGACCAATTCGCTCTTTCATTTCCGCAGTGGCTCGGCGGCTGAAGGTGAGCGTCAGGCATTGCTCCGGCTCGGCCAGTTCGTCCACGACCAACGCCGCCACCCGGTGGGCCAACGTTCGAGTCTTGCCCGTGCCCGGTCCGGCCAGAATGGCCAGCGGCCCGCCACGGTGACACACGGCTTGCCGCTGGTCGGCGTCGAGACCGACCAAGAGCCGAGCCGACGCGGCCGCGTCGTCAGCCGACTGGTCGAAGTCGAACAGGCTTCGGACGCCGCGGCTCGACGACAGACCGTCGGCCTGCGACGGCTCGGTCGCCGCTGACGTCGGCTCCTCGGACGCCCCGGGCGACCGTTGTTGGGCCGGTTCCGAACGGCACGAGGCACCGGCGTCGAGCGGCTCGCCTCGCCAAGGCCGCTCGCCGGTTCGTGACGTGTCCGAACGCGGCGCGGCCTGGCCGAGGCCGTCTGCGGGCGGCCCTTCGGCGACACGCAACGCGCGGACGTCCGACGACTGGCGGGCGAGCGGGTCCGACGAGCCGCTCGTGGCCGTGCCGTCGGTCTGGCGAGTGGGAGCGGGCTGCTTTGCACGAGCAGGCTGGGCACGGCCAGCGTCTGCCCCGGCTGCGGCGGCTCTGGTCGACCCGGTCGGCTCGGTCGACTCCGTGTCGCGGACCGGACGGCTCGTCGAGGTGTCGGCCGGTCGAGCGAACAGGGCGCGAGCGGACGAGTCGGTCGGCACTTCGCCGGGCGGAAACACGCGAATGACTCCGTACTGACCGTCGAAGCCCGCTTCGCGAAACACCTCGCCCCGACGCATTCGGTCAATGGCCTCGGCCAGCAGCCCGAAGCCTTCCCGCCGCAACGTTTCGACCGGGACGTGCTCCAGCACGTCCAGCTCCGGCCCCACTTGCTGCAGCACCTTCTCGTACTGCTGCTGCACGGCTTTGGTCTTTTCGCCCACGCCTCGCAACTCGGCAATGACCTCCGGCAACGGAATGAAACTGCGGAACGGCGAGGCCTGCTCGGGGCGAGTCCCCTCCGGCCGGTCTGCCAGCTCTTCCACCCGGTGCATGACTCCTACCGTCACCCGCTTCCCGCACTCGGGACACAAACCGTTGTGTTGACGCGTCTCGGCCGGTGTCAACCGCACGCCGCACTTGCGGTGGCCGTCCAGGTGGTACTTGCCTTCCTCGGGGAAAAACTCGACCGTGCCCCGGTAGCCGTCTCGCGTTTGCAGGGCCCGAAACAGAGCGAAGTAGTCCAACGGCGTGTCGAAGACACACGCTTCGCGAGCCAGCTTGGCCGGCGAGTGGGCGTCGGAATTGGACACCAAAGCGTAGCGGTCCAACGCCGACCAGCGCCAGTTCATGGGAGGGTCGGAGGACAGCCCGGTCTCCAACGCGAAAATGTGGTCGCTCAAGTCGCCGTAGCACTCCTCGACCGCGTCGAAGCCCGACTGCGAGCCGAACAGGGCGAACCACGGCGTCCAGACGTGGGCCGGCACCAAGTAGCAGCCGTCCCCGCACTCCAGCACAATTTCCAGCAGGTGCCGCGAATCCAGCCCCAGAATGGGTCGACCGTCGGAAGCGAGGTTGCCAATTCGAGACAGCGCGGCGACCAAGGCGTCGGCCTCGCGGAAGCCGGGCACGTAAACCACGTGGTGAACCTTCCGCGTGCGGTCCCCCTTCTTGTAAATGGTCGAAATCTCGACTTGCAGGACAAAGCGAACCGGGCCGCGACACGCGGCGGGCGTTTCGGCGTCAACGGCGCGCTGCAGGTCGTCGCGCAGACGAAACAAACCCGGCTCGGCCGGCACCAACTTCTCTTTCAGTTCCTGCAACCACTTGGGGTGAGTGAAGTCGCCCGTGGCAACGACGGTCAGTCCCTTTTTGCGAGCCCAAACGGCTGAGTGTTCCAGGTCAGCGTCTCGGCTGGTTGCCCGAGAGTACTTGGAGTGAACGTGCAAGTCGGCGTAAATCATGGACGGCTCCGTGCCTGAAGACTTCGTGCCCTCGTCGCTCCTCACCGCGCTGCCGCCTTCCCAGCGCCGAGGCCATCCCCAGACGGCCGGCACGATTATGTCTGAAGGCGTCTCGGCGAACAACCAGACGCCGCCGCTGGCTCGCTTCACGCGGCGCGGCCGCCGAAACCGAGTCGTTCCGGCTGAGCCGTTTGACAGTCCGCCGGTTCGGGCTAGACTTGCCGGGGCGCCAGTGCAAGCCGCACCGCCACAACGCAGCGGCGCTTGCCTGCGCAGCGTGCTCGCTCTCCGTCCGACGGTTTCCCGCTTGCCGCGAACGTGCAGCCGAGGGGACCAATGAACTGGGCAAGTGACGCGTTGAGTCGGTTCTGTCATGAAGACCAAGCGGCCACTGCCGTCGAGTACGCCGTGTTGCTGGCGGCCATCATTCTGGTCTGCGTCGCCGCGATTCAGGGCGTCGGGCAATCGACCAACGACTTGTTCGAGCTCGCGCGGGACAACATGCCCGACTGACCGAACCGTCCGGTTCGTCTCGGCCACTGACACTTCCCGCGGTCTCTCGCCGTCGACGCGTACTCGCCCCGCGGCTCCTCCACCAAATTCCCGCCACTCCGACCGACGTTCTGGCCTGCCCCGCCCACTGCCTCCCGCCAGTCGTTCCCGCTCGCAACGCCCGCGAAACTCGCTTTTTCTCGAAAGTTTCGTTATACAGCGCGTCGCGGCCGGGTCTTCCTTCCGAGGTGTGGTGAATGCTGTTCTTGAGCGGAGCGAGGTCGGCAAGGGTTCCGCTTGGGCTGCGCACGAACCGTGGGGAGAGCCAACGTCGTTTTCGGTGGTGCCTCACGCCGTTCCGGACGTTGCTGTGGAGCCGCTGGGCCGCTCGACGTGCGTCCGGTTCCTCGCGCTGCGAGCCACTTCGGGGCGCCGTGCCAGACGAGCCAGTCGGCCAGGCAGCTCAACCGGTCGGGCCGAAGGACCGAGCAGAGCTCTTTGAGCCTGAACGCGCCGCCGCCGGTCGACGGAAAGGACGCGACGGCGGTCGGCCTGTGAAACAAGAACAACTCGGACGGTAAGCGAGCTTGAGAACGAAGAAAGGAGCGAGAGGCAGTGGCTGTCCTTGTTCAAAAATTTGGCGGGACCAGTGTGGCGACAGCAGACCGAATCTTGGCGGCCGCTCGGCGAGCCATCGAGGCCAAACGGGCCGGCCACCAGGTGGTCATGGTTGTCAGCGCTCGGGGCAAGAAAACGGACGAACTGATTGCACTGGCTCGCGAAATCACCGACTCTCCGCCACCGCGCGAAATGGACATGCTGCTTTCGACGGGCGAGCAGGAGTCGGTGGCGTTGATGGCCATGGCCATTCGCGAGCTCGGCGAGGACGCGGTCAGCTTCACCGGCGGCCAAATCGGGATTCTGACCGACTCGTCCCACACCAAGGCCCGCATTCGCAGCATTGCCACGGACCGACTGCGAGCCGCTCTGGCTGAGGGCAAGATCGTCGTCGCGGCGGGCTTTCAGGGTGTCGACGAGGACTTCAACATCACCACCTTGGGCCGAGGCGGCAGCGACACGACGGCCACGGCGCTGGCCGCCGCCTTGCAAGCGGAGGAGTGCGAGATTTACACGGACGTGCGTGGCGTCTTCACGGCGGACCCGCGAGTCGTCAAGGAAGCGAAAAAGTTGGACCAGATTTCCTACGACGAAATGCTGGAACTGGCCAGCTTGGGGGCCGGTGTCATGCATTCTCGGTCCATCGAGTTTGCCAAGAAGTACCGCGTTCCGCTCCGGGTGCGTCCTTCTTTCTCCGACGAGGAGGGCACGTTGATTGTGCCGGAGTCGGGGGAAGAGGAACGGGTCGTGACGGGCGTGGCCTTCGTTCGGGACGAGGTCCGTGTCAGTCTGGTCGACATTCCCGACCGGCCCGGCGTGTTGAGCCTGATTTTCTCGAAAATGGCGGAGCGGAAGATTCCCATCGACATGGTGGTGCAGGACGTGGGCGAGCACGGCTTGGCCGAGGTGTCGTTCACCATTCCGGAGGGAGAGCTAGCCGAGGCCCTGACGGCGTCCGAGGAAGCGGTCCGGGAACTCCAAACCGGCCAAGTGCAGTACGGCACGAACGTGTCGAAGGTCTCGGTCGTGGGCGTCGGAATGCAACGACACACCGGCGTGGCCGCCCAAATGTTCCGCTCGCTCGCCGACGCCGGCATCAACATCGAAATGATCAGCACCGGCGACATCAAAATCTCCACTTTGGTCAGCCGCGACCAGTGTGACGCCGCGGCTCGAGCGGTGCATGCCGGGTTCGAGCTGGACAAGGCTCTGCCATCGCCGCCCAAGGTGGGTTGGCGACGGCCGAAGACCGAGCCGATCGCTCGGCCCAGTGAGGAATTGGAGCGGGAGGTGATCACGCGACTGGCCACAATGGAAGACATCGTCGTCAGTGAGGTCCGTCTGGACGCCGACCAGTCGCGGGTGACCATCCGCAACATTCCCGACCAGGTCGGCGTGGCTGCGACGATTTTCTCGGCCATTGCCGACGCTGGTGTCATGGTCGACCTGATCGTGCAGAACGTCAGCCGCGACAACCGGTCGCACATGTCGTTTACGGTGCCGCGCCGCGACCTGGAGAAGTGCCTGCAAGCCGTCGGCCGCGTGCTGCAGAAATGGCCCGAGGCCGAATTGCGTTCCGAAGAAACCATTGGCAAGCTGTCGGTCATGGGGATCGGCCTGCGAACCCACACGGGTGTCGGCGAGAGACTGTTCCGAGCGCTGGCAGACGCTGGCGTCAACGTCGGGCTGGTCAGCACCAGCGAGACGCGCTTCAGCATCATCGTGGACGCCGAGCAGGCCGAGAAGGCGGCGGAGTGCCTTCGACAGACGTTCGAGTTGAACGTTTGAAAGCGTCGGCGGCTCAGTCACACGCGCTCCGCGGCTCTTCCCGCTGGGCCGGCGCGGCTGAGTGCCGTCGGGCCGCTTCTGGGGTGGACGATTCGCCGCCGCAGGCTCGCGGCGTGACCGGTGCGTCAGCGTAAGGCGGCTCGCGCGCGACGAGAACCACCTTCGTTCGTGCGGTCCGCGTTCGAGCCTGGTCGAACCGGTGGCTTCCGGCTCGTGGACCAGCCGTGACCTCTCGGTCCTGTTCCGCTAGCCCCACCACGACTGCACGGCCGGCCAAATCTTGTAGGCCGCCGTATACCAGCTCATGACCAGCAACAAGCACAAGCCGCAGCCAGCCAGTGTGTTCAGCACCACGCCGTTCCGGCGCGTGCCGACGACGTCCGATCGGTTGGTCAGCCACAACAGCACGCCGGCCAGCAGAGGCGACGCGACGACCGTGACGGCCTGCGCGGCGACAATGGCCGTCACGGGCTTCACGTCCGTTCGAATGACGTACAAAGCCACCGCCATGCCAGTCAGCAGGACGACGGTGGTCAACAGCTTCGGGCCGAGGTCGTTCGGTTTGCTCCCCAGTCCCAGGCCGTCCGACAGAATGAAGCCGCCGATCAAGGAATTCACCAAGAAGGACGAGTAGGCCGCGCAAAACAGGCCCACGCAGAACAACGCTTGTCCCCATTGACCGAACAGCGGCCGCAGCTGCTGAGCCACCTGGCCGACGTCCGAAAGCGTCTGCCCACGAAGCACCGAACCAGCGGTGAACATGATCATCATGGTGATCAGCGCCATGATGGCCGCGGCGACTCGAGCGTCGATCAATCCCTTCCGCACGTCCTGTTCCCCCCAGCCTTTTTGCTGAACCAAATAGGCCTGAAAGTACGCGGCCGTCGCGACAAAGGTCGTTCCCACCAGCCCCAACAAGGAAATGTTGACGCCTTGCGTCAGACTGGGAACCAGTCCACGGGCCATTTCGGTAACGCTGGGGCGGGAGAACGCCAAGTTCGCCACGAAACAAATCAGCATGATGCCCACGAACGTCATCATCAGTCGCTCGAGGGCTCGGTACAAATTCCGAAAACCGAAGACGAACAAAATGGCCAGCAGGTTGAAAAAGACGATCGTGTAGTCGAAGTCGAAGTAGACGCGGAATGCCGAATGGACGCCCAAGTTGTTGCCGAACTGAAACGTCGCGGAAATGAAGAACACGGCCAAACCGATCAAGACGGCCAGCCAGCGTCCGGCGTAGCGGCACAACAACTCAGCAGGCGACTGGCCGGAGGACAGCAGGCCCAGTCGGGCGCCGAGCGTCGTGTAGGCCATCATGCACACCGCCGCCAAGACGACCACCCACGCCATGCGGTAGCCGTACTCGGCGCCGACCTGTGAGCTGGTCAAGATGCTTCCCGGACCGATGACCACGCACGCCGTAATCAGCCCGGGACCGATGGCGTGGTACCAGCGGTACGGACGTGGCTGGTCGGGACGATTCGACGTCGGAGCCACTCGGTCTTGCATGGCGCGTTGCAACCCGTTGAGCCCGTTCAGAGAGGCGGCGACGGCGTGCACGGCCCACCTGGCGCGGCTTCCTCACCGACGACTCGACTGACTGGCTTCCACTCCGCCTTCCGGCTTCGCTGCGAGCCCGAGCCACCAGCCGGCGCCTTGGACCGACGACTGTCAAGCGGCCGCCGAGTCGTCCAAGGCTACCATTTTCTTCTCGCCACGCACAACCTCGGGCGTCAGCACGAACCGCTTGCCGGCACCGATCTCCGGCAGCTCAAACAGAATGTCGAACATGATCTGCTCGACCACGCTCCGGAGCCCGCGCGCGCCCGTGTTTCGCTGAAGGGCAATTCGAGCGATCTCGTGCAACGCTTCCTCCGTCACCTCCAGCTGTGCGTTCTCCATCTCAAAGAACCGCTGGTACTGCTTGATCAGGGCGTTCTTCGGCTCGACCAGAATTCGCACCAAGTCGTCTTCGCTCAGCTGGCTCAGCCCCGTAATGACCGGCAAGCGGCCCACTAGTTCTGGAATCAGACCGAACTCTACGATGTCGTCCACCGTTACCTGCTCGATCAGCTCGTTCCGACGCTGTTCCGTCTCCACCTCGTCGGCATGGCTGAACCCAATCGTCCGACGGCCCAAACGCTTGGCGATGATGTCCTCCAGCCCGACAAACGTCCCGCCGCAGATGAACAATATGTTCGTCGTGTCGACCTGGATGTACTGCTGCTCGGGGTGCTTACGTCCGCCTTGGGGAGGCACGTTGGCGATCGTGCCCTCGAGCATCTTCAGCAAAGCCTGCTGCACGCCCTCGCCCGACACGTCCCGAGTGATCGACACGTTGTTGCTGGTCTTGCGGATCTTGTCGATTTCGTCGATGAAGACGATTCCTCGTTGAGCCGCCTCGATGTCGAAGTCGGCCGCGTGCAACAGCTTCAGCAGCAAGTTCTCGACGTCTTCACCCACGTACCCGGCTTCTGTCAGCGTCGTGGCGTCGCCGATCGCGAACGGGACTTGAAGAAACTTGGCCAAGGTGCGAGCGAGCAACGTCTTGCCACAGCCGGTCGGACCAATCAGCAAGATGTTCGATTTTTCGATTTCGACGTCGCTGTCGTCCTGGGAGCACAGCAGTCGCTTGTAGTGGTTGTGTACGGCGACAGCCAAGACCCGCTTGGTGCGGTCCTGCCCGATCACGTACTGGTCCAGGTGCTCCACGATTTCCCGAGGTGTTGGAATTCGACTGAACAGCCTCCGCGCCTCGCCCCGCCGTCGCCGCTCTTGCTCCAAGATCGACTGGCACAGGTCGATGCACTCGCCGCAAATGTAGACGTCGTCCGGTCCTTCGACCAGCGGGCCCACCTCGCGGTAGCTTTTCCGGCAAAACGAACAGCTTGCGTGTCTTTTGCCGGCCGAGCCGTGTCTGCCAGACGAGAAGTCTTTTCCTGAAGGCATGGATCAACTGCCCTTCCCAGTTGTTCGTCCACCAGCAACGCGTTCGGGCTCGGGCGAGCCCACGACCTGCCCATCAACGGGCGAGCCGCCGCTCACCCCTCCCGCTGTGGCGATTCGGCGGCCTGGTCGGAGTCAACACCTTCCCCCTGCGGACCCTCGGTCCCCAGCAGTCGCTTTCTGATGGATCGGAATTCGTCATCGGTTAACTCACCCCGACGGTGCAATTCTCGCATTTGCAGAAACAATTCACGGTTCCGTTCGGTAGGACCCATATCTTCCCGAAACCATGTTCTCATTCGATTGACTGCCCAAATCGCGAGCAGAACCACTGCCAGCCCCGCCAGCAGCTCCGCCCACTCGCGAGGCGACCCCTCCAACAACTTCCACCAAATCGACGTTTCCGGATTCATCGAACCTCGCTCCCTGCCGACTCCACGGTCCGCAAAACGTCGCCGGCCCCCGCCTGCCGTCGTCTGGATTCTGCAGCCAGCGGTCCAGCCCGAGCACCCGCACCAACCATCCCAAACAGCTCCGCCCGCGCCGACGCAGTGCCGGCCTTCTTCGGCCCGGCGTTGCCGTGAGCTGCGGAGCTGGTTGGCCGCTCCCCGCGCGTTCTAAGTCGTTTCCCCGAGGTCGTTCGTCCGCGTCCCACGCAAAAACCGTTCGTACCGCCCGGCGTCCACGACAGGCGCTTGCCGGGGCGAAGCATGTTTCGTCTCCCTTCGTCGAGCCAACTCCTAGTCGAACCGAACGAGTCCATTATACGCGGCGGGACCAAAACGTCGCCCGAGCCGTCTTTCAGCCTCGCCCGCAGCGTCCTGCCCGGGTCGAATGGTTTGACCCGTTCAGGTGCGACGCTCCACACCGGCGTTCGCGGAGCCGGCCCCAGAGCGCACCGGACCTGTCTCGGCGGACGACCGCACTGGCGACACCGAGTTGCCCGCCCACAGCCCCACGGAAGCAAACTCGACAAAAGCGCCCTGCAGCGAAGGCTCCGGCCCCGCTGCACGAAGTGGAATCGGTAGCTCCCAAGAACAGACAGGCCCCAGCGCGCAGGCCCCGCAAAACCACCGGATGAGCCGAACCGTCCGCCGAAGAAGAACGCACCGTGCCGACCTTTTGCTCCGAACGCGACTCCCTGGTCGCAACCGAAGTCTGCCAGCGGCCCAGATCGTGCCCTTGCCACGCGCTCAGCCTCGGCTCCGCGGGGCCCGCGCCGGGCGTGCCGAGACACTACGGCCGAACCGGTGTCAGCGAGACGTCGTCAATCCAAAGCTCGCCGTAGGCCTGAGTGTAAATGAAGACGTAAATCCGGATTCGGCCTTGCTCGTCCGGCTGGCGGCCACGACGCGGTGGCTTCACCGTGACCTCGCCGGTCACCTCGGTCCAGTCGTAGTCGGCCTGCCTTGGTAGCTCAATGCGAGCCCACCCGTCGCCCGGGTCACCCTCGAAGTTGACGAAACAGCGGCCGTGAGCTCCGACACCCTTGAAAAAGCCGCGAAACCGCAGCTTGGTTCCCGGTCGAACCAGAATGGCGTCCGTGCAAATGCCGCCGCGGCCGCGTCGACGGCAGACCAGTCGAGCGCACAGCTTGCCGGTGTGTCCCGGCCCGAGCTTGACGTCGTAGTCGCCGCCGTCGAAAAAGCCGGAGTAGCCCCAGTGGGCCCACGGACTTCTCGCCACCGTGTCGAGGTCTCCGTAGCCCCAAGGCTCCTCCGGGTACGGCCGGCGCGGACCACTGCGCACCTCGAACGACGGGTTGCGAATCAGATTCCCTTCCGGCTCGTCCTGCGCCCAGACGGACCAAACGGTGAGACACAGTACGAACCCAACCGCCACGCCAGACCAAGCACGCATCGGCTTCTCTCCTGCTACCGTTCGCCCACCAGCTTTCTCAAAGCGACAATCGACCGCGCCACCCGCTCGCGGAACGCAAAGTAGTGGTCCTCGTTCGAGTCGAACGTGCCGTCGTCCTGGATGACCGGGTCGATTCGGAGCACGGTTTGAGCCTCGGTCAGCGCGGCCCCGCGAAGTCCCCTCGCCTTCGCTTTCTCGACCAACCTCCGCAACAGCCACAAGTACTCGTAGTCCTCAAACCCGTCGCGTAGTGCCTTCAGCCGAATGGACGGGTACGGCACGCCGTTCGGCCCCGGGTAGATCAGGTAGCCGTCGCCGTTGTACCGGCCGAACGTGTTGGGGTCCCACGGCACCTCCGGCCACATCGGGCCCTGACCGTTTCGCCGGACGTTGCGTCCCCACGACGCCGGTGACCAGTACTCGAAACCCCGTGCCCTGTACTTCCAGCAGAACAGCGGCAACAGCCGCGCGTCGATCAACGGGTACTCGATGAACAGGTTGGGGTGGTCCATGGGGTAGCAACAGACGGCCAGCCAGACTTCGGTCCCGCGCTGTTGCAAGGCTTGGACGCCCGTCTTGTGGTACTGTGCGACGTAAATGTCGAACACGTCGACCACGTCGGCCAGAGCCCGCACGCCCTCCGGCTGGTTCAGACACTGCAGAATGCGCAGCTCCGGCGCGACCTTCTTGATGGCTCGAGCGATTTTGCGCACCTGGTCCCAGTGACGCCGGGGAGCTTCGTCGTACGTGTAGACGTAAGCCTTGTCGATCCAGCCCTTCTCACGCAGGTGGTCGGCGTACACCCGAAGCATGTCCGTAAACCGAGCGATGAACTCGGCGCTGTACTCGTTCTTCCCCTGCCGCTTCAAATTCGGAGCGGTGCCCATGATGAAGGCGTTCATGCCCCGCGCGAACAGGTACTCCAGTCGCCGGTCGATTTCGCTGAAGTCGTAACCGCCGCGGCGACGGGGCACGTGCGAGGCCACGTCGCCTCCCGGCCCCAGCCGATGTTCCAGCAGCATGTCCCAGAAGCGCCGCGTGGCCGCCTCGTGTTGCCGCCGGCCTTCTTCCGTCCGCCGGTTGAAGCCGTAGTGTCGAGGAAACCAGCCGAACCCGTTGAACCAAGTCATGGTGCGCAGGTGTGTTTTGTCCGGAACCGTGAAGTCCCACACCGTCACCTCCAACGGCACGACCGTCGGCCGCAAGCCCTTGGGCACGACTGTGACCGTTCCTCGGTACGTCCCGGGCGGCGTGTCCTTCGACGTCTTGACGGAAATCCAAACGGGTGTCCGCGACAGACGGCGCACCACGAACGGGCCTGCAGGCATCAGCGGGTCCGGGTACCAACCGACGCGAGGCACCTCGTAGGGGGGAGCGAACGTCGTCTCGACAAAGTCCACCCGCCACCACGAAATCGCCTTGGCCGGAATGAGCGCTCCGTCAGGCCCCCGCAGGTCGGAAAACTCGATTCGGTCCACCCGGACGTCGCGCCAGGGAGCTTCGATGACCACCTGAGCGTCTTCGTACTCGTTGCGGGCCAACGAAATGTGGACCGAGCTGTTCAGCTGAGCGGCCGGCTTGTAGTCGGTGTCGGGAAACACTTTCACGAGCGACGAGGCTGTGTCGACGCGGTAGCCGACCGAGTCCGGCGGTTCCGGAATCGCCTTCGGACGCGGCGGGGCCAGCGCCGGCGGCGAGGGACTTTCGGCCAAACGGTTCACGTCGACCGTCTCGACCGACACGTCGTCGATCCAGACCGACCCAGTGGTCTTCGAGTAAATGAAAATCACCAGGGTCTGACCCTCGGGGCCGGCGCGGCGAGCGGGCACAACGCAGCGCTTTGTCACCAGCTTCCAGTCGAACGTGCCGCCCGGAATCGTCATTCGCTCCCACCCGTCGCCCGGCGTCCCTTCGAAGTTCAGCAGAATGTTGCCGCCCTCGGCCCCTTCCGCCTTCACCCAAAACGACACTTTCAGAATCGTCCCGGGAGTGAGTTTGAACGGGCTGGAGGCAATCCCGCCACGGCCCTTCCGCTGACAGCGAATTTCGATGGAATGGCGCCCGGAGTGAGCTTGGTCGGAAAGGTGCACCGTGTACCGGCCACCGTCCCAGCCGCCGCCGAAAGCCCAGCCAGCGGCCGGAGCGTCCCGCATGCCCGGGTAGAAGCTCCGTTCCGACTCAGACAGACGCGACAAGAACGGCGCTGCCGGTTCCTCGAACCCGCCGTTCTGAATCAGGTTCGCTCCAGCCGGTCCGGCCCCCAACGCGCTCAACACCGCCAACACGGACCACAACACGCTCGCTGTCGTCACCGTCGTCCCTCCCCGCCGAGGTCGTCTAAAAGAAACTAAAGTCGACCAACCACAAACAGGCCTAGCCGTCCGCCCCGTGGCTCCGGAAACCCGGACCACCGCGGCCCCCCGCCGCTCGAGCCCAGACCGCTCCGAGACACCTGCCGCCCAGATGCGTCC
>CAYSAG010000096.1:0-16389 GCA_964428935.1 uncultured Planctomycetaceae bacterium | reverse complement strand
GTAACGTCTTTGCGGGAAACGAACTTCCAAAGCGCGCGCAATTATGTGATGAGCCTCATTTTTCTCAGGGGCTGGTGAACAGCAAATTCGCGGTGAGTCGCTGGCCCGAAGCACACAAGAAACAGCTCAAACGGGGGGGCGGACTTCTACAGCAAGCCGTTCGTCGAAAGCAGAAAGTCCGTGGCGTGTCCGACGTCATGCCCTTCTGTTCGTTCCAACCGGCACAACCCGCCGACTTGCCCTTTGTTGCCCATTCTGCCGTTTTGTTCAACTCGCCTCTCGTCGCTGCCGATTTAGTGTTTCGTCGGGCTAGCTTGCGCGCTGTGGGTGCTACGGTTGGAGAGTGCGGCTGCTCTTGCAGTCCCGCTCGTCGGTGAGCGGGCCGGGCGCCGCTTGCTCGGGAAAGCCGCCGCAGAGCTGTTTGGCAACCGGGTCGGAAGGCAACAGGAGCGAACGTTGGAAATGGTGAGGGGCACCCAGAGGGACAACTCAGTCGGACAGCCAGTCCAACAGCGGCGGGCGGGAACGTGGCACCAGCAAGTCTGTCAGGGCCAAAGTTTGGGGAGCGCACGTCCGATGAAGACTTCGGTTCGCCCTTCCGAGCGTCGGGTGTCCCGGACTCAGGACCTCATTCTGACCATTGCTCAGCGTTTTACCGACGCCACCGGCTGGCCAATGGAATTCGTCTTGGCGGACGAAGTGGACGGCGAGGAACCGTGGCTGGCCGAGGACAACGGTCTGCACGTCTGGCGTTCGGAGGTACACGACGGCCGTCACCTGCTCGGCTACCTGTGCCTGCGCTTGCCCGGCGACCCCAAGTACGACCGCGCGTACCTGATGGCTCAGTCGCTGGCCGAGCTGGTCTGCGAGCTGATTAACCGCATTTGTTCGCTGGGGCGGACGCTGGAGACGCGGACGCGCGAACTGTCGACGTTGGTCGAGCTGGGGCTGCGGGTGCCGCGGGAGTCGGACGTGCTGGATGCTGTCGTCCGGCTCTTGCGGGCGGTGACGGAGCTGACTGGCTTTCGAGCCGTCGCCTTCTTCCTGCTCGACCCCTCCACCCGACGGCTCAACCTGCGTGTCTCGCACCAATTGGACGGACAGTGCATTCCCGAGCCGGAGCGGGACCTGGTCGAAGAGCCGCCGGACTTGAAGGTGCTGGTCAAGGGCAAGGCGTTCTTGCGGCGAGGTCAACCGGGGGCCGACCGCTGGCTGCCGCCGAACGCGGCGCTGGCCGTGGGCATTCCTGTCGCCACGCGAAACGGCCCCATTGGCACGTTGTGGTGCTACGACCGACGGTCCCGGGCCGTCGGTGACCACGAACTACACATTCTCCGCTCCCTGGCCGCTCAAATCGCTCTCATTCTGGAACGCGTCGTCCTGTTGAAAGAAAGCGAAGCTCAGCACCGGCTGCAGCGGGAGCTGCAAATCATTTCGGAAAACCAGCCGTGCCCGAAGTTGGACCGGCTGCCAGAAGACAGCGGGTTCGAAGCGGCGTTGAAAATCGACAGCCGACACGAACTGGGCGGCGACCTGTGCGAGGTGATTCCCGTTGGGCACCGGCGGACGGTCATTGTCGTGGGCGACGCCTCGGGCGACAGCATTCCAGCCGCCATTGTCATGACGTCGGTGCGGGGAGCCTTGCGGGCTCTGGCCACCGGAATCGAAGAAGACTTGTTGCAACCGGACGTTGTGGTCGACCGTGTGAACCGAGCGCTGTTCAGCCTGACGCCGCCGCACCAATTCATGACGTTCTTCTACGGCCTGTTCGACGCCAACACACGAGCGTTCCGCTACTCGAACGCCGGCCACCCGGTTCCGCTGCTCATTCGCCGCGGCCAGGTGTTCCCATTGGAATCCCACGGTTTGATTCTGGGCATTCTCGACACGGCCCGCTACGGCAGCTCGCAGCTCGACCTGCAACCCAGCGACACGTTGATTTTCTACAGCGACGGCATCAGCGAAGCGATGAACCGGCGGCAGGAAATGTTTCGCACCGACGGCGTCGTGCAGGCCGCGCTGGAGTGCCCCGACGGTTCGGCCTCGGACATTCTGAACGCCATTTGGCGACGCTACCAGGAGCACATTCAGGGGGCGGCCGAACCCGACGACCGAACGCTGCTCGTGCTGAAGGTGAAGTAGTCTGGAGGCGGTCCTTTCGGTCGAGCCCCGCTGCGGAAAACGGCACGCTCGGTGAGGGCCACCAGTTCTACAAGCCCCCGCAGCCCTCGACGGTTCTCTGCTCCGACAGCGCCGCTGGTCGCGCACGGCAGCGAGCATGGAACTCGACAGCGCTGAGCTCGACGACGTCGCTCTCGCCGCGGCTCACACGCCGCTCGCCGCCAGACAGCCCGAGCACGCTCGTGGCCGAGCGCAAGCGGCGGTCGAGCAACCAGCGGCCGCTCAACGGCAGCCCAAGCGCCTGGAAGGTCCGGCCGAGGCCTGTAAAATGACCGCCCGACGACGTGGTTTCTCCAGCGGGCCGGCTGCACCGCTCAGCAGCTCAAACAGAGCGAAACGTCGCACGCTGTCCGACTGGTCCTCACCCTGTTGACCCTTTGCTGCCCGCTTTCGAATGACTGAACCAAACGCCGACAAGCAGGCTCTGTACGAGTTCCTTTCGCAGTTCATTACGCCTCACCGCCGCCAGCTTTTCGAGGACCGCGTGTCCAAACGGACGCGTCACCTGACCGTGGTCCTGGAGGACATTTACCAGACTCACAACGCCAGCGCGTGCCTGCGCAGCTGCGACTGCTTCGCCGTGCAAGACGTCCACATTGTCGAGAACCGGAACAAGTTTGAGCCGAACCGCGACGTCGTTCTCGGAGCGGCTCAATGGTTGACCATTACCAAGTACAACCGTCGGGAGCACAACACGGCGGAGTGCCTGCGGGCGTTGAAGCAGCGTGGTTACCGAATTGTGGCCACGTCGCCGCACGACGCCGACTGCACGCTGGAAGAGTACGACGTGCGTCAGAAAACGGCGCTGGTTTTCGGAACGGAGCTGGAGGGCATTTCGGACGTGGCTCGGGCCGAAGCCGACCAGGTGCTGGTCATTCCCATGTTCGGGTTCACCGAAAGTCTGAACATTTCGGTGGCCGTAGCCGTCTGCCTGCACCACCTGACCTGGAAACTGCGAAACAGTGACGTGCCTTGGCAGCTGACGGACGAAGAAAAGCTGGACCTGAAACTGCAGTGGGTTCGCAAGACGCTGGCCAAGCGGCTGGAAGCACTGGAACGGCAATTCTACGCTCAGCGGAGCGGCGCCGGCACGGACGGCTCGAGCGGTCGGCAGTCCGGCGAGGCGGCAGGCAGCTGAGCGGTCAGGCGGCTTGGAATTCGTCGAGCACCCGGCGCACCCGACGAATGTGCTCGGGCGTCGTCCCACAGCACCCGCCCACCAAGCGGGCTCCTGCTTGCACCCACGCTCGTACGTACTCCGCGTAGCGCAACGGGTCGACGGCGTCCGTGTCTTGCCAGCCGCCGTGCGGATCCAGTCGGCCGACGTTGGCATAAGCGCCAAAGGGCAAACCGGACGCCGCCTCGGCCAATTCCTCGAGCATTCGGCTCACGTCCGGCGCCGGAGCGCAGTTGACCAACACGGCAACGGGCCGAAAGGGCAGGACGGCCCGCACGGCTTCGCCCAGACGTTCGCCCGACAGCAGTCGCC
Organism: uncultured Planctomycetaceae bacterium; assembly: GCA_964428935.1. Taxonomy (GTDB): domain Bacteria; phylum Planctomycetota; class Planctomycetia; order Planctomycetales; family Planctomycetaceae; genus JAADHY01. The sequence goes on along the minus strand of CAYSAG010000096.1, from coordinate 12,719 downwards.
CGTCGGCTCCACAGACGAAACTGACCAGCACCGGCAAGCCCGTTGCGGCCGCGGCCCGAGTTGCCGCGACGGCCTCGCGAACCGTGTTCTGCGTTTCGACCAGAATGCCGTCGACGCCGGCGCGGGCGAGGTGGCGAGCCATTTCGGCGTGCTCACACTCCAGCGCCGCGTCCTCCGGCACCAAGTGCGGGCTGTAGCAGTCTTCCAGCGGAGCCTGGGACCCGACGACAAGAGCTCGGTCGTCGGCGGCTTCTCGGGCCAGACGCACGGCGGTTTCGGTCAGCTCGGCCGCTCGGCCTGCCAAGCCGGCTGGACGCAGCGACCGAGCGTGTGTGCGGAACGTGTTGGCCGTCACGACTTCGGCACCGGCTTCGACGTAGTCGCGGTGAACTTGCCGAAGCACGTCCGGGGCTTCCAGCAGCGCGTGGGCCGACCACAACGGCGGCGACAGGTCGACGCCCCGCCGGCCCAGCTCCGTGCCCGTCGCTCCGTCCAACAACACCGGCCGCGGCTCCTGCAGCCGGCGTCGTAGGCTTTCCGTCCGCGTGGTCATGGCCGTCGGCCGCGCAAAGAGTCCAGAACTGGCCGTTGGGGTTCGGTCGGGCAGACTCCACTCCAACTGCCCAACGCAGGTTCAACCGGGCATGGGCACCGAGTTGGAGCAACGGCCCGTCTTTTCGAACTCACTGACGTTGCTCAGCGTCGTTTCGGCAATTCGAGACAAGGCTTCGTGTGTGAAGAACGCCTGGTGGCCGGTAATCAGGACGTTGGGGAAGGTCAGCAGCCGGGCGAGCACGTCGTCTTGAATGACACGGTTCGACAGGTCCTCGAAAAAGCAGTCGGCTTCTTCTTCGTAGACGTCCAGTCCGAGCGAGCCCAGCCGGCCGGACTTCAACGCCCGAATGACCGCCTTCGTGTCGACCACCGCTCCTCGGCTGGTGTTAATCAGCATGGCCCCAGGTTTGATTTTCTGCATGGCTTCGTCGTTGATCAGGTGGTGGGTCTGCGGCGTCAGCGGGCAGTGCAGCGTGACAATGTCGGACTGACGGAGCAGGCGGTCCAGGTCGACGTACTCCAAGCCCAGTTCGACGCACCGCGGGTTCGGACGCACGTCGTAACCGAACAGCCGGCAGCCAAAGCCTTTCATGATTTCCGCCACAACGGTGCCGATTTGACCGGTCCCGACAATGCCGACCGTCTTGCCGTAGAGGTCGAAACCGAGCAGCCCGTCCAGCGAGAAGTTACCTTCGCGGACCCGGTTGTACGCGCGGTGAATTTTTCGGTTCAAGGCAAGAATCAAGGCGACGGTGTGCTCGGCCACCGCGTGCGGCGAGTAGGCGGGCACGCGAGCGACGGTCAGTCCCAGTTCTTTGGCTGCGGTCAGGTCCACGTTGTTGAATCCGGCACAGCGCAAGGCAATCAGTCGGGTGCCTTGAGCGGCCAGGCGCTCGAGCGTCGGACGGTCCAAATGGTCGTTCACGAACGGGCAGACCGCCGGAAAGCCGTCGGCCAGCACGGCCGTCTCGACGCTCAAGTGCGGCGCGAAGAACGTCAACTTGTGGCCAAACCTTGCGTTGGTTTCGGTCAAGAACTGCCGGTCGTACGGCTTGGTGCTGAAGACGGCGACTTCCATTGTGCCACCTCTCGCCTGTGACGTGTGCGTGCGGTCCAGGGGGCGACCGGTCGAGCCGAAGGGACGAAGTGAAGTGCGTCACCAAACCCGAAAGGCACCGGCTCGAAGCGACGCCGAAACCGTTTACGTTCCGGCTGCCCGTTTCTTCTCGATTGCCCGTTTGACGGCCGCTCCCATGTCGGCCGGACTTTCCGCCACGACCACCCCAGCTTCTTCCAGCGCAGCGATTTTCTCGGCGGCCGTCCCGCTGCCGCCGGAAATGATGGCTCCAGCGTGCCCCATTCGTTTGCCCGGGGGGGCGGTCCGGCCGGCAATGAAAGCCGCCACCGGCTTGGTGACCCGTTCTTTGATGTACTCGGCCGCCCGTTCCTCAGCGTTCCCGCCAATCTCGCCGATTAGCAGAATGGCTTCCGTCTGCGGGTCGTTCTCGAACATTTCCAGCAAGTCGACGAATGTCGTCCCGACAATCGGGTCGCCTCCAATCCCAATGCACGTCGACTGGCCCAGGCCCAGGTTGGTCAGTTGCCAGACCGCTTCGTAAGTCAGCGTGCCGCTGCGGCTGATCACCCCGACCGGTCCCGGCGTGTGAATGTAGCCCGGCATGATGCCAACCTTCGCCACACCCGGTGTGATCACGCCCGGGCAGTTCGGACCGATCAGCCGTGCACACGACCGGTCCAGCACCTTCTTGACCCGCACCATGTCCAGCACGGGAATGCCTTCGGTAATGGCGACGATCAGTTGAATGCCGGCGTCAATGGCTTCCAGAATGGCGTCGGCACAGAACGGAGCGGGCACGAAAATCATGGACGTGTTCGCTCCCGTCTTCTCGACCGCTTCGGCCACCGTGTTGAAAACGGGGAACCCGTCGACCTCGGTTCCACCTTTGCCTGGTGTCACGCCGCCCACCACGGGCGTCCCGTAGTCCCGACACTGCTGCGAGTGGAACAGGCCCGCCTTGCCCGTAATTCCCTGACAAATCACCCGCGTCTGCTCATTGACCAGGATGCTCATCGCTTTTCCCCGCGTCGCTTGCCCTGTCTTGTCACTCCCCAGGAACCCCCAGTGCGAGTCTTTGCCACGACGTTGCGCCGCTCTTGCGCGACCGGCCTGTTGTCGGCAGCGGCGACTTTCACGAGCTCAACGCAGCGACGACCTTCTTGGCTGCGTCGGTCAGGTCGGTTGCGGCAATGATGTCCCGGCCGGACTCGGCCAGCATCTTCCTGGCTCGCTCCACGTTCGTGCCTTCCAGCCGAACGACCAAGGGCACGTTGAAGCCGACGGTGTCGTAGGCCGTCAGCAGGGCCTCCACAATGACGTCGCATTTCATGATGCCGCCGAAGATGTTCACCAACACGGCCTTCACGTTCGGGTCGTCCAGAATGATGCGGAACGCCTCCGTGACCTGTTCCACGCCCGCTCCGCCGCCGACGTCCAAGAAATTGGCCGGCTCGCCTCCGTGCAGCTTGATCAAGTCCATGGTACTCATGGCCAAACCCGCTCCGTTGACCAGGCAGCCGATGTTGCCCTCCAGCTTGACGTAGCTCAGGCCGGCCTTGGCCGCTCGCACCTCGGCCTCGTTCTCTTCGCTCAGGTCCCGCAGCTCCAGGAACTCCTTGTGTCGGAAAAGGCCGCTGTCGTCGAAGCTGACCTTGGCGTCCAGAGCGATCAGCTCGTCCTGCTCCGTCACGACCAACGGGTTGATCTCGGCCAAGCTGCAGTCGTTGTCGAGGAAGAAACGACACAACGCGGGAAAGAAACGACCGGCGTCTTTGACAGCCGTGTCGCTCAGTCCCAGCTTGTAAGCCAGCTTCCTCGCCTGGAAGGCATGCAGGCCGTAGTCGACGTCAACCGGTTCACGCAGGATTTTTTCGGGGAACTGTCGAGCCACCTCCTCAATGGACATGCCGCCTTCCGACGAGGCAATCAAGACCGGTCCGCCGGCCTCACGGTCCACCACGACCCCCAAGTACAGCTCACGGGCGACGGCCAAACCTTCCTCGACCAACAGCGCATTGACTTGCTTTCCTTCCGGCCCGGTCTGCAAGGTGACCAGGGTCTGGCCGAGCATTCGTTTGGCGTTTTCGCGTGCTTCGTCGGCCGAGCGGACGAGGACGACGCCCGGCTGGTCCGGGAATTCCTTGAACCGTCCCTTGCCGCGACCGCCCGCATGAATCTGCGACTTCAGAACGGCCACTTCGCCGCCCAGCCGCTCGAAGGCCGCCGCGGCTTCCTCCGGCTCACGGACCACTTCACCCTGAGGAACCCGCACGCCTGCCTGCGCAAGAAGCTGCTTCGCTTGGTACTCGTGGATTTTCATTTGTCACTCCCCGTCGTTTCACCCCCCCGACAGTTGCTCGTCCCGGCCGTCTTGCTCGACGCTTCTCGACCCCTTTGGGGCGAATCTCGCCCCGGAGGGGCGAACCTGGCAGCGCTTCGCGACGCCCAACACGGACCGTCCGGCGAAGCCCGTCCCGGCGAGGACGCACCGGCCCTGCTGGCCCGTCGGCGCGAGCACCCTCCACGTCCTCAGGCCGGTGGCGGGATCATACTGAGCGGTCCGCACGCGGTCTAGCGACGCCCTCCCGCTCACGCGTGTCCGCAACTCGGGCACTCGTGAGGACTGTCGGCAAACAGCGGCTCGGTGTAGGGCGCTCCCAATGCGACTCGCCGCTCTTCCCGAATGAACACCGACGGCCTCGGCTCGGCGATCCGCTTCAGCTCCTCGATTTCAGCGTCCGTGATGGGGCGGAAGGACCGTCCGGTGATCAGAGCTTTGTCCAGCAGGTCGAGCCACGCCGGAGGAATGCCGGCGACCACCGGCTGCTGCGAGAGCGTGAATCGAAGCGCCAGGTCGATTTCGTGCTGGTCCTCCAGAGGACGGTACCACCACTTCCGTGTGCGCTTCATTCCCTTCGGCCACGCTCCCCCACACATCGGCTTGATGGCCAGGACGACCGCGTTTTTCTTGCGGGCCATTTCGAGCACGGGCTTGCCGAAGCCCAGCTTGAAGTACTCGATGAAATTGATGGGAAACATGACCGTGTGGAAGTCGAAGCCTTCCAGCGCGGCCAGCGCGGCCTTGGTTGTGTGAGCGGAGAAGCCGAAGAACCGGACTTTTCCTTCCTCCCGTGCCTTCAGGAACGTTTCGATTGCTCCGCCCGGACCCAAAGCCTGCCGGACCTCTTCCGGTCGGCGCAGGGCGTGCAGCTGGTACAGGTCGAAGTGGTCGGTCTTCAACCTTTTCAGCGAACGTTCCAGCTCGCGCCTGGCCCCGTCCTTGTCTCGCATTTTCGTCTTGCAGGCCAGGAAAATGCGGTCACGAGGGATGCCCTGCAGGCCGATGCCCATTTTGATTTCGGCGTCTCCGTTGCCGTAGGCGGGCGCGACGTCGAAATAGTTGACGCCATTGTCGTAGGCTCGGTGGAGCGATTCGGTGCACTGCTTTTGGTCTCCGTGGATGAGTCCGAGCCCGGGAAAACCAATAATCGACAGCTTTTCGCCGGTCCGCCCGGCCAGGCGCCGAGGCATTTCGCCCAGCTTACGTCCCTGGGCTTCGGCTAGGGCTTCGAGCGACTGAGTGGCCAGGGTCGTACCGACCACGCCTCCGACCGCTTTCAAGAAAGTGCGACGTTTCATCGCCGTCTCCTTTCTTCTCTTTTCGGTTCGGTGATGCGACAGGGGTTGCACCGGAAGCCCGGTTGGTCACGGACGGTAAGTGATCCACATGGGCGACACCCACACCAGCTCGCCGCTGTCGAGCTGGACTTTGACGCGGCGTCCGTCTGGCGAGCGGACCGTCTTTTCGGTCACCGTGCCGACCTGTTTGCCACGGACGTAGTAGTAGCTGGTCTTTCCGGGCTCGGCCTGGTTGTCCGTCCACGTGAACTCGACCACGCGCTTGTTCGGCTTGATCGAGTAGACGTACTGGTTGTCTTTGACAATGACCACTTCCTCGAACGGAGCGGTTCCGATCAGTTTGACGTGCAGCGTGGGCGGCTTGTCGGTCTCGAACTCGTCGCCCATGAAGTGGTCGCCGCAGCGCACGTCGGCAATGATGTTGTCGGTCGAGCCGTACACGTGCCGCTTCCGCAGTCCTTCCAGAATCTGCTCCCGCGTCGGCTCCTCGACCCACACGTTGCAGTAACTCATGTGCGTCGAAATGTGGTCGCTGGAGGATTGGAAGCCCAAGCGGTAACCCTTCATGAGGGCGAGCGAGACGAATCCGTAGGGACGCCAGCCGCCGATGGAGTAATCGGCCGAGTTGCTCCGCGGCGCCCCCGGCCGCTCGTAACTTTGCCGGTCGCCCTGGTAAATCTCGACAACCGGCTCCACCAGCGGGTCGTTGTCGCGCCAATCCGTTCCCATGTTCGTGCCACTGGTGTGGCTGGCACACACACCGCCAAAGAAATGCAGGTACTTGTAAAACATCAGCGTGTCGGGCGTGTGTGGACGTGGGGCGTCCGGCGGCAAGTTGTCCATGGCTTTGCCGCGTCCGTTGACGAGTCGGCCGAGCGGGCGAATGCCGCGTCGAGCGAACACGGCGTTGCGGTGACCGTCCGGGTAACCGCAGCTTCGTTCGTACGAGTACATGGGAGTGAACGCGCCAGGCACGGTCATGAGCGAGGTCGTTTTCTGAATCATCCACCAACTGAACTCGCGCCCGTTTCCGTTGTCGTGGTCCCCGTTGCCGATCCAGTCGAGCGAGGCCAGGTCGATGGCGTAACGCCACATGTCGAAAATCGACCCGTCTCCGCCGCCGTCACTGGAGAACTCCGTGTGACGGTGAAACTCGCCCCGCCACAACCGCAGCGTCTTGCCGCCGATTGTCACACGGTAGTTGCGAATGGCCGCGACGGCTTCGGCTTCCTTTCGAGCCGCCTCGGTCGGTCCGGTGGCCCGGTCCGGCTCCACGCGACGCAGTGCCGGTGGCTGAGCCGGTCGAGGCATGGGGCCGGTCTGAGCCAACGACAGCTCCTTGTTGAACAGCCGGTCCGGGTACGTGACGTAGGTCCGCGTTGTCGGCGGGTGTTTGCGGGCTGCGGTTTTCTTGGCGGGGGCGTTGCGTCCGGCGCCGCGTCCCTTTTTCCGCTTGGGCTGTCCGAAAAAGGCGGCGTCGCGGAAACGGCCGTCACTGGAAGAGACGAAGTACAAGCCCGACTCCGGAGCGGGCACGGGCACAGCCGTCTCGTGCAGGAAGCCGTCCGTTTCGGGAATGAGCACGGCGGGCAGCCAGCGGTCTCCGTCCAACGTCGTGAAGTAGTTCATCCAGGTTCCGCCGACGTCGCTGTCGAACGACGCCACACGGATTCGCGCCAGCAAGTACACGCGACCCGCCCGGTCGACCGCCAGCTTTGGACCAGCCGACAGCGACCGGTTCGCGCGGTTGCGCGGTCCGCGACGCCGACCGCCAGCCAGCGGCAGGGCCAAATTGACGTCCGCCACGGGCTCGTACAGCACGCCGCGGTCCAACACTTTCAGGCCCACGGAGCGTTGTCGGTAAAGGGGCAGTCGCCGAGGACTTTGGTCGTACGGGCCGTAGTCCTTGCCCCAGCCTTCGGGCGAGACCTCATAGGTCACCCACAGACGGTTGTTGCGGTCAAAGACGACGTCCGCGCGAGCCTCGTTCTGATTGGTGCCGGCCACTCGAACCGGTTCGGACCAGCGGCCGCCTTCCCACGTGCGCACGAACACGTCGTAGTTGCCTCGTTCGTACGAATCCCACGCGACGGCGACGCGCCCGTCCGACGAGGCGGCAATGGCGGGCTTCCAATCGTTTCCGCTGGTCTGACCGACCGGTTCCGGTTTTCCGAAGCGGTCCCCTTCCTGGCGGGCGACCCAAATGTCCGACTGGCCGGAGCCGAAATGCTGCCACGCCAGCCAGATCCGCCCTTCCGAATCGGTCGTCGCGACGTGGAAAAAGTCCGAGCCGGCAGCGGTCGTCACCCGCAAAGGCTTCGACCACCGGCCGTTTTCACGCACCGCCGCAAACAGGTCCCAGTTTTCGTCGACGTTCTGCGACCAAAAGACCCACAGTCGGCCCTGGCCGTCCCGAGCGATGGCCGTGCCAAACAGGTCACCCGGTTCGGTCAACGCGACCGGTTCCGACCACCGGCCATTGCGGCACTCCGTGAAGAGCACTCGGTCGCCGCCGGTCGGAGCGGCCAGGAACGAGAAGTCGTCGGGAACCTCCTTGATCGGCGGCCGGACTTCGAAGCCTTTGCCGTGCTTGAAGGCAATGTAGGCAACGGAAATGGTGCCGTCTTCGGTCGAGAGAGCTGCCGGGTAGGCGTCCTCCGTCGCCGCTCGCACAATCTGACGCGAAACCGGCAGTCGCTGGTACTCGATCTGACCGTCCAACGTCTTCCGAACCTCACCGTACTTCAGTTGGCCCACCGGGACCGTGAAGCGACCTCGGTCCGTTTCGACCTCCAGTTTCGAGTCGGGTTGGAGGCCCTTGAACGTCAGCAACACACCGTTCGGCTCGGTTCGAAGCTTGCTGGGGTCCAGACCGTGCATGCGCCAGAACCGCGGGTAGAACCGACGGACCTGCAGACGAAACTGCGACGTGGTGGCGAAGTCGCCGCCGGTGAAACGCCAACCGTCGGTCGCAATGATTTGGCCGCCACCGACCACGCGGTACTGGCCGCTCCACTGCGCCGGCTGCGTGTCCTTCAAGCCAAACCGAATCAGGACGGTGACCAGCGAGTCGTCCATTGGCACGTCCAGCTGAGCAGCCAGAGCCGCTCCCACAAGCACCGACAGGGCCGCCGCTGCACCAACAGCTTTCCACAAACAACGCGACATTTCTCCCGCCTCCCGACTTGGTTGGTCAGACACTCTGAGACTGGCTCCGAAGCAACGACTCGACCGCTGGAGGGCCGAGCAGTTTGGTTCGACACCGCGCCGTGGCAGACTGCGGTGGTCTCGGGTGGGAGTCGCAGTCGGTCCTTCCCGACCGCTGGCAATTGCAGGACCAACCGAGTATACCAATGAGCGAAATGGAAAGCACCCGAGCGGCGTTCTGGCGGACGGCGGCTGCTGTGCCCCCGGCCACACGGTGCGACTCGCCTTGGCCACAGCAACTGCCGACTGGCTTCCCTGAAAAGACTGAAGGGGCGGACCAATGTCACACACTGACGCGACACCTTCGCAGGTTCCCTCGTTGCTGCACACCATTTCGGCGCTGCTGGGAACGAGCTTGGTCCTGGCGGCCGGCCTGACAAGGCTCGCTGCCGCGCCAGAGGTCGACTCACCGGCGGTGCCAATCGAGTTGAGGTGCGAGTACCAGAAAAACCCGCTGGGGTTGGACGTGCCGCGCCCTCGTTTGTCGTGGCAGATGCACGACGAGCGGCGCGGAGCCAAACAAACGGCCTACCGAATCCTCGTCGCGTCCAGTCCGGACCTGCTGGCCAAGGACGTGGGCGATTTGTGGGACAGCGGCCGCGTGCAGTCGGACCAGTCGACGCTCATTCCTTACGGTGGCAAGCCGCTCGCCAGCCGACAGCGGTGCTGGTGGAAGGTCCGCATTTGGGACGCTGACGGGCGGCCGTCCCGCTGGTCGGCCGTGGCTTGGTGGGAAATGGCGTTGCTGAAAACTTCCGACTGGAAGGCCCGCTGGATTTCGCCGGCCAAGCTGATTTTGAACGCCGAGCCGATTCCGCTTGGCCCGTGGTACTGGCTTCCGGACAGCAAGAGCGAACCGACGACGGCGTTTTTCCGCACGGTCGTGACGCTGTCCGAGGAACCGCTTCCGCACTTCACCGTTCTGGCCGTCACGGCGGACGACGCTTACGAACTGTGGGTGAACGGCAAGCGGGTCGGCGGCGACGGAGATGTCCGAAAGGCCGAGGTCTACACCGCCGGGGCAGTCAACTTGCACACAGGGAAGAACGTCATTGCCGTCAAAGTGACCAACAAGGGCGGAGAGGCTGGCTTCGCGCTGGGCATTTGCCAGAGCTACTACGGCGGCGAACGTCGCTACCTGCAGCCGTCGCAGTGGCTGTGTTCGACTGAAATGCAACCGGGGTGGAACACGCCGAAGTTTCAACCGAAGGGCTGGAAGAAGGCCAAGGTGGTCGCTCAGCCGGGCGGCCAGCCGTGGGGGCCCATCGCACAGGACGTGGACGGGCCTCGCCGGTCGCAGCTGCTCCGCAAGGAGTTTGTGTTGCCGGCCGACGTCGAGAAGGCTCGAGCCTACGTCACCGGGCTGGGCTTCTACGAGTTGCACATCAACGGACTGCGTGTCGGCGACGACGTCTTCACGCCCGGCTGGACTCAGTACGAGAAGCGAATTCAGTACCAAGTCTACGACGTCACCAACCTGCTCAAAATCGGACGGAACGCCGTCGGAGCCATTTTGGGCAACGGGTGGTGGTCCAGCGGACTGGGGTGGGCCGGCGGACAGGAACGGCATGCCAAGCCGGGAGAGAACTTGCGGTTCTTGCTGCAGCTCGAGATTACGTGCACCGACGGCTCGAAGCACACCGTTGTGACGGACGGCACGTGGACTTCGCACCTCTCGCCGATCCTCGAAGACACGCTCTACCACGGCGAGACCTACGACGCTCGACTCGAACAGCCCGGCTGGGACAAACCGTACTTCAAGGCCGAGGACTGGCGGCCGGTGCGAGTGGTGCAAGACTCGCTGCAGAAACTGTGTGCTCAGCGAGGTCCGACGCTGCGGGTCACTGAGGAGCTGCACGCGGTCGAAATCACCGAGCCGAAACCGGGCTACTTCGTCCTCGACTTCGGACAGAACCATCCGGGACGCCCCCGCCTGACTGTCCAGGCTCCGGCCGGCACGACCATTCGAATGGTTCACGCCGAAGAGCTGAAACCGGACGGCACGTTGTACCGAGCCAACTACCGGTCGGCTCGAGTCACCGACACGTACATTTGCAAGGGCGACGGCGTCGAAGTGTGGGAGCCTCGTTTCACCTACCGCGGCTTCCGGTACATGGCCGTCACGGGGCTACCCCAAAAGCCGGACCGCAACACGGTCGTCTCACGCGTTCTGCACTCGGCGCCGCCCATGGCTGGACACTTCGAGTGCTCCAATCCCTTGCTGAACCAGATCTGGCACAACGTCGTTTGGGGGCAACGGTCCAACATGCACTCGGTGCCGACCGACTGCCCGCAGCGAGACGAGCGACTGGGCTGGATGGGCGACGCCCAAATCTTCGCCCCCACGTCGATGTGGAACATGGACATGGCCCTGTTCTTCACGAAATGGACCCGCGACATCTTGGACGCCCAGCAGCCGGACGGCGCCGTGCCGGGCGTGTGTCCGAACGTGGGAGACTGGGTCATTGGTCCCGGCCGCTCCGCGTGGGCCGACGCCATCACCATGATTCCGTGGTACGTGTACGTGTACTACGGCGACCGGCAGATTCTGGCCGACGCCTACCCGGGGGTGAAGAAGTGGGTGGAGTACATGCAGAGCAAGCTCAGTCCCGACGGCCTTTACGAGCAACCGACGTGGGGAGACTGGGTGCCGGTCGAGCCGACACCGGACCGTCCCGTGGCCGCCATGTACGGCTACTACTCCACCCGTCTGTTGGCTCGGATGGCCCAGATTCTGGGCAAACAGAAAGAGGCGGAACACTACGCCCAACTAGCGGAGAAACAGCGGCAGGCCTTCAACAAGAAGTACTTCCATCCGGACACGAACAGCTACGTCACCGGCACTCAGACTTCGAACATCCTGCCATTGGCATTCGGCATGGTCGAGCCGGACAAACGACAAGCGGTCGCCGACTCCATCGCCGCCGACATCCGAAAACACAACGGCCACCACACGACGGGCTTCTTGGGAACGGGCTTCATTCTGCCCACGCTGGCTCAGTACGGTTACGCCGATTTGGCTTACGGTCTGCTGAACACGGTCGAGTTTCCCTCGATCGGCTACATGATCCAGCACAACGCCACAACCATCTGGGAACGGTGGGACACCGACAAGCAGGGGCCTGGCATGAACAGCCGTAACCACTTCGCCTTCGGCGCAATGGCTCAGTGGCTGTTCGAGGGGTTGGCCGGACTGAGGCCCGACCCGGGACGACCCGGGTTCAAGCACATTGTGGTGAAGCCGTACGTTGTCGGCGACCTCAAGTGGGTCCGGGTGGAGTACCCCACCCCGTACGGACGGCTCGCCAGCTACTGGCAGCGAAAATCGGACGGCCTCCACCTGCAGCTCCTCATTCCAGCAAACACCACGGCCACCGTCTACCTGCCGGCTTCCGATCCGGCGGACGTGACCGAGGGCGGACAGCCGCTGCCGCCCGCGTGGGAACCGAAAGTCGAGCGGGCGGAGCGAGATTGGGTGGTCGTCCAGATTCCGGCTGGAGCTTACCGGTTCCACGTGGCCTCCAAGGGACGAAGGCCCTCCGGAGGTCGGTAGGGAGCGGACAGACGAGCCGCGAAGGAAGAAGCAAGCGTAGACGTGGGGCCAGGCCGAGCGGCGGAGGAGCTCGGAGCGTCCGGACGAACCGACGGCCGAGTGGGGAATCGAGCGAAGCCAAGCAGCTGGCTCAAAGAGCTCCGCGGGTGCCCCCGAAAAAGGCTCAAAACCCGCAAGGGGCGCACACGGCGAACGCCGGGCCAGGGCTCGGCCGTGTTGCCCGGAAACGCCGACCCGTCCGGCTCAAATGGCTTGCTTTCTGCGGTCGAAAACGAGTATAGTTTTAGCGAGCTGTTGGCTCGGCGAAGAGCCTGCAGCTTGAGTCGGAGAGATGGCAGAGTGGCCGAATGCGCCGGTTTGCTAAACCGGTAGGGGGCCCATAAGGCCCCCTCACGGGTTCGAATCCCGTTCTCTCCGCTTCAGTTTCTCAAGCCAACTTGTTAGATTTCATAAGCCCTTGCTCGGCAAGGGTTTTTTCTTTTCTGCGCGGCGGTCCTTGGCCTCGGCGCGGCTGATTGCGGGCCGCACTGCGGCAGCGCAGGCAATCCAAGCAGGACCCGTGGCCGTCGCTTCACTTGGTTGCCCGGTCTGCGGGATCAGCGACGAAGGTCGAACGTGTCCCGGTCCGCCCGCGGCCTTCATTACGTCGGATCACCGAAAGCGAAGTCAGATTCACGGGAGCGGGAC
>CAYSAG010000095.1:3968-16511 GCA_964428935.1 uncultured Planctomycetaceae bacterium | reverse complement strand
TCTCTTTCAACCTCCTCGCCCCCATCCCGCGCGCATCACAGCGATCGCACCCCTTAGCGACGTCCAGTTTGTCCTCGGTCAACGTCGCCAGCGCCCAACCGTCTAAGCTGACCTCGTATGGTTCGTCTCGAAGCGTGTGTTGTCTGGGAGTGTAGAAGGCAATGCCCCGCAGAGGGACCACAGTCGTTTTCCCTCCGGGCCCCATGCGGGTCACGTCACCCGAGAGCAGCGAATGGCCGTGGAACCACACTCGCGCGAAGCCCTCGCGCAAAAAGGGGTCGAGCAGACTCGAGCCTCTTTTTTCGTGCAGCAGCGAGGGCCCTTGGTGCGTGATCAGCACGTCTGTCTGCCCCGTCTCCAGCAACCACTCGATCGCAAAGGGATCGATGTAGGCCATCGGGTGACGACGCCCCGTGCGCTGGCCGGGCTGCATTCCGCCGACACCAGCCACCACGATACCGCCAGGCAATCGAACGCGCCAGCCGGACGGTAAGAGACGAATGTGCCGCCCAGCGTCTACCGTGGGCAAGTCCGAGGGATCGGCCGGTTCGATGGGCCAATCGTTTGGCACCAACTGCTCCAAATGCGTAAAGCCTTCGTGATTGCCGTGCACCATGATCACCGGGCACGTCAGTCCGAGACCTCCTTCGGCTCTCGGAGTGAATATCCACTGGAGCCAGCAAGGCTGGGGATGCCTGGCCCATTGATGGAGAAATTCCAGTTCGCACGGGTTTCGTTTGGCATGAGCACGTGTGGCCCCGTCCAACTGGGACTCGTCGGTGAACGTTCCCACGTCGCCGCAAAGGAGGACGGCATCGAAGTCGCGGCCGAGCTCCACCTGCCACCGGGCCAACACACAGAGAGCAAGCTGCAAATGCCCGTGCACGTCACCCACTGCGGCAAGAAAGGTGCTTTCTGACATGGTATCGACTCCGTGATCGATCGGTCGTGGACCACATAGATTAGCGTTGGAGTCCTTATGCCTCAACATGCGAGCAACATGCGCGCATGACTTGAGCGCCGTAACCTATTCTGTTCGCGTCGGTTGTGGAGCAAGCAGGATGCTTCTCCCCGTTGGGCGAGGCCCCGGGGACGACCGAATCTTCGTTACTTCCTCGAATTGCGTCAGGACGGGGACTTGTGTCGACGGCCGCGACATCAGCTCGGGCTCAACAAACGGGGCCGCCCCGCCCGCCCTCGCCGGCGCCTCGCCCTGCCGTGGAAGGGTGAGAGGCCGAGCCGACGGCCAGACGAACGGGGCTTGAGAGCCGATCGTCGCAACGTCTTTGCGAGAAACGAACTTCCCAAGCGCGCAATTATTTGATGAGCCTTTTCTTGGAGGGGCGAGCACTCCCGCGTCTCATGCCACGCGTCCAGCGTCCCGAATTCGGAATTCCGCCCCTCGAATCTCAAGCCGACCGCGGCCATGACGGAGCGTGGCCCTTCGGCGCAGCGTCCGACGGAGACCGAGGGCGGGCTTTTAAGCAGACATTTATTTAGGCAAGAGGCGTCCGCGTTTTCGTCGGGCGAGCTGTCGGAGTGCGGCCGTGTTCTGGTGTCTTGGAGACAAAGCGGTGCAGGAGCGCCGCACTCCAGAGCGCCTCTTCACAGGGATAGCAAGAGCGGAGCCTCGGCTAGCGACCGGTCGGCGACCTTGCGGGACGTGGACAAAGGGGTGCGGCTGCCCGCAATGGACAGGTCGCAACGGCGACTGTTCGGTTCGCTCGGTTTTCCGCTGCGGGGAGTGTTGTCCTCTTTTTCGGCGTGGCGTGCGACGCAGAAGGCTTGCACCGAGCCGAGGACGGGCCGGAGTTGGGTCTTCGCGGACCGCGTGAGCGTCTCCTGTCGAGCGGCAGACGCCCCGAGCCGCATCTTTGGTGTTGGTCGCTAGAGGCTCGAGGCGTGCCTTCGTGTCTTCCCTCTGTTTTCCAGCCCCTCGGTTGAGCCTCCGCAGGACACGCCTTCCGAACCTCGACGCAGCCTTCACGCCACCGTCCCATGCTTCGGCGGGATTTGCTGGTGACGAACGGTGAGTCCATCGAAGAAAGGGTTTCAAGCGGTGAGCGGTCGTTTGCAGGGTGGCGCGCGTCGCGTGGTCACAGCGCGGCCGGGCCGCGCTCGCCGGTCCGAATGCGAACCACTTCAACCAGCTCGGTGATGAAAATCTTTCCGTCGCCGGTTTCGCCCGTGCGAGCCGTTTCGACGATTGTCTGGACAATCTTGTCGACCATGTCGTCCGGCGCAGCCACTTCGATTTTGATCTTCGGCAAGAAGTCGACCGTGTACTCGGTGCCTCGGTAGGTCTCCTTGTGGCCTCGCTGCCGACCGAACCCGCGGATTTCCGTCACGCTCATGCCCACCACGCCGACTCGGGTCAACGCGTCCTTGATTTCTTCCAGCTTGTAGTGCCGGACGATGGCTTCGATCTTCTTCATCGAGCACCTCCGCCTGTTCTTCTACAACGGGCCTGTCCGGTCCGGTTGAACCAAGACCAGTCTCCGAATCGTGTGGTGGCCGGGACGCCACACTGGGGCGTTTGCAGTCTTGACGACGTGTGCTCGCCGCGGCAGCGGCACGTCGTCTTGTCCACCGCGCTTGCGCGCTGGCGGAGACGTCGTCGGCGAGGGCCGACCGACGCGGGCCTTGGGGCTGGTCCCGAGTGAGGGCTGACGGAGACCAGCCGGCAACACGCTTAGAGGAAAATGTACCCTTCTTCGCCGTGCTGTGTCAGGTCGAGCCCTTTCACCTCGTCGTCTTCGGCCACGCGCAATCCGACCAGAGCGTCGACGACCTTGAGCAGCACGACGGTCCCCACGACGGACAGCGCCGCCGTCGCGCCGACAGCGACCAGTTGGTTCAGCAGTTGCGTCGGGTTCCCTTCGAGCAATCCAAACGTGCCGCCGGTTACGCTCTTGCTGGCGAACACACCGGTCAGCAGAGCGCCCAGCGTCCCCCCGACTCCGTGGACGCCAAATGCGTCCAAAGAGTCGTCGTAGTTGAACCGAGCCTTGAGCCGCGTGCAGGCCAGGTAGCAGACTACGCCCGCAGCGACTCCCAGCACGAGAGCCTGAATCGGGTTCACCGACCCGGCAGCCGGCGTAACGCAGACCAGTCCGGCGACCGCACCCGAGCAGGCTCCTAGAATGGTCGGCTTGTCGTGCAGCCACTCGGCCACCGCCCAGGCGACCACGCCCGCGGCGGCCGCCATGTGCGTGGAAACAAAGGCGTTCGCCGCCGTCGCGTTGGCGCTCAACGCGCTGCCCGCGTTGAACCCGAACCACCCGACCCACAGCAGAGCCGCTCCAACGCACGTATAAGTCAAATTGTGCGGCGGCATTGGCTCGCGCCCGTAATGCAACCGTCGGCCCAAGACCAAAGCGCACACCAGAGCCGACACGCCCGAGCTCACATGCACGACCGTGCCACCGGCAAAGTCCAAAGCGGGAAACAAAGCTTGTCGGTTCCATTCGCAAAGCCAGCCCGAGTCGGACCAGACCCAGTGAGCGACGGGGCAGTAGATGAAGGTGCCCCACAGGAGCATGAACAACACCATGGCACTGAATTTCATCCGCTCGGCAAACGCCCCGCAAATCAGCGCCGGTGTAATGATGAAAAACATCATTTGGAAGACCATGAAAACGGACGTCGGAATGGTGCCGCTCATCGGCACGTGCGTTTGTCCGGACGGGGACCGTTCCGGCAAGACGCCCCGCAGCAGCAAGTGACGGAAGTCGCCGACAAACGGGTTGTTCCCGCCGAAAGCCAGACTGTAGCCCCACAGGGCCCAAACAATCGACATCAGGCCCATCAAGAACACGCACTGCATCATGACGCTCAACACGTTCTTTTTCCGGACGAGGCCTCCGTAGAAAAGGGCCAAGCCGGGAGCGGTCATCATGAGCACCAGGGCGCTGGCCGTCAGCATCCACGCCACGTCGCCTTTGTCTGGTTCTTCGGCCGTCGCTGCGTCGGTCGCTGCAGTTTGTGGGGGAGCCGAAATGCTGGACGACGCAGACGCTTGGTCGTCCGCGGCTCGGACCGTCGCAACTGGGGCCGTCCAAGCCAGCAACAACACGGCGGCCGTCAGAAATGCTCGTTTCATGTGTGCCACTCGCCTTTTCGTCCTCGTGAAGGGAAGCGCTTTGGTGCGCAGCCTCGAAGCCGACGGTCGAGCCGCTTGTCGCACAAGACGTGCCAGAATTCGGTCCAGTCTTTTGGAACCGCCTTTGCATCGACCGCGGTCAGCAGTCAGCGAGAACCTTGTTGCTGCAGGAATTGCCGAGCCCTCGGCGCCTCGCTTCGAGCAGTCAAATGGTTTTCGAGCTGCCGACGCGTTGAAGAAATTCGGGTGGCTGGCCGTCGCGGCGAATGCGCACGCAGGAAGCAAGGTTGCCGGCTTGGTTGGCAAGACAGGTCGCCGACGCCCGTCGGGTTTTCGCTTCCGCGGGCCGAGCGGCTGACAAAGACGCGGGGCTGGAAAATGGGGTGACCTTGCCGAAATTGCCACCGAAGTCGGGCGAGTTTTTCCGGCGCAAACCCAAAAACCAGACTCGGCGGTGCATGACGAGCGGGTTGGTTCCGAAAAAGGTAGCCGAGAAATCGGAATTTTCAGTCAGTACGGAGACTGAAGCGGGTGAACCCGCTGAACGCAGAGGAGGCTCCGCGAATGCGAAAATTGTGGGCAGTCGTCTTGGGGGCGGTGTGTGGCGTCGGTTTGTCGGCGGTGCTAGAGCCGAACGTGTCGGCCGGCGAGTGGTGGAACCTGTCGTGGCTGGCGAGCGGCGACCAGGCTGGCGCGACGACGGTCGGCTCCGCCGGTCCAGCCGAGTGCGGCTCGGCGCGCGTCGAGAACTCAATCGCTTCCGACCCCTCCGGTCGCGCCGCTGCACTGGCTCCTTGCGACGGAGCCGCTGGCGGAGCAGTTTGCGAGACCCCGTCCGAGCCGTTCGAGCTGTTCGGTCAATCCCCTGGACAGGACCGACTGGGCGGCTGGGTCCAATTCGGCTACCACAGCCACTCCAATGGCTTGTTCAACAACCACGACAGCCAGTTCGGTCTGCACCAGTTTTGGCTGTACGCAGAACGACAGGCGGACGGGTCCGAAGGGCTCGATTGGGGCTACCGGGCCGACGTCGTCTACGGATTGGACGGTCCGGACACGCAAAGCTTCGGCAACAACCCGGGCGTTTGGGACTTGGCGCCCAGCTTCCAGCACGGTTCCTACGGCTGGGCCATTCCGCAATTGTACCTGACCTTGGCCTACCAGGACTGGCTGGTGCAGCTGGGGCACTTCTACACGCTGCACGGGTACGAGGTGGTTCCGGCCCCGCAGAACTTCTTCTACAGCCACACCTACACGCTTTTCAACTCCGAACCCTACACGCACACGGGCGTTCTGGCGACGTACTCGGGGCTGGAAAACGTCGAGGTGTACGCGGGTTGGAGCGCCGGGTGGGACACGGGCTTCGACCGGCTGTTCGGCGGTGACCGGTCCGGCGGAAGCAACGTCATGGGTGGAGCCAAGGTGGCGCTCGGCGACAAGGCAACGCTCATTTACTTTGCGTCCTTGGGTGACTTCGGCCACCGCGGCGAAGGCTACGCCCAAAGTCTGGTGCTGGACGTTGCCGTGACCGACCGGCTGAATTACGTGCTGCAGTCGGACCTGGTCGAAACTACTCCCGATTTCAACTCGGCCGGCGCCAACCACCAGTACGGCCTGAACCAGTACGTGTTTTACGAGCTGTCGAACGTGGTTTCGCTAGGCGCTCGAATCGAGTGGTGGAAGGGCAACGGGAACTCGCAGTACGAGGTCACTTTCGGCGCGAACGTCAAGCCACACGCCAACCTGACGCTCAGACCCGAACTACGCCACGACTGGAACCCGGGCCGCAGCCAGAACTTCACGACGTTCGCCGTGGACATGATTGTCACGTTCTGAGTGCGCTGGAAGGAGCTGCGCCGGCCGGCCCGTTTCGCTGGTCCGAAGCGGTCGTTGGCCGGACCGTGTTCCGCGCCCGAGCCTGTTCAGTTCCGGCGCGGCTTCACTTGACCTCGGTCATTTGCACGCGGAACTCCTTCAGGGCGTCCGGGTCGACTTCGACGCCCAGGCCGGGAGCGGTCGGCACACGAATCAGCCCGTTCTTAATCGCCAGCGGGACCTCGAACCCGTGCTCACGCAGCGGGTTCGGACTGCGGTCACACTCCGCCAGCAGACTGCCGGCTTCCAGCCGTCCCGGCTCGCGCACGCTGGAGGCCAAGAAGTGAACCGTCGCAGCCAGCGTAACGTGAGTGCCCCAGGCGTGTGGAATGACGTTAACGCCCCACGCGTTGGCCAAAGCACGCACCTTCAACGCCTCGGTCAGACCGCCGCAGTAAGTCAGGTCCGGCTGGACGAGGTCGACACCGCCGGCTTCAATCAACCGCCGGAACTCGTAGCGAGTCTGCAGGGTCTCGCCGGAAGCTAAAGCCAGGTCCAAGCGGCGCCGCAGCTGCGCGAACAGTTGAGGCTGCTCCGCGGCGACCGGCTCCTCAAACCACACAAACCCTCGCTCCTCCAATGCCCGACCGACCTTCAAGGCTTCCGGCAGGTCGTAGGCGTGGTTGGCGTCGGCCATTAGGGTCGCTTCCGGAAAGCTTTCTCGCATCGACTGCACGAGCCACAAGTCGAACTCGACGTTCTTGCCCAGTTTCAGCTTGAGCCCGCGAAACCCCTGCTCGTGGTGGGCTTGGGCTTCGGCCAGCAAGGCGTCAATCAGGTCCGGTTCGGGCAGGTCGCGGAAGTAAAGGCCCGTGGCGTAGGCGGGCACCTCGTCGCGGAAGCGTCCACCCAAAAGCTCCGAGACCGACTGGCCCAGCAGCTTGCCTTTCAAGTCCCAGAGGGCCAGGTCGAGTCCGGACAGAGCGGCCAGCAGCGGTCCGCGGCGGGAGAAGTCGTTGCTGGTTTGCCACATTCGCTGCCACAGGACTTCCGTCTGCAGCGGGTTGCCGCCAATCAGCTTCGGCGCGTGGACGAACGTAACGGCTGCCTGCGTGACGGCCCCCGGCCCGGCACACTCACCCCAGCCGGTCGCGCCCGACTCGTCGATGACCTCCACCAGCAGCGTTTCGCGAGCCGAGACTTCCATTTGCGAGTACGAGAACGGCTCGTCCAGCTCCGCGCGCAAGTAGTGCGTCCGAATCGATTCAATCCTCATCGGCTTGGTGGCCTCCCGTGAAAGACACTTCGGGACTTGCGGCCGTCGAGCGTCACAAGGCCGCACCGAAAGAGACGGCCGGAAGACGCGGCGTCATTTTATTGGACGAACGGCCATTTCCAAGCCGCCGCGTCCAAGCCGGCGGGCAGCCCGTGCTTCGAAACCCACCACCAACAGCCGCCTGCCACAACGGCTAACCAAAGCAACAGGTACAAGATCGGCTTGAAGTCAATCCGGCTGCAACCGGGACAACGCACCGTCCACGTGCTAATCGTGTGACCGCACTCCGGGCAATTGGTCACAGCCATGGCCGTTCCTCCGGTCGCTGGGGCCCGGACCGGTCCTGCCCGTACGACGGCCGTCACGGCAGGTCCGGATTGGTCTCCAGCAAGTTGTTGTCGTACTCCTCTTCCAACTGACGCACCTTGCGGGCCAGCTCCTCGTCCTCTTCGATCAAGCTCGACATCCGCAGTTCCCACTGCGTGCTGGCCGCTCGCAGCTCATCCAGGTCCAGCGACAGCTTCAGGATTTTCGCCAGTGTCCGGCTGACCGCTTCAATGCAGACGGGGTTGGTCCCCTGCAAGTAGCCGGGAATTTCCGCGACGATCGAGAACATCTCGACCTGCTCGCCCGAGGCTCGCGTCATCAAGTAGCTGGTAAACGAGCCCGGCCCTTCGTACTGCGAAGGCCGTAGCCCGTAACGTTTTAGCTCGGAGGCTAGCTTCGGGTCCGAGCAGGTGAAGTACAGATGAGGCTGGCGGGTGTGCGGCACAGACCCGCCGAAGGAGCCGACAAAAATGATTCGGCTGACGCCCGCCTCGCGCACGAACCGAAACAGGCAGTCGCCGAAAGTTCGCCACAACAGGTTCGGCTCCTTCCCAATGAACAAGGCCAAGTCAGCCGGCTCGTGGACAAAGAACGTGTTTCGAGGTAGGTCGATCGCCGCGATTTGCCCGCGCTCCACCTCGATGTGCGGCCGAAACAGAGCGGCAATTTCCATCGAGCCGGGAAAGTTGAAGATGTAGAAAGGGTCGGGATCGATTTCCGCCACTGGGTCGGCGTCGAGCAGCTCGACCAGCCGTCGCACCGTGCCGGTCGAGACGTCGCCACCGTCCATCCACCCGGTGAAGGAAAGGATCAAAGTCCCGCGGTTCAACCGCGGACGGCGAAACCAATTAAGCAGGTGATCGGTCTGAGTCATGGCCCCCGTATTCTATTTCCTCTGTCACCGCTCGGCCAACGCTCGCTCCGACTCACTGCGTTCACGGACGAAACGGTTCCCAAGGCATGCCGAATGTCTCGGCCACGGCCTGGTTGGTCAACTTGCCCGCGTGCATGTTGACCGAGTGAGCGAAGCCGGGGTCTTGGCGGCAAGCTTCACGCAGTCCCAGGTTGGCCAGCCGCAACACGTACGGAAAGGTAACGTTGCACAGAGCGTAAGTGCTCGTTCGTCCGACGGCTCCCGGCATGTTCGTCACGCAGTAATGGACAATGCCGTCGACGATGAAGGTGGGGTTGGAGTGGGTCGTGGGGTGAGAGGTTTCGACGCAGCCGCCCTGGTCGATGGCGACGTCAATGATCACGGCTCCCGGCTTCATCAACTTAAGGTCTTCGCGGAGGACGAGCACGGGCGCCCGAGCCCCCTCGATCAACACGCACCCGATCAGCAGGTCGGCTCGGCGCAGTTGCTCGCGGATTGTGTGCCGGTCGCTGAACAGTGTATTGACGTTGGCCGGCATGATGTCTTCCAGGTAGCGGAGTCGGTCGACGTCGATGTCGAGGATGCAGACGTCGGCCTGGAAGCCGGCCGCGATCTGAGCGGCGTTCTTGCCCACCACACCGCCTCCCAAAATGACAATATGTGCTGGAGCCACGCCTGGGACGCCGCCCAGCAGAATTCCCCGTCCTTCCTGCGGTCTTTCCAGATACTTCGCCCCTTCCTGGATGCTCATTCGTCCCGCCACCTCGCTCATCGGCGTCAGACAAGGGTGGTCGCCGCGCGGCCCACGCAGCGTCTCGTAAGCCAGTGCGGTAATGCCGGTTTCCAGCAAAGCACGGGTCAGCGACTCGTCCGCAGCCAAGTGAAAGTAGGTGAAGACCATCTGGCCAGGGCGAAGCTTGGGCCATTCGCTGGGCTGCGGTTCCTTCACTTTCACCACCAGGTCGCAATGGGCGTAGATTTCGTCGGCCGAGTCGACGATTTCGGCCCCGTTCTCGGCGTAAACCTCGTCGGGAATTCCACTTCCGACGCCAGCGCCCCGTTCGATCAACACGCGGTGCCCGGCTCGCGTCAGCTCCTCCACTCCCACCGGCAATATGGCCACGCGGTACTCATCCTGCTTGATCTCGCGAGGGACGCCCACCAACATCGGTGCTCCTCCTTTCTTCCCCGAGCCCCTTTTCCAGCTTCAGGCCCGCCGTCGCGGCGACGCAGATTCCGAACTTCGGCCCAGAACCGCTTGCGGCTTCCGCGTCGAAACGCTCCGGCTGTAAGAACTCTAGCTGCCCCGTGGCCTTGTGCCAACCGGCGGGCCGCGACGCGTGCCGTAAGTGGAAGAAAGGCGAGACAGAGTGTAACCTTTAGGGTCGGTGCGGCCACCGGTGGTGTCGGTGCGCGCCGGCCAGGACACGCTCCGGGCCGACCACAAGCCGTCCCCCGCACGACGACGCCGGTGCCATAGGACGAGCGTTTTGGGAGCGGTGGCGAATGATTCGAATCGTCGAATTGTTCAGACGTGGGTCCGTTTTGACGGGAGGAAGCGACACACAGACCGGCTGGGATGACGGCATGCACGACCGGAGCGATCGGTTGCAGGACAAGACGTCGGTGGAGTTTGGCGAGCGGGAACGGCAGGCCGCTCAGGCGCTGATCGACTTGGCTCTGGCCGAGGATTTGGGCCCGACGGGCGACCTGACCTCCGAGGCCGTCATCGACCCGGCCATTCGAGCTCAGGTGGCCATTGTCGCCCGCGAGACCGGCGTTTTGGCCGGTTTACCGATCGTCAAAATGGTCTTCGACCGTCTGGACCCGCGGGTGCAAGTGGCCGAGAACGTCCAAGACGGCGAAGTCGTTCGGCCGGGACGCGTGCTAGCCACGTTGGCCGGCCCGCTTCGGTCGCTGCTGGCCGCCGAGCGGACGGCGCTGAACTTTCTGATTCGAATGAGCGGCGTGGCGACGATGACTCGTCGGTTCGTCGACGCCATTGCCGGCTCGAAGGCCGACATCCTCGACACCCGCAAAACCCTGCCCGGCTGGCGTGTACTAGACAAATATGCTGTTCGTATGGGTGGGGGCATTAACCACCGAATGGGCCTGTACGACGAAGTGCTGATCAAAGACAACCATTTGGCGGCGTGGCAGGAGTACCACCCGGGCAGCACGATCGCCGACGTCGTGCGAAGGGCTCGCGAGCAAGCAGAAAAGCTGGAAGCGGCCAGCGGCGGCCGACGAGCCAGCATTCCGATTGGCGTCGAGGTGGACACGCTGGATCAGCTGCGAGACGCCTTGCGAGCCGGCCCCGACCTGGTCCTGCTGGACAACATGGACGTGCCGACGCTGCGGCGAGCCGTGCAGATCCGGAACCAGCTGGCTCCGACCGTCAAACTGGAAGCCTCGGGCAACGTCACGCTGGCCAACGTAGCCGAAATTGCCGCCACGGGCGTCGACCGAATCAGCATCGGCTCCCTGACCCACTCGGCCCGCGCCCTGGACATTGCCTTCGACTGGCATCCTGCGGGCTGAACGAGCTGGCCGGTCCTTCACCCGGGCCAGCCCGGTACCTTGAGAAGCGTCACACGCAGTCGCCCGCCTTTCCGCTCACGACCGGTCCGGTCGTCTGCGGCTGCTTCCCCCGGTCGCCTACAGCTCTTTCCATTGCCCCGGCACGGGAACCGGGTAGCGACCGTTCTCGTCCGCCTGCAGCGGCGGCGGACTGTTCTCGTCCATGGTGTCCACGTACGAGCAAAACTGGAAGTTCGACGACATGGCCTGGTCCCACGTGACCAGCTGGCCACTGTGGATTGCGGCTCGAGCCATGATGTCGGCCAAGTTCGACAGGGCGGCCCGTTCCGCCTCGTTGTAAGGCTGGTCCTGACGAATGGCGGCGATCAGGTCGTTCCACTCCGCTTGCCAAGGTGTGAACTTTTCCTTGGGCGCTTCCCAAATGACGTTGTCGTCGGCGATGCGTTGGTCTTTGAAGATGCGGACGGTGCCGGCGTGAATGTTGCCGGAAAACTGTGCCGCTCGGCGCGTGCCGTGAATGTACGTCGCGAACTCGTTGTAGCACCCCGGCAGGTAGCGGACGACGTCCGTGGCCTTGGTGCCGTCTGGGAACGTCCATTCGGCCGAGAACGAGTCCAAGTTCTGGCTGCAGTCGGTGCTGTTGGCCGCACGCCCGCCGACACCGTGTGCTGTCACAGGCCATTGCCCTTTGATCCAACACAGCTCGTCGATCTGGTGAATGTCCATTTCGGCGAACAGGCCGCCGGACACCCAGAGGAACTTCGTAAAGTGTCGAATCTGCCACTCCAGCTCACTCACGTGCGGCGGTTTCGGCCGCAACGGACCGACCGGCTGCATTCGGTAAGCCCGAATGAGCAGAATTTCGCCCAGCTCGCCGTCTCGAATGCGACGAATCAGCTCCTGACGGTTGACCGAGTGCCGACACATCAGGCCGGCGGCGATTTTGACGTTCTTCTTCGCAGCCGCCTTCCCCGCTTCGATGACTCGTCGAATACCCGGCGGATCGCAGGCGAAGGACTTTTCCATGAAGACGTTGATGCCTTTCGAGACCGCGTACTCCAACTGCAGCGGACGCCAGGCCGCGTAGCCGGTCAACATGGCCACGTCGCCGCCCGGACGGAGACAGTCGATGGCCTTTCGGTAGGCGTCGAAACCGATGAATTGCCGCTCGGGCGGCACGTTGATTTTTCCGGGAAACATGCGAGACAAGGTCTTGAGCGAGCGTTCGAGCCGGTCGCGGAACAGGTCGGCCATGGCGTACAGCTCAACCGGACCGCCATCCGGCACCGACAGCGCGTTACCGACCGCTCCGCTTCCCCGTCCGCCGCAACCGATCAGTGCCAGACGAATCGTGTTGTCCTCGCCGGCAAAGACGCTCGAGGCCAGCGATTGAGCGCCGGCGACGACCGCCGCGGTCGTCAAGCCGCCTCGCAGGAACTCTCGCCGCGTCGAGCCGCGAGTGAGTTGGCGCTCGTCCGAGCGGCCGAGTGATGTTCGGCCGTGGTCTGGCCGCGGGGTGGCCACTGCAGCCGCTTGCGTCTTTCTTGTCTCCCGGCCACGCAGGCACGCCCAGTTCGTACGCTCGCTGTTTCGACAGTCGCTCGCCAT
>CAYSAG010000095.1:0-3868 GCA_964428935.1 uncultured Planctomycetaceae bacterium | reverse complement strand
TTACGGGCGTCGAATGAATTGAGCCGCGTAGGCTCGCACGTGTCGGCCGTTCAACACGTGAAACAGCCGGATTTGCTGGATTCGTTCCTGGCTGAAGCGGCTGAGCGGCACGTGGACGAGTTTGCGTTTGAAACGACGCGCAATGCGTCTCCATGCCGGTCCGGGCGGAGTCGCACTGAGCACGGCAATGTGAGGATGTTCGGAGTAGTAACACGCTGCCAGCAGCAGGCGTTCCTCGAGCGTGTCGGCCACATCGAACCGCGGGTCTTTCCAGATGTCCGGAATGTGGCGCGGAGGGAACAGCATCATGAGGCCGCCAAACTTGGCCAGCGCAATGCCGGGCCCGACGATTTCCTCGCGGTAGTCTGTCGCGTAGAAAGCCATCGTCGATTCTTCGTCGTGCTCGGCGTACCAAACGCCTCGCCACGGGTAGTCGCGCGGGTCGGCCGGGGAGTCGAACAGCAGCAGGCAGCAGTCGATGTTTCCCCGTGTTGGAGGCAGGACTTTCACGTACAGGTCGCCGGTGTACCAGTTGCGTAGCGTCTCGCGAATGTCGATGCCGTCTTTCAGGCTGGTGGTGAATTTCTCGGTTCGAGCGAGGTCGTCGCCCATGATGGCCTTGGCTGCGTCGTTGACGCGCGTGCGGAAGTTTTCCAGCACTTTGTCTTCCGGCGGCCAGCTGAACTGAGCGTGTGGGTCCCACTGGGCTTTCCACTGTCGTCGCAGGCGACGAGGCGGTTTCGGAGTCAGCTCGCAACGCTTCCACACCATCGGAGGCCCGGGCAGCCGAGACTTCATCTGAACCACGTCGCCGTCGGGCAAGCGAGCCTGTCCGATGCTCATGGTCAAAGCCGGACGCCACGGTTGCCGAGTGAACGGGTACTCGCGAGCCGTCTCGGCCAGCTGAACGGCAAACAGGTCGCCGGCAACTTGTTTGGCTGCAATGACGAGCGTGTACAGGTCGGGCGTCAATCTGCGGTGAATCAGCGAAAGGTTGCGAACGTACTGGAAGTACGTGGCGAGCAGTTTCGGGGTAATGCGTCGAGCCAGCGAGCCGTGCTCGCGAAGGTAGCGGTCGCGTGTTTCGAGCACCAACTGCTTGAGCCCGTCCACCGAAAGGTTCTCGTCGTCTTCCAACTCGGACCGCGCTCGCTCGTAAAGACCTGTGATGAACGGCAGCTCGCCCAGCAAAAAGACCAGCGTCTGGGGTCGGACGTCGCACAGCAGCGGCGGCTCGACCGGGTCGTGCTCCACGCTCGGTCTGGCTTGCTCCAAGTACGCGTCCTTGATCCACGGCCAGTCGGTAATGGAGCAGACAAGCAGAATGGAGCGGAAGTCACGTTCCAGCTGCCGGAGCCGGTGGGCCATGTAGACGATTCGGTCCGTTGCCTGGCCGGCCGGAGGCCGACCGATGGCCGGCAGCACTCCCGCCAGAAACCGCTCCAGCGGCAGACGTTTCAGTGCGTACGGGTCGGGCAAGACGGCCGACCGGACTTCGAACCGAGCGGTCTCGAGGTCGATGAACGCCCGCGGAATGTGTTCCTGAATGGCAATCCGCAGCGCTGCGATGACCGGTTGGCACGGGTCGATCGGCACGTAGCTGGCCGCGGCTTCGCGACGTCTCTGTTCCGACTTGGGCAGCCAGTCGGGAGGCGGCTGCCACGGTTCGCGCTGCACGACGGCGGCGATCTGCGGCAGGTCTGGAATCGCCCGCTCCACCAATTCCTGGAAAGACGGCGGAAGCGGGACGGCCAGACAGTCGAAGGTCTGCGACAGCATGACGCGGCGCACTTCGACGGCAAAGTCGCCACTGCCATGAATGACCGGCAGCACCCAGATGCGAGGCCCGATCTTGAGAAAGTCCGACAGCATGCCTTCCCCGCTTCCGGTTCACCCGCGCCGCGGCGGTTCAGTACAAATCGTCGTCGTCCTCGTCGTCGTCGAAGCCGTCGTCCAGGTCGACGTCGATTTCGTCGTCCTCGTCTTCCTCGTCGTAGTCCGGGTGCAACGGGTCGGACGGGTCGAAGAAAAAGTCGCCCAAGCCCATTGGACCGACCGTGCCTCCCAGCGCTTCCTTCTTCCGCTCGGCCAGCGACTCCAGGTCCAAAGCCTCCTCACCCAAACAGTTCCGCAACGCTTCTCGCCACGCTTCGTCTTTGGCCAGCGGGTGCGAGGTGTCTTGAGCCAGCCGCTTCAAGGCGTAACGCAAGACGTTCAGCCCGTCGCGGGTCGAGAAGTCCAGTTTCAATTCATGTGACTTCTGCAGGAACTCCACGGTCAAGTCCAGCAGCTCCTCGTCCGCGAAGGGCAAATGGTAGCGCAGGATGGCCATTTCGTCTTCCCGCTTGGGGTGAGACAGCGTCAGCGTCGGCTGCAGCCGGCTCATGATGTAGTCCGGAATCTCGAAGGTCGATTCGTCCTCGTTCATGGTGACCGCGCACCGGAAGTTGACGTGAGCGGGAATGGTGATGCCGGCCACAATCGACTCCACGTACCGCCGGTGGTCCAGCAGCGGAGCCAAGCTCGCCCACGACTTTTCATTCATCCGGTTGCCTTCGTCCAACACGCAAACGCCGCCGCGCAGCATGGCGGTCACCAGCGGCGAAGCGTGGTAAGCGATTCGTCCGTTCTCTGCCAACACCGGCGTGACCAGCAGGTCCTCGGGCCGCGTGTCTGCCGTGCACTGGAACACGTAGAGCTCCTGCTTGCGCCGGCGAGCCGCTGCCATGGCCAACGTCGTCTTGCCAATGCCTGGCGGTCCGACCAGGCGGGGCGTGAGTGGCAAGTCCTGCTCGTCGACCACCAGCCAGCACGCCAGGAGCTGCTTCAGGATTTCGTCGTCACCGATCCACTCGCCCGGCGAATTGTCCGGGTGACACAAGTGGAGCGTGACTCCGTCAATCGTTACCGTCTCGGTCATTCAACTGGTCCTCTCGGCAGTGAGGCCAGAAACGGACACCAAGCAACTTGGTCGTCCCTACGTGTTCGACAATGTGCGTGGAATGCGAAGAGCCGGCGGGTCGGACAGGGTGTCAGGCGAAAGGACCGGTCGACCAGCTTCCGGCTGGTCAGACGGAGGCGGCAGTCCGACGCAACCGAAGTTGTATCGGCGCGGCGTCTTTCCCCGGCGTCCCCGACTGCCGCTGTCGTTCTCGACCACGAGACGCCGCCGGACTCGACCCGGGCCGCGACCAGACAGCCGCTCGCCTTCACGACGCCACTTTGTCCAACACCGACTCTTCCACGTAAATGGGCAGCGGCGGGTCGTAGTGAACCGACAGAGCAATTGCGTCGCTCGGCCGACTGTCGATTTCGATCAACTGGCCGTCCTTTCGAACTCGGATCACCGCGTAGTAAGTGTGGTCGATCAAGTTCGTGACGACGACGTCTTGCACCTCGCCGCCCAATTCCTCGATCACGTTTTTCAGCAAGTCGTGAGTCAGCGGACGAGGGGCTTTCTCGCCCCGAACGGCCCGGTCGATGCTGGTCGCCTCGAAAATGCCGATCAGAATCGGGAAGCTTCGGTCGCCGTCGACCTCACTCAAGAAAATGATCTGCTGATCATTTATTTCGCTAATAATGATCCGTGTCAGCTCAACCCGTACCAGCACGGCTTGCCTCCTCGATTGGCGACAACAGGCTTGCCGGAGCCCGATTGCCGGCACCAGCGCACCAGCCTCGGCCCGTTCACTCGACCGTTTCTCCAAAGCCGGTCCGTTCTACAACGAGTGAACTCTGACGGTCTGGCGTCTGCGAAAAGCCGCGGGGTTGGTTCATTTCTTCCGCAGACAGCCTTTTCCCGCCAGAGTTCTGGTGTGATTATACAGCTCTGTATTCGCGGCTGACAGACCTGGGGTCAAATTTGTCC
>CAYSAG010000094.1:0-16621 GCA_964428935.1 uncultured Planctomycetaceae bacterium | reverse complement strand
AGTGCTTGGCTGGCTGCCGGAGGGCGCACCGAGCTCGCGGTCGGCGGAAGCGGCCGCCGGTCCGTTTGAGAACCGGCCGATTCGAAGCCCGCTTCCAGCGACGAGCCCGTCCCTGGGTCCGACGGCACGACCTGAAACTGGTCCGCGCAGCCGCCAGCTGTTGGTTGCAAAGGCCCGACGGGACGGGCAGGATGGAGGGCGACGCCGCGGTGACGTCCGCGTGGTCAGCTGAAGGCACTGGCCACGGAACGGGTCGGGAGCCGCGCGGCGAGGGAACTACGCCCACTGAAGCTTCTGAACGCAAGGCTGGACCAAGGAGCAGGCAAATGGACGGCACGCACACTCGTCGACGCTTTCTGGGACAGGCCCTCGGGCTGCTGGCCGGCGCGCCGTCGGCCGTGCGGTGCGCCGTTTCGCCGCGGCAGCCCGGTCGAGTCAACGTCTTGCTGCTGATGACCGACGAGCAGCACCACCGGTCGCTTTCGTTGACCGGCAACCCGTACATTCAGACGCCCAACATGGACCGCATTGGCCGCGAGGGTGTAACCTTTACCAACGCCACCTGCGTCACGCCGTACTGTTCGCCGTCGCGCGCTTCCATGATTACCGGCCTTTACCCGCACACGCACGGCATTTTGCTGAACGTCACCCCCTCTCGGAACACCCAGAAGCCGCTCGACCCGACCAAGTTTGCCACGACCGAGGTGTTGCTGTACCGCAACGGCTACCGCACCGCTCACCGAGGCAAATGGCACTTGGGCGACAAGGGCGATTTCCCGTGCTACGAGTCGTGGGCTTACGCGAGCCGGACGCCGCGGGATTACCGTCGCTTTCTAGACGAGCACCTGCCTGCCAAGAAGTTCGCCGGACACCCCAGCCCGGGCCGCTACCTCGGACGGCCGGTGGAAATGATTCCCGCGGTCTTGCAAGGCTACCGCAAGTTTCACGCCATTCCGAACAACCGCTTGGCCTACATTGCCACAATTGGTCGCACAGTGATTCCGCCCGAGCTGCTGCCGGAAACACAAATCACTAACCAGGTCCTCGAGCTGCTGGAACGTTACGCGAACGACAACTTCTTCATTACTGCCTCTTGGAGCCCTCCGCACGACCTGTGGGTCACACCCGAGCCGTACTACAGTCTGGTCGACCGAAGTCGAATTCAATTGCATGGCAGTCGCGACTTGCCGTGGTGGGACCAGCGCGGCCCGAGCAAACGGCTGGGCGACTTGATGGGCGAAGAAGGCATTCGAGAGTACGTGGCCATTTACCACGGAATGGTCAAGTACATGGACGACCAGGTCGGGCGAGTTTTGAACAAGCTGGACGAGCTGGGTCTGACCGACCAGACGCTCGTCATTTTCACCACCGACCACGGCGACATGGTCGGAGCTCACGGGTGCATTGGAAAGTCGATTACCGGGTTCTTTGACGACTTGGTGCGAATTCCGCTCTTGATGCGTTTGCCTGGCCGAATTCCCGCTGGCCGGAAGGTCGAACAACCCGTCAGTCAGATCGACTACATGCCGACCATTTTGGACTACGTCGGTTTGCCGGTGCCGGCGAACATTCACGGTCGGTCGCTGCGGCCGCTGATTGAAGGTCGGACCGTCGCCTGGCGCGACCACGCGTTTTGTCAACGGGCGAACCGGTTGCGCATGCTGCGGACCGAACGGTACAAGTACTTTTTCGCACCGCGCCCGAGGATTGTCGCCTTGTACGACCTGGAGCACGACCCGGAGGAAGACCACAATTTGGCCGACGCCCCCGCCCACGCTTCGACCGTCCGGCAAATGCACCGACGGCTGCTGGAGGTCATGAGCCGAGACGGCGACCCAATGCTCAAGACGTTCGACGTCGACCCGTTGGCCGGCTAGTGGAGCCATCCCGCGCACGCGGCTCGGTGCTGTCGACCACGGCGGTGCGGACCGGTGACCGTCGGAGCCGTCGACGCAGCAAGCCGCGCTTTGCGGCGACTTGCTTTCCGCAAGAGGTCATGAAACAATGACGGCTTCGCTGGCTGCGGCCAGCGGG
Source organism: uncultured Planctomycetaceae bacterium (assembly GCA_964428935.1). Lineage (GTDB taxonomy): Bacteria > Planctomycetota > Planctomycetia > Planctomycetales > Planctomycetaceae > JAADHY01. Next base: position 14,587 of record CAYSAG010000094.1, on the reverse strand, counting down.
ACGCCGGGTCAAGACGACTGGGCGGCGGGCTGCCTCCGACGAACCCTCCCCTTTTCAGGACGCCTCCTCGCTTTCGGGGTTGGTTTCCGCGCCGGGCCTGTTGGGAAACACGCGTGTCTTGCGCCGAGGCGGCCGACGCAGAAACGCGCCGGACGGACAGCCCGGACGGCACAGGGGGTCTTGCTTCGTGGGCTTTCTTCAAGACGCGGAAGGTGAAATCAATGACTGGCGACAAAGCTCCGTGGATCACGTTTCGACCCGAGCTGCGTGTGTTGGACTGCACGATTCGCGACGGCGGGCTCGTCAACGACCACCAGTTCAGCGACGAGCTGGTTCGGGCCGTCTACGACACGTGCCTCGAGGCAGGCATCGACTACATGGAAATCGGCTACAAGAACTCCCCCAAGCAGTTTCCCCGCGACAAGTTCGGCCCCTGGAAGTACTGCGACGAAGAGGACCTGCGTCGGGTCGTCGGCGACCACGACCCCGAAAAGACGGGCCTGAAGCTCTCGGCCATGGCCGACGCCGGCAAGAGCGATTGGCAGGAGCAAATCATTCCGGCGGACCAGAGCGTGTTGAGCATGATTCGCGTCGCCTTCTACGCTCACCAGGTGTCCGAGGCGGTCGAAATGATTCACCACGCTCACGAAATGGGTTACGAGACGTCCGCCAACCTAATGGCCGTCTCGAACATTACCGAAACGGAAATCGACACCGTCTTGGACGCCATTGCCAAAACGCCCGTCGACGTGGTCGCCATTGTCGACAGCTTCGGCCACCTGTACCGTGAGCAAATCGACCTGCTCTACCACAAGTACTCCGAAGCCCTTGCCGGTACCGGCAAACAAATCGGCATTCACGCTCACAACAACCAGCAGTTGGCGTTCGCGAACACGATTGAGGCAATCATTCTGGGAGCGAACTACGCGGACGCCACAGTCATGGGCATGGGCCGTGGAGCCGGAAATTGCCCCATGGAGCTGCTCCTCGGTTTCCTGCGCAACCCCAAGTTCAAGCTGCGGCCGGTCATCAAGTTGATTCAGACGCACTTCGAGCCGCTGCGGCAGCGAATTGAGTGGGGACCGCTGCTGCCCTACAATCTGACCGGCCAGATGAACCTGCACCCGCGGCAAGCCATTCAGTTTCTGGCCAGCGAGAACCGGCACGACTACGTAAGCTTCTACGACCAGTTGGTCAGCGAAGAGTGACGGCCGGGAGGTCCGTTTTCGCAACGGCGTGAACTTCGGCAGACGCGTGGTGACGCGCCGGGCGGCGGCTGGTTCGGCCACGTCGGTGTGCCCGCAGAGCGACTGCCGCGCGGCCGACGCCGCGTTCCTCGACCGCTCGCGCCAAGCCGCTCGCCTCGACACGGACCGCCGGCCGGCCTCCCGCCGCTCGCAAAGAACGGCAACTGGGACGCCCTACCCAACCGGGAACGGCAGAAAGTCGCTCCGACCAACTGGGCGCGGGCTCGACTGGACTGTGCCGGGGAAGACTGGCGAATTCAGCGGTGGACGAGCCGGCGAGGCCCGGCTTGTTTTCACACGGGACAAGGCCGAACAGGTTCGCAGAAATGGCAGTCATTCAGACGGAAGTGTCGCTGGGGTGCTCGCCCGAGCGGTTGTTTGAGTTCCTGAGTCAGCCGAAGAACTGGAAGCAACTGGCGGACCCGAAGGTTGGGCTGGAGTTGGTCGAAGCGCCCGAGCGGCTGACGCAGGGAGCTCGGTTGAAACTGCGCGTCCAGGCCTTCGGAATGTCGCAAGAGGTGGAGCACGAAGTCACGGAATTCGACCCACCGCGAGCGTTCACCCAGCAGCAGGTTCGTGGTCCGTTCCGCAAATGGATTCACTACCACCGGCTGGAAGCCGACGGCAACGGCGGCGTGCGGTTGACTGAGCGGGTCGAGGTCGAGCCGCCCAGCGGACTGCTCGGAATGGTGCTCAACGAAAACCTGGTCCGCGAAATGGTGCAGTCGGGGCTGGAGTACCGTCGGCGGCGAATTCAAGAACTGCTGGACGAAGCATCGGGTTGAGGCCGTCGAAGCCGGACGTGGTCCGAGCGGGTTCGGAAGTGCGTCCGTTCTCGAGACCGGCAGGTTGCCTGCTCGGAGTCCCCTCGCGCGCCCCTCCCGTCTACCGGAAAATCCTTCCGGCGTAGCCGACGACACGTGACCGGTCGCCGCTCGCCTCGGCCGACGTCGTGTACCCCACCGGCTCGCACTCCCGCAGCCGCCCCATTCTTTGCAGTGTCTTCAGCACAATGACCGCCGGCAGAACGCCGCACATGCTAATGCGGTGCTGGCGCACGACCGTGAACAGCCCGTCCGGGTCGAGCTGGTCGAGCTTTTCCAGGGCCAGAGCGTCGAGCCGGCGAGCCTCGTCCTCGCTCACGTAGTGGCTCATGTCCGTGGAAATCAGCAACAACGGCGGCTCGTCCAGCTCGCTCAACACCTGAGCCAACCGCTCCGCGCACCGCTCGCACCGTTCCAGCGTCCCGCCACCAATGGTGACTCCGACCACGCGGGTCTTGGGAGCCAGTCGAGCAATGAAGGGAATTTGCACTTCAATGGAATGTTCGTACTGGTGCGCGGCTGCGTCGAGTTCGAGCTCTGGAACTGCCTCGGCCAGACGTCGAGCCAGCTCTGGGTCGGAGTCGAGGCTGCCACCGGGAAAGGCCCAACGGTGGTGCGGGGCGACGGCCCAGTCCACACCGGGCGGCGTGTGTTTCGGACCGAAGGCAATGACCGTGCGAGGGAACTCGACTCGCTTCAACGTTTCGGCGGCCAGGCAGCCGGAGAAACGCCAGCCGGCGTGCGGAACCAGCACACCGGTGCAAGGCCGTCGTGTCGTCTGGCCGTCCAGCAGTTGGTCGACCATTCGTCGGACCTCGTCCGGTGTGCCGGGGTAGAAAGTGCCCGCCACGGCCGGCGGACGCAGTTCGGCTCCCTCACTGGGCCTTGGTGCCGTCGTTACCGAAAACCGCGAGCACGTGGCCTGCACGGCGAGGCTGTAGACCGGAATGTACTCGGGCGAGACTAGCCGAGCGGCCTGCTTGGCCTCGTTCAAGAGTTGCTCGGGCCGGAGCGACGGGTCGAAGACGACGGCCGACCGAGACCGCTCCATGACCACCACGGCACGACGCTTTGGGTCGAGCCCGCGCAGGTCCGGGTCGGCGGCGGTCCCGTGGAGAGCCGTCGCGTAGGCAATGGCCACGTCGACTCGCGTTTCCGACTCGTTCCAACCGCGGCGCTGCAACGCCTGAGCCAAGTCCTGCGACAACCCGAACAGTGTGGACTGCAACGGCAGTGTGTTTTTCAGACTGAGCCGCCACGCGCTGACCGAGCGGCTGTCTCGGGTGTGGACGGCCAAAACAAACACGCCGTTCACGTTCCCGTCCGAGACGCCCGTGGCGTAGTACGAGGGCGTCGCACCACGACGCAAGGCCGAAATGTTGTTGCGGCAGTACTGGACGTACTTCTGCAGTTCGTCGGGCGTGCAGAACGGCTTCTCGACCAGTCCCGGCTCGACGGAAATTCGCCCTCGAATGGCTTCCCCTTGGAAGCGAAACAGCACCGTGTCGTCGTCTTGCCAGGCAGTGGTCGGCAGACCGGCCTTCACACACACTTGGTTCAGGAACTGCTCGGCGTCCCACCCGTGTTCCACCGGAACGCCGGGCAACAAGAGCCCGCGGTTCTGCCCGCGAATGATTTGCAGCCCGTGCCGGCCGACCGTCACGGCTCGAATTCGGTGGCGGCCTTTTTCGGCGACCCGTTCGGGAGCAAACAGCAGCCACACCTCGACGTCCAAGTACGGCAGCTCGCTGACCGTGACGGGTGGGAAGCGTGGGTCGTTGGTGGCCGTGCGGTAGGCCGCTTCGTGCAACGCGTCGGCCAGCGGAACACTGTGTCCGAAGCTGCCGCAGCACGAGCGAAGGTGGCCGTGCCGCTTCAAGCTGACGAACACGCCCGAAACGGGCACGTCGGCAATGCCGTGAGCGTTCAGGTCGGGTGGGTTCGCTCGTTCCTTGCACACGGCCGCGCGGACCAGTTCGGCCGCCGCCTGGAAAACCAGCTGCTTCTGCTTCTCGGTCAGCTCGACGTGCGTCGGCGGTCCCGCGGGCCGGTTCGGCCGTCCGACGGCTCCGGTGGCGTTGCGTTGCGACGAGGCTGCTGGACTTTCCGCCCCGGCAGTCTGCGGACGCCCCGCCAGGTCGGCGGTTGGCGGTGGGTCGTCTCGACCCTGGTTGCGCTGCGGCCCGCCGGGTTCGTCGGACTGGCCGGAGCCGACCGGCGGGTCGCTGGAAGCGTCCTCTTGTGTTTGGCCCGACGGGTCGTCTGTCTGCTGTTTCTTCAACGCCTCGGTTGCGCTTCGGACCGCCTCGGCCAGAGCGTCCCAGTGCGACTTTTTGGCAAACCGACGCATGTCGACGGGCAGACGCCGGTTTCCCCAGTCGCCCGGCTTGTCGTCAAAACGTCCGGGAATGACGGCTCCGCACTGAGCGCAGCGGTTGCCGTGCAAGGCGTAAGTGCCCAGGTTGTAGCCCAGCCGTTCAATCACCAACCGACCGCACGACGCGCAGTAAGTGCTCTCACGCTTCGTGTCCAGCACGTTGCCCACGTAGACGTAGTGAATGCCTGCCTCCAGCGCAATTTCCCGGGCTTCAATCAGCTTGGAGTGCGGTGTGGGCGGTCGGTCGAGCAAGCGGAAGTCGGGGTGAAAGGCCGTGAAGTGAACGGGCACGTCCGGCCCCAGGTTCTCCAGAATCCAGTCGCACATTCGGCGAATCTGGTCGGGGTCGTCGTTGGCCCGCGGAATGAGCAGGTTAGTGATTTCGAACCAGACGTCGGTCTCGTTCTTCAACCACTTCAGCGTCTCGAGCACGGGCTGCAAGTGCGACGACGTGTACTCCACGTAGAACTGCTCTGAGAAAGCCTTCAAGTCGACGTTGGCGGCGTCCATGTACTTGAAGAATTCCTCTCGTGCCTCCGGGCTAATGTAGCCCGCGGTGACGGCAACCGACTTCACGCCGACGGCCCGGCACGCCTTGGCGGTCTCAATGGCGTACTCGGCGAAAATGACCGGGTCGTTGTACGTGTACGCCACGCTCTTGCAGCCCAGCGAGACGGCCGCCTCGGCAATTTCTTCGGGCAGCGCTTGTTCGCTCAGCCGAGTCACCTCACGGGACTTCGAAATGTCCCAGTTCTGGCAGAACTTGCAGCCCAGGTTGCAACCGGCCGTGCCGAACGACAGCACTGCGGTGCCCGGGTAAAAGTGGAACAGCGGTTTTTTCTCAATGGGGTCGACACAGAAACCCGTGCTGCGTCCGAACGTGGTCAGCACCAGACGGCCGTCCAAGTTTTGACGAACGAAGCAGAAGCCTCTGGCCCCGTCCGGAATGGCACAACGTCGTGGGCAAAGCTCGCAGACGACTCGGCCGTCGTCCCTGCGCCACCACTTTGCCGGGTAAGCTTCCAGCGTGCCCGCTCCAACGCGCCCCTCAGACCCGTTTCTTCCTGACATGGTGCGACCCTTCCCGCTGTCGGTCGATTGGCAGCAAGCCGGCTCGGACAGCAAAGCGACCGGCCGCTGACAGGTTGCCAACGACAACTCCGTTCGAGCAGTTCCTTTCGAAAACGCGCAAGCTGAAGGTCGCCAAGGGAGAGCAGCTCAAACGGAATTCTACGCTTCCCGGCGCGACATTCGCAACGTGGTGGGCGAAGCGGGTCGGGTGCGCTGCTTCGACCTTGGTTCGCTTGGGCCGTTTCGGAGGCAACAGGCCTGCTCCGTCCAGACGCCGTGCCGCCGTCGGCCTACGCGGCAGCGGGTCGGCTCGTGGCTCGAACACGCTGCCACCCGTCCGGTTCGAAATGTCTGGACAGCGCCGCGGCTGGCCGTTAGGCTGAGAGGGCCTCTGTCAGGAGCGACGCTTGTCGGCCCGGTGGGGCGAGCTGTGTTCGGGGCCGACGACGTCGCTCTGTTTTTCGAACGAGCGGCCTGGGGCGCAGGCAGGTGTGGCGCAGCGAGCCGCGCTGGAGGCAGCGGGCTGGTCGTGAGCTGATCAACTTCACGAGAGGGCAGCCGCCGCATGGACTTTTCGCAACGCTCGGGCACTCCGTCGTCTCGACCCGAAACCGTCTCGTCCGCCTCCAACCCGGGCACCTTCACGGTTCGACTGGAACAGTGGCTGGAACGGCTGCAAGCGGGAGACGAAACGGCACGAGCGGCCTTGATTCAGCACTCCTGTCAGCGGCTCCGGCGCCTCACCCACCGAATGCTCGACCGCTACGAACGCCTGCGGCGGTTGGAGCAGACCGACGACGTGCTCAATGCCGCCCTCATTCGGCTCGACCGCGCTCTGCATTCCGTCCGGCCCGAGTCGGCCCGGGACTTTTTTCGTCTGGCAGCGGCACAGGTCCGACGCGAATTGCTGGACCTGGTCCGAAAGCATTTCGGACCGGAGGGGCAGGCGCGGCACGTGGTGAGCGGCCCGGCCTGGCCGACGGTTTCCGCCACGCAGGAAACGCCGCGCCTGGACGCCGCCGTCGACACGTGGAACCCCAGCGGTCTGGCCGAGTGGCGGGAGTTTCACGAGCAGGTGGAGCGGCTGCCGGAACCGGAGCGGGAAGTGTTCGACCTGCTCTGGTACCAGGGTCTGAGCCACTCCGACGCCGCTCACGTCCTGGGCGTCTCGCCACGAACCGTCACCCGACGGTGGCGCTCGGCGTGCCTGCTGCTGTACCGAGCCGCTCGCGGCAAAGGCCGTTGACCCCCGCCCCACGCGGCCTACGAATGACGACCCGACACCCGCCGCGACGCCCAGTTCCGCCGCAACCGCAGCCGGCTCGAACTCGTGGTTCGAAAGGCGGCGACGAGCGAGGGGAGCGGCCACTTTGACCGACGCCCCGAAAAACCCGACTCGTCCCGCCCAGCGAACCAGACGACTGGCTTTCAATTAACCTGGGGGCGTCCGCGAATTCATTCGCGTTTCTCCGGGGGTTCGCGGGTTTTGGAGCGACCGGACGCGTCTTTTGGAGCTGGGCTGGAGACACGGACCGTCGGGGCCACGACAGAGCGTGGCCCTCCAATTCCCGGACAACCTCAATCAACCTTTCAATTGACGACAGGGCATGAGTCGACCACCGGACCAGGCAGCCATGACCCCAGACGAACGCGTCCAGCTGTTGTTGGACCAGTGGGAGCAGGCCCGCTCGGCCGGACGCATTCTGTCGGCCGACGAGCTGTGCCGGGACTGTCCCGAGCTGACGCCGGTCGTGGACGAACACATTCGCGCGCTGCTGTGGGTTCCTCAACCCGACACGCTGGTCAGCGACTCACCGACGGCTCGCCTTCACCGTTTCGAGCCGGCAACGAAGCTGGGGCCGTACCGTTTGGAGCAGCCCCTGGCCCGAGGCGGCTCGGGGCAAGTCTGGCGGGCCTTCGACGAGCGGCTGAACCGTTGGGTGGCCGTCAAGGTGCCGGCCGGTGCGTCCGAAGGCACGCAAGCTCAAACCGCCCGGTTCCTGGAAGAGGCTCGGCGAGTCGCCCGGCTCCGGCACCCGGGCATTGTTCCCGTCTACGACGTGGGTCAACAAGACGGGGTGGTGTTCATTGTGTCGGAGCTGGTGGAGGGTGAAACGTTGGCTCAGCGGCTCAAGCGTCACGGGCCGCTCCCGCCACGACAAGCCGCCCAACTGGTGGCTCGAGTGGCCGAGTCGCTTCACTACGCCCACACTCGGGGGTTCGTTCACCGAGACGTGAAGCCGGCCAACATTCTGATTGACTCGGACGGTCGGGTCTTCCTGACCGACTTCGGCATTGCCGTGGAGTGGTCGGAGCCGGAGTCGGTGGAGTCGGGGCTGTCGGGCACGTTGGGCTACATGGCTCCCGAGCAGGCCCGCGGTCGTGGCGAGCCGGTCGACCCGCGGACGGACATTTTCGCGCTGGGCGTGGTGTTGTACGAGCTGCTGACCGGACGGCGTCCGTTTCAAGCTGACTCGCCGGCCGAAGTACGGCGTCGCATTCTGGAGGCCGCGCCCGTGCCGCTTCGCCGTCTGCGTCGAGGGATTCCCCGTTCGCTGGAGGCCGCCTGTCTGAAAGCGTTGCAGAAGAAGCCGGACGACCGGTTCCAGTGCGCGGCGGAGTTTGCCGAGGCTCTGCGTCGGGCGCTGCGACGCGAAGTGCCCTGGCCGTGGGTGGTCGCTGCTGGCTCGTTGCTGTTCGGCCTGGCCGGTTTTCTGACCGCGGCTGTCGTGCTGACGGGCGGCTTTGGTTTGGAGCCGGCGTCGGGGGGAGGCGCGGGAGCGGCCACGGTGGCGGCGCGGCGCGGGTCGACCGGAGCCGACGGGCGGGACGCCGGTGGGCCGCCCGCAAGCCTCCCCGTGCGGGCACCGGAGGTGGTCGAGCCGGTGGCGACGCTGCGCGGACACCACAGCACCGTCTCGTCGGTCGCTTTCTTGCCCGACGACCGGAGCGTCCTGACCGGCAGCTACGACCGAGACCTGTGTCTGTGGGACCTGGCTCGGCGGCAGCGCGTGCGAGTTTTTCGGGGACGTGGCGGGCTGGGCGGTGTGGCCGTCAGCCCGGACGGCCGTCGAACCGTGACGGCCGAAGGACGCGAGAACCAGTCGAGCGGCCCGGCCGACGCCCGCATTTGGAACCTGCAGACCGGCCGCGAACTGCTCACGCTCAAAGGCCACATTCACAACGTCATGGACGTGGAGTGGCACCCGAGCGGGCGGTGGGTGTTGACCTCCAGTCTGGACGGCACCGTCCGGGTCTGGGACGCCGAAACCGGACAGGAACTGCGGCGACTGGGCTCGGTCACACAAGCCCGCTTGGGACCGGTGGCCTGGAACGACCAGGTGTGGAGCTTCGACCTTTCGCCCGACGGCCGGCTGGTGCTCGTTTCTCGAAAGAAGGGCACGCTGGAGTTGGTCGAGTTCGAGTCGGGGCGGCTGCTGCAGACCTGGGCCGGCCACCAGGGCTGGGTTTTTGCAGTGGCTTTCTCACCCGACGGCCGGTTCGCTGCCAGCGGGAGCGCGGACCAGGAAGTCCGTCTGTGGGACGTGCGGACGGGTGTGACTGTTCGCCGACTGCGCCCCGAGGTGGGCTGGGTGAACGCGGTTCAGTTCGCTCCGGACGGCCAGACCCTGTTCGTCTGCGGCCAGGCTTCGTACGTGGCTCAGGTGGACGTCACCACCGGCCGCGTCCTGGCCCGCTACGTCGGACTGGGGCAGGAGCTGAAGGACGTGGCCGTCTCGCACGACGGACGCTGGCTCCTGGCCGGCGGACGCGACCAAGTGGCCAAACTGTGGCGCGTGCGGACTCCGCCCAGCCATTCAAACCGAAAACGCTTCTAGCAGACAACGTCGGGCACCGGGCCTCGTCCTGCGGCTGCAGCCGCCCCGCGTCCGACCAACCGCGCTCACGGCGGCCTGCCGCGAACGACCGCCGAGCCACCGACTGTGTCTGGCGACACGGCTCTTGAGAAGTCTTTCAAGCGTGCTGTTGCGGCGTCCGAAACGCACCGCGTTCGTCTCTTCTCCGAGAACCCGGCCGGGTCGCAGCTCCGACTTCTTCCACAGTCCGAGTCGCGTGCCGTCGACGCGACCCGAGCGGGAAGCAAGACCCTCGGCTAACAGACCGCCGCGCCGTTCCGCCGCGCCCGGCTCTTGTCTTGACAAGTCTGTGCGTTGGAACTACATTTCGCCAAATGACGAAATGGTTTGCGGCGCCTTTTGGGTAGGTTAGCCAGTGTGCTCCGTGAAACGAAAAACCACACGACCACCGGTCAGGGCGGCTCGGTCCGCACTCAGACCATTGATGCGTGTGTTGCGGGCTCTGGCCGACGAAAACCGGGTGCGGATTCTGGTGGCCTTGGCTGGACAGGAGCTGTGTGTCTGCCAAGTGGTCGAGTTGCTGAAACTGGCTCCGTCAACTGTCTCCAAGCACCTGTCGATTCTGCGCGACGCCGGGTTGGTCGACGCGCGGAAGCAAGGGCGGTGGATTTACTACCGGCTGGCCGACGCGGAGGCGCCGCTCGAGGCCAAAGAAGCTCTGGAGTTCGTGCTCAAAGCCGCCGCCCGCACGCGGCAAGCCCAACAAGACGCTCAGCGACTTCGAACCATCCTGCGCGTGGACCCAGAAGAGCTCTGCCGAAGGCAGTGCGCGTCGCGGAAATGACGCAGCGGGTCTGTCAACGTGGCCCGCGTCGCCCTTGTCTCCGCGACCGCCGGTTGCCGCTCACGCCAGCGGGCCGCTCCCAGCAGACGAGACGGCCCCGGCACTCGGCTCTTGCTCGCGGCTCACAAGAAAGGCGCTCGCGACTCAATTAAAGAACAGCATCAGGGTCGAAAGATGTCGGGAGCAGCGAAAGATGTCGGGTGAAATCAACAAACGGCTTTCGCTGTTGGATCAGTATCTGACGCTGTGGATTTTCTTGGCCATGGCAGCCGGTGTGGGCATTGGGTACCTCGCACCCGCAGCAGCTCGGTTCGTCGCCGATCTCCAGGTGGGCACCACCTCCATCCCAATCGCGGTCGGCTTGATTTTGATGATGTATCCGCCGCTGGCGAAGGTACGCTATGAGGAGTGTGGTCGTATTTTCCGCGACAAGAAGCTGCTGGCCGTCTCGCTGGTCATGAACTGGATTGCCGGCCCGGTCTTCATGACCGTGCTGGCGATCGCTTTCCTGCGCGACCATCCGGGGTATATGATCGGCGTGATTCTGGTCGGCCTGGCCCGGTGCATTGCCATGGTCATTGTGTGGAACGAGCTCGCTGAGGGGGACCGTGAGCTGGCGGTCGGGTTGGTTGCGTTCAACGCGATCTTTCAAGTGCTTTTTTACGCTGTCTACATTTACCTCTTCATCACGCTATTGCTGAACGCACTCGGGCTGGTCGAAGGGTTGGACGTGCACGTGTCGATCCTCCAAGCGGCCAAGACGGTCTTCATCTACTTGGGTATCCCGTTTCTGGCCGGGCTGATCACTCGCTACAGCTTGTTGGCGTGGAAAGGCCGCGAATGGTACGAACGTGTGTTCGTACCGAGAATCAGTCCTCTGACGCTGGTGGCTTTGCTCTTCACGATCGTCGTCATGTTCTCGCTGAAGGGTCAGTTCATCATCGAGCAACCGCTGGACGTGCTGCGTGTGGCGGTGCCGCTTGTGATCTATTTCTTCGTCATGTGGTTCGCGGCCTTCTTTATCGGTTGGAAACTGCGCGTCGGCTACGAGAAGACGACGGCGGTCGCGTTCACAGCGGCGAGCAACGACTTTGAGCTGGCGATTGCTGTGGCCGTGGCCATTTTCGGCATTAGCTCCGACCAGGCCTTCGCCACGGTCATCGGCCCCTTGCTGGAGGTGCCCGTGCTGATCAGCCTGGTCAACGTCGCTCTGTGGTTCCGCCGGCGGTTCTTCGAACCCTCGCGCTCGGCGCACAGTCGTGCGACGCGGGCGGCGGAGTAGCCATTCCGGTTGGCCGGACCGATCCGCCCTGCCCAGGATCTCAGCGCCGAGCATTCGTAGCTCGCCTCTCGGGAGCGTGCAAGGTCCGCGTGCCACGGTTGGGCAGCGCGGTGGTCTGCGACCCCACGCACGTGCACGCGATGTTCTCGGCACAATCATTTCCCAGGACTGCGACGTCAACGATCGGCCCCACGCCCGCGGCGTTCCTGACGACAGCTTGGCCGGCTGGAGACGGGGCGGCTTATCGGAGCCCGACCTCCTCAGCGCCCGTTGGACGGCGGCTTTTTTTTGCGCACAGCGGCACGATTGCGGTGGAGTCCCGGTTGACTTCCCTTCGTATTTGGCTAAACTGCCAAACGACCAATAGTCGACACTCGCAGGTAAGGAGCTGAACATGTCGCGTGAATCTTTCGGCAAGTACCAGGCGTGGGCCAAAGTGGCCAAGGCATTGGCGCATCCGGCTCGGCTCATGATCGTCGACGAGTTGGCCGAACGCGGGCCGCGATGTGTGTGTGAGCTGACCGAACTGGTCGGCAGCGACATGTCGACCGTCTCCCGCCACTTGGCCCAGCTTCGGGACGCCGGGCTGATTGAAGCCGAGAAGCGGGGCCAAATGGTCTTCTATCAGCTTCGGGCCCCCTGCGTCCGCGGGTTCTTCGAATGCCTGCAGGCGGTCCTCGAGAGCAACCTGAAGGAACAGCAGCGCTGCCTGCGGTGAAGGGGGACGCGGAAGACGCGGCTTTCACCAACCGCCGCGGTGCGCCGCCCCTGAGAGATCCGCGAGGGAAGGGCCTTCCGAGAGGGAGAAGCATGAACCGCGAATGGAAAATTCTGGCGACCTTCGTCCTTATTTTTCTGGTGGCGTATTTCCTGCCCTTGGCGACGCCTCAATTCGCTCCCGGCACGGATCCGGCCGCGGCCAAGGTGACGCGCGGGATTGTCGAGGCCTTTCTGCTGCTGCAGTGGTACGTCCGGAACCACACGCTGGCATGCGTCGTCCCGGCTCTGTTCATTGCCGGAGCGATCACAACCTTTCTGTCGAAAGAAAGCGTGTTGAAGCATCTCGGGCCTCGGGCCAACAAGCCGGAGGCCTATTTCGTAGCGTCGGTCTCGGGTACGGTCCTAGCCGTTTGCTCCTGCAGCGTGTTGCCGATGTTCGCCGGCATCTATCAGGTGGGAGCCGGGCTGGGGCCGGCCACGTGTTTCTTGTATGCGGGTCCGGCGATCAATGTGCTCGCCATCTTTCTCACGGCCCGCGTTCTGGGCTTTCAGCTCGGGGTGGCTCGGGTCGTCGGGGCTGTCGTCTTTGGCGTCGTCATCGGTCTGTTGATGGAATTGATGTTCCGCGAGAGCGAAGCGAGGCGCATTGCAGCCACGATGCAGTTGCCCGACGCACCGGCCGCCAAACGGCCCCTCTGGCAAAGCGCGTTGCTGTTGGCTGCGATGATCGCCTTTCTGGTCTTCAGCGATTGGTTCAACCCGGGGGACAAACATGTCCGGCTGAGGGACGGGACGGCATTGGAAGCGACTCTGGTGCACGAAACGCTGACCGCGTACGACCTGCGTTTGAAAGAGCCGTGGCGAGAACGCCGGCACAGTTCGGCCGAGACGATCGTCGGCCATCAGCCGGGCGAAGTCGTGCGAATTGCGAAAGCGGACGTGGCAGCTATCGAAGACGTGGACACCTGGGTGACTCGGGTCTACCACGCCCGGTGGTATTTGGCCGGCGCCATGGGGCTGCTGGTTGTCCTGATGAGTTTGCTGTGGCTGGACAAGGCCGATTTCCAGGAATGGATGGCCAACACGTGGACGTTTTCCAAATTGCTGATTCCTCTGCTGTTCGGAGGTGTGTTTGTGGTCGGGTTTCTCGGAGCGCTTTTGCCCGAAGCGTACGTGGCCGGTTTGGTGGGGGACAACGGTTTCTGGTCCAATCTGGTGGCTTCGGTGGTCGGCTGCGCTTTCTACTTCGCGACCCTGACGGAGATTCCGATCTTGGAAACGCTGATCAAACACGGCATGGCGTCGGGCCCGGCGCTGGCGTTGCTTTTGGCTGGCCCGGCCTTGTCGATCCCGAGCATCCTGGTGATCCGCTCGATCCTCGGCAACAAGAAGACGATCGTCTTTGTCGGATTGGTCGTGCTGATGGCAACGGTGGTGGGAATGGCTTATGGCACTTTGTTTCCGGCGAATCCTGTTTTGCACGGCGGGGGCCTGGCCGCCCCGATGGCAGCCGGCCGTTGACGGCCTTGCTGTGCGAGGCCTCCGTGATGCGCTGTCCGTCTGCGTGTTCCGTCCGAAGGAGCCCCGGCCGCGCACGAGGATTCGGCAGCCGCCGACGGCGGCAAGGTCTCGTTTGAGTTCAATGTCCGCTGGAGTTCCTGTTGAACATAGCTGGACAAGGAGAGTCACGAGATGGGAGATACCCAGAAGGTCATCAAGGTTTTGGGACCTGGTTGTGCCAACTGCAAGAAACTGGCCGAAAACGTGCAGAAAGCAGTGGAAGAGCTGGGAATGGCCGCTCGCGTTGAAAAAGTCACCGATATCGGCGCGATGGCCAGCTACGGCATCCTGATGACGCCGGCGTTGGTCGTCGACGAACAGGTCAAGTTGTCCGGCCGAGTGCCTTCGGTCGACGAGCTCAAGACTCTGCTGACGTAGGCCGTTGCCGTCGCCGATTCGGTCGAAAGGATCGAAAGTCGACGGTGCTTTTCGTTCGGAAGACCAGCAAAGGGCTCCGGGATGAAAGCGAAGCGGGTGATAACGTATGTCCTTTTTGGTGTTTGTCGCCGGCAGCTTGATTGCCATCGTCGTGAAGCAGCGGGGCAAGTCCGAGCCGAGCCGCAGGCAGGTTGCGGCGCCGTCCGAGGGCTCGCCGCAGAAGGCGACGGCTGGTGGCCGTACCCAGGCCACGGCGTCGGATGAATTTCCCCAACAGACGGGAGTCATCGCGTACTACTTTCACGCGGATTTTCGTTGTCCAACGTGCAAGAGGATCGAAGCGCTGGCGCACTGGATCGTCACCGGCGACTTCGCGACGGAGCTCCGAGAGAAAAAAATGGCTCATCACACAATTGCGCGCGCTTTGGAAGTTCGTTTCCCGCAAAGACGTTACGGCGATCGCCCC
>CAYSAG010000093.1:15216-16651 GCA_964428935.1 uncultured Planctomycetaceae bacterium | reverse complement strand
CGGCGCTGTTGACCGACGAGCGTGGTTTTTTGACCGAAACCAGCACCGGAAACTTCTTCGTCGTTCACGGCCGGCGCATTCGCACGCCCGGCGGCCGCACGACGCTGGAGGGGGTCAGTCAGCAGGTGGTGCGTGAGCTGGCCGAACGACTGGGCCTGCAGTACGAGTTGGCGGACCTTCGCCCGTACGACGTGCAGAACGCCGACGAGGCGTTCACGTCGTCCACACCCTACTGTCTGCTGCCAGTCACCCGCTTCAACGGCCAGCCGGTGGGCGACGGACGGCCGGGGCCGGTCTTTCGTCGGTTGCTGCAGCAGTGGAGTCGGTTGGTGGGGCTGGACGTGGGCGAACAAATGCGACGCGTGGCGGCCGAGCGGGTCGCGGGGGCGAAACGGGACAAGCCCGGCCGTGCCGACCAGACGGCTCCGCGTGCCGACTAGACGGCCCGTGCCGCGCCAGGCCGTGGCTCGGGCGGTCGGCCCGGGGGGCACAGCCTTGCGTGGCGAGCGGACCAACCTGTGGCGTCACCGAGCCGCCGACACGTGGACACTCTGCGAGCACAAACGGGAAAACGCTCGAGAATGACCAGCCGACTGGAAGAGTACCGGCAGTTTCTGAGGCAGTTTCGCGAGCATTTTCACACGACCGGAGCCGTGCTGCCCAGCAGTCGGTGGTTGGCTCGCCGGCTGACTTGGTTTCTGGCCAAGCGTCGTCCACCAGGCCGCCCCGTGCGAATTCTGGAGGTCGGCCCGGGGACCGGGGCCGTGACCGCGAGGATTGTCCGTCTCATGGCCCCGAAAGACACGTTGGACCTGGTCGAACTGAACGACGAGTTTGTCGCGACGTTGGAGCGGCGTTTTCGGTCGGAGCCGTCGTTCCAGCGAGTGGCCGGCCAAAGTCGCGTGCACCACTGTGCCATTGAGGAGTTCGCGTCGGACAGGGCGTACGACTTCGTCATTTCCGGGCTGCCGTTCAACAACTTCTCGGCTGAGCTGGTGGAGCGGATTTTGGCCGACTGTGTGAGCCGACTGGCGCCGGCCGGGGTGCTGTCGTACTTCGAGTACATGTTCGTCCGGCCGATTCGAATGAGGCTGGGACGAAGAAGTGAGCGGCAGCGGCTGCGAGCGGTCGACGCCGTCGTGCAGCGGTACCTCGAGCAATTCCGAATTCGACGCGACTGGGTGTTTCTGAACGTCCCGCCGGCGTGGGTCCAGCACTTGCAGAAGCCGCTGGAGTGAGCGGCTGGCAGTCGGCAACGTGACAGCGCGAGCAGCAAAGGCGAGGGCAGATTCGCTCGGGCAAAGCGTTCAACGTCACTTTTCCCGGTCGCCTGCCGAACGCGGCCGGGAGGTCGCTCCTTGAAGGCTCCGCCCTTGGTGTCCCGCTGGCCGTTGCGCCGGAGGTCCACGCTCCGTCGTGGCCGCCGCGCCGGAGG
>CAYSAG010000093.1:0-15116 GCA_964428935.1 uncultured Planctomycetaceae bacterium | reverse complement strand
GCCACGCTCCGTCGTGGCCGCCGCGCCGGAGGGCCACGCTCCGTCGTGGCCGCCGCGCCGGAGGGCCACGCTCCGTCGTGGCCGCCGTCGGTTCGGAGTTCGGAATTCGGAGTTCGGGAAGCGGGACGCGTGGGAGCACGCCCGCCAGAAAAAACACGAACGTTGTTCGCCCTCTCAAACCGACAAGAGTCTAACCTGCAAAGTCGTCCGGCGCTTCACTAGAATGCCCGCCGAATCGACGTGGCCGGCAAGCGGGCCGCGCGACACAGACCGAAATTCCCCGCACAGTGTGCCGCGGGCTCCGTTCAGAACACGCTGCGACTCGCGAACGGAACGGTCGAATGGGCAGCAGCCGACAACGCAAGAAACCACGGAAAGTTTCGCGGGACGAGTTGGGGCCGGGCGAGAACCTGTGCGACTACTGCACGGCTCGCTGTTGCCGCTACTTCGCTCTGGCCATCGACACGCCGACCACCTGGCGGGACTTCGACAACTTGCGCTGGTACCTGCTCCACGGCGGCTGCGCGATTTTTGTCGAAGAAGGAGTCTGGTACTTGTTGGTCTACGGCGACTGCATGCACTTGCGGAAGGACCACCGTTGCGGAATTTACGAAGACCGACCGGTCATTTGCCGAGCGTACTCGACGGACCGTTGCGAGTACGAAGACAAGGGGTGTTACGAGAAGTTTTTCGAGACGCCGGAGCAAATGCTGGAGTACATGGAGGCTCTGTTCCCGCCCTCGCGGCGACCGAAGCCCTTCCGGCGGCGACGTTTGTCCCTGCCCGTGCTGGAGCGGGCGGAGCACTGAGAATGGCCGCAGCGCTGAAGCGGTCAAGTCGGGGGGCAGGCGGTCGGTCGGCGAGCGGACGGGCGGTCTTGGGCTTCCGAAGTCTACAACGGTGCGACGTCGCTCCTGCCGGCCCTCGGCCAGCTCCCGCACCAATGGCTCACGACGCAGGAACGGTTACCCGAGCTTTGAATGAGGGACGGAATCGGTGGACAGCTCGCAGAAGCAAATCATCAAACCGGTCATTCTGAAAGGGTTTCGGGACTACTTGCCCGACCAAATGATGGCCCGCGAGCGGCTGATTGACACAGCCCGTCGCGTGTACCGCAGCTACGGGTTCAGCCCCATTGACACGCCCGCTCTGGAGTACAGCGAGATTCTGCTGGGCAAAGGGGGGACGGAGTCGGACAAGCAGCTGTTCCGGTTCACCGACCAAGGCGACCGCGACGTGGCCATGCGGTTCGACCTGACCGTCCCGCTGGCTCGGTACATTGTTCAGCACTTGCACGAGGTGGGCATTCCGTTCAAGCGCTACCACATTGCGACGGTGTGGCGGGCGGAGAAGCCGCAGAAGGGGCGTTTCCGCGAGTTCATGCAGTGCGACTTCGACACAATCGGCACCGACTCGACGGCCGCCGACATTGAAACGCTGCTGGTCATTCACGACCTGATGTCGGCCATTGGCTTCACGCGCTTCCAGATTCGAGTCAACAACCGCCGTGTGCTGAACGGTTTGCTGGAGAAGTTGGGCGTGGCGGACCGGGCTGTCGGCGTGCTGCGAGCGTTGGACAAGCTGACGAAGATTGGGCCGGAAGGGGTTCGCAAGGAAATGGTCGAGGTGGCCGGAGTCGGTCAGAGCGAGGCGGAACGAATTCTGGAGCTGGCTCACATTCACGGCCAGCCCGACCAGGTGCTGGCTCAGGTGGAGCCGCTGCTTCGGGGGAGCGAACAGGGCGAGTTGGGAGTGGAGCAGTTGAGCGAATTGTTCCGCGTCAGCCGCGGGGCGGGCATCTCGCCCGACCGAGTGACGTTGGACCTGTCCATTGCTCGCGGTCTCGACTACTACACGGGCACGGTGTACGAGACGTTCTTGACGGACCTGGAGTCGATCGGCAGCGTCTGTTCGGGCGGTCGGTACGACAATTTGGCCGAGCTGTTTACGACGCAACGGCTGCCGGGGGTGGGGGCCAGCTTGGGGCTGGACCGTCTGCTGGCGGCCATGGAAGAGCTGGGAATGTGCCAGCGGGCGCAGACGCCGGCTCAGGTTCTCGTTCTGCAACTGGAGCCGGCTCGGCTGGCCGACTACTTCCGCGTGGGCCGGTTGCTGCGAGCGGCCGGAATCGCTGCCGAGGTCTTTCCGGAAGCCCGCCCGATTGGCAAGCAACTGAAGTACGCCAACCGGAAGGGGGTGCGCGTGGCCGTCATTGCCGGCAGTGACGAGTTTGAGCGAGGTCACTGGCAAGTGAAGGACCTGGAAACCGGCCGACAGTGGGCGGTGGGTGAGTCGGAGTTGGTGGCCGAGGTGACTCGGGCACTGCGCCCGTCTGGACCGGCCGGAGTGGACGGCAGCGACGTGACGTCCTGACACGTGCGCCGCGCCGGCGCTCGGCGAGCGGCTGTGGAAAGCGTTGACGGAGTCGGCGAGGGACTGCGGAAACGGCGGCGCCGACAGGCCACGCTTGACAGGCATCCTTTTCGGGCGTGCGGCAGACGGAGGTTGGCGGTGGGCCCTCCAGCAAGAAGGCGGGCTCGACCTGCGACCGAGCCGGCCGGACCTTCTACCGCAAACCGCTGACGGTTGCCAAGCGGTACTTGGCTTCGTACGCGTTGACCAGTTCGCCCCAGACGACGTGGCGCGGGGAAAGCTTGGCACGTCGCGCCTGGAGCTCGTCCAACAGCGGCGCCAGGCTCGGTGGTGCCGGCTTGCGCCGTCGCTGACCGTCGTAGGCGGTGGCGACGACGTGACTGGTCAGTCGCAGGTGCTCCAGCCCGTCCCGCAGGAACCGCACACGCGCGGTCGCCTCGTCGTCGCCCTGTGCCAGGCTCTGCGCTTGGTCCAAAATGGCGGCGGCTTGGTCGAGCAGCGAGTCGGGGTAGAGGTACGGCAGCACCAGGAATCGCGACACCGACGAGGTTGGTCGAATCCGGTGCTCGGCGCACACGCGAGCGAACAGTCCTTTCGGTTGTCCGGACGAGGAATTCCGACCACCCACCTTTGCCGTGTACTGCTCCCAGAACTGAAGGTACCGACGGATTGCCGGAGCGGCGGCTCCAAAGGCGCTGCAGTACTCGACGAGCACGTCGTCGACGGTCAGGTCCGGTCGAACCGAGAGGCGGGCGATCAGGTAGTAGAGCGGCCCTTGAGTGGCCCAGTAGCCGAGCAAAGAGTCGAGGTCGAATCCCAGCATGCCGTTTTGCATGGTTGAGCGGAAGAACTCACCTTGGGCGTGCAGAGGCAGGTAGGGAGCACCGCCGCCGCGGTGCCACCAGTTCGGCCGCAAGAACAGCTTCGCTCCAGCCGCTCGCCACGCGTTCCACTCCTCCAGCGAGTAGCGGACGTCGACGTAGCCGAGCACAATGCCGTCTTCCAGCTTCATGTCCGGCAGCGGCTGACGGTAGGCCGAGTAAGCGTAGCTCGAAAGCGTGACATTCGGATTGAGCCGGCGCATTCGGCGAATCAGCTTGTTCCACAGGGCCACGTACCGACCAGTCAACACGGCGGTGTTCTCGTTCCAAATGGCCAGTTCCGATTCGGCCGGAACGCCGTCCAGCTCGCGGCAATTGGGACAGACGCAGAATCCGCGGCCGTCGTTGGGGCAAACGTTCCAGTTGTCGGGCTTGCCGGCCGCCACCCAGTCGGCGACGATTTGGTCGGCCACCGCCGGGTTGCTGACACACAGCTTGACCCGGTCCGGCTTGGGGTACGGCTGCTGAAAGCCCGCGGGCGGCTTCGCAAAGTAATCCGGGTGCGACCGATGGAACCGCTCCCACCACTTCCCGAAAGAGTGTCCGAACTGGTACTGCGTGCGCGTGCCCAGCCAGTGGTGGGCGCACCAGAGGTCGGTTTCGCGCAGCACTTTCTGGCGCGCGGCGTCGTCGAGTAACGGCTTGATGCCAGGAGTGCGGGCGGCCCGCGTCAACCACGAAACCCGGAGCCGGCGTTTTTCCAGCGGCGGCCTAAGTGTCACGTTGATTTCCGGCAGCTTGACCGTCGAGCGACGCGGCACGAACGTTCCCAGCTCGCCCGGCCAAAGCCACCGCACGCCCAGGTAGCGGTCCAGCAGGTAGCTGACGGCGAAGAAGAGGCTGGGCCGAGCTTCCCGGCGCAGAGGCCGCCACGGCCGTCCGTCGTCCCAGGCCGAATCCCCGAGCAGCAGCAAGTCTTTGCCCGCGGTCTTGATTTGGAATTGTTCGGCCAGGAGCGGACGCGACGTCAGACCAAGCCGCTGCGCTCGGCGAGTCCGACCCACAAAGACCCGCCATTCGGCCGACCCTTCGGCCAGTTCCTCTTCCCGCACCACCGGCAGCGACACCCCCGAAGCCCTCCGGACGTGCCATTGCAAGTCACTCGCTGCAGCTAGCTCCTCGGGCCTGGCGTCCTGCGGAACGACAATGACCGCCGTGGCCCGGCCGTCGGCCACAAGGCACACCTCGGCGACAACCCGGGCGTTTCCCATGCCCACTAGAAAGCTGCAAGCGACCAAGAACACGGGCAGCAGCAATCGACCAACGACACGCATGGCCTGTCTCCTGTTGGAGGTTCCTCTTGACGCTGTTCGTCTTGCTCTCTGCCGCTCGAGACGCTGGGGCAAGCGGCTCCGGCACGCAATTGCCCGAAGGCGTCTGGGAATTGCGCGGTCAGGCTCTCCTGGGGCCACTCGCGGTTGGCGACAAGGCAGACGTGACGGAGCACGCGTCTTCAACCCCGACACCTTGAAGCGTCTGCGAAGCCCCAGGCCGGCCCCCGAACGTCCTTCCCAGTCCAGTTCACAGCGGCGCCGCCGATCTGGACAGACGCCCGCAAAGCGACGCGCATCTTGCGACAGCCACTGCCCTGCGGTGGTACCCGCCGCAAACGGCCGTGTCAAGTTTCAAGGACTGAACGCGGTTTGCCGGCCGAGCGTTTTGTGTCGCCTCTGGCGAGAAACGGCACAGCGTCGTTGCCTTCAATAGGCCCGTGTTCGTTGGCGAAGCAAAGTCTCGGCCACGCGTCGGTGCCACTTGTCGTCGCAAGCCGGCTGTCGACGGGGCACGGGACAGCGCTCCGGGCAGTTTGACGTGGTGGTCAGCTCCAGCCCAACGCAGCTCTTCGCCGCAAGGTGTGTCGCAGGCGGTGTGCGAAAGAAACGAACCGTCGGGTTTGGTCAGCACAGCACCCTCGCCACTTCCGCAACAGTCGATTCGGGCGTTGCGGTCAGCACAGGCGGGCTCGCGGTTGCGTCGGGGCGGCTGGAGCCCCACAGGCCTGTGTGGTTGCACGGGCAGCTTGCCGACACTAACCTTTTGAACGGTCTTGCCTTGGCGGACCGACCCGCAGACCGGCCGTCGCCGCGCCGCGGGCTCCAAAGAAGGTCAAGCGAGGCGTCAGCTTGTGGGGGCGCGTCGCCTGTTTGCGTCGGCAGACCGACGGGGGCTCCGTTCGACGCAGCGACGACCGGTTCGGGCACGGGCATCGGGTTTCAGTGAGGCAACGGGTTGAAAAGGAGTGGACAGAATGGCTGAAGAGGAAAAACAGCAACAGCAGGAAACTCAGCAGAGGCAGGAGACTCAACCGCAACAAGCGGCCGAGCAGCAGACCGGACAACCCCGGCAGCCGGTTTGGCAACAAACGATTCGAGTGGACGACTCCGACGTCGTCGCCAGCTACGCGAACTTCTGTCGCGTTTCTAGCACGCCGGAGGAGCTGATTCTGGACCTCGCTTTGAATCCGAATCCGTTCGCCCAAGGCGAGATTACCTTGAAGGTGTCGCAGCGAATCATCATGAACCACTACACGGCCAAGCGACTGCTGGCCGCTCTGTCGCAGGCCATTCAGCGGCACGAGCAGATTTTCGGTGTGCTCGAAACGGACGTGCGAAAGCGAGTCATCTCGTGACGGCCTGGGCCGGCGAGCGGCTTGGGTGTCGCGTCTCGTCGGCGGCCGCCAAGGCTTTGGGCCGGACGGTCCCCGGCGCGGACCTGAGTTCGACGGTTTCCAAGGCCTTTTGCCGCCGGAGTTTGAGCAGTCGGCCGCTTCGGAAAGCCCCGCATTGGTCGGGCCGTCGGCCGGTAGTTTCTGGTGCAGCGGCCTGGGTCGGTCGGCTTGTCCGACCAGCCGCCGGCGCCGGCTGGGGCGGGTGACTCCGGCGTCTCGACGAGACCGCGCGGGTAGACACCGCGCCGCGTCGCCCGCCCTGACGCGTGGAGGTTGGGGCGCGAGCGGCTGAGAGCTTGACGAGCCTCCGCGTCGCACGTTCTCGGCCTGCCCGTTCTGAAGCGGCGGCGTCGGGTCGCGACGCGAAGCC
This sequence comes from uncultured Planctomycetaceae bacterium, assembly GCA_964428935.1. Classification (GTDB taxonomy): domain Bacteria; phylum Planctomycetota; class Planctomycetia; order Planctomycetales; family Planctomycetaceae; genus JAADHY01. Next base: position 8,824 of record CAYSAG010000093.1, on the reverse strand, counting down.
GCGTTCGGCCGTCGGTTCGCGGACAGACCCACAGAAGGCGGAGCGTCCCGAAATGAGTGACGAACAGCGCGGTCCGGAAGAAGAAGGACGTTCGCAGCAGCCACCGTCGGAGCCGATTACGCAAGAGATTCGGCACACGCCGATTGGCGCGCTGGTTCCGGAGCGGGTGGCTCGAGGGTCCTTCAGCACGGGAGCCGTTGTGCTGAACGGACCACACGAATTCATCATTGACTTCCTGCTGAGGATGACCAAGCCGCACATGATTTCGGCACGAGTCGTTCTGCCGCCGGGAGTGGTTCCGCGGTTCATTGCTGCTTTGGAGGAGAACCTGGCGAACTACACCAAGCGATTCGGGCCGCCGGTCATGCCGCAGCCGCGAACGCAGCAGTACGTGGCGTCGGCCGGAGCCGAGCCGGGCGGGCCGTCGCCAGCAGCCGAGCCGGGGCAGGGCGGTGCGTCGACCGGTGGCGTGCAGCACCTGCCGCAAACGACGGCGCAGGAGCTGTACGAGCAGTTGAAGATTCCGGACGAGGAGCTTTCGGGGGTCTACGCGAACGCGGTCATGATTGGGCACACGGCGACGGAGTTTTGCTTCGACTTCATTACGACGTTCTTCCCGAAGTCGGCCGTGTCGAAGCGAGTTTACATGGCTGCCCCGAACGTGCCGCGGCTGCTCGAGTCCCTGAAGCACTCGTTCGAACAGTACCAGCGAAAAATTGCGGCGGCACGCCAGAATCCGCCGCCACCGCCGCCTCCCTCGTCGGAACCGGGTGACGCGACTCAGTCGTAAGCTGGCGAACGCAGAGCACCAACAACGGGGAACTCAGACATGCAAAGACGGACTTGGCGACTGGCGACCGCGCTGTTGGCCGCGGTTTTTTCGTTCGGTGTCGGGCTGTGTTGGGCGCAGGACGCTGGCGTCTCGGCACCGCCCCCGACCATTAACAAGCCCTTTGTCAACCCGGACGTCGAGAAGTTTGTGAAACGGTTTGAGCGGCCGGGACGGGAGGTGTTCGACAAGCGTCACGAAATTGTCGAGGCCTGCGGTGTCCGGCCGGGAATGGTCGTGGCCGACGTCGGGGCGGGCACCGGGTTGTTCACACGGCTCTTTGCCAAAGCGGTCGGGCCCAAAGGACGGGTTTACGCGGTGGACATTTCCAAAAAGTTCGTCGACTACGTCGTGAGGACCGCGCGCGAGCAAGGGCTGAAAAACGTCGTCGGCATTGTGAACACGCCCACCTCGACGCTCTTGCCCGAAAAGGCCGTCGACCTGGTCTTCATTTGCGACACGTACCACCATTTCGAGCACCCGGCGGAGACGCTGGCGTCGATTTACAAGGCTCTGAAACCCGGCGGGCAATTGGTGCTCATTGATTTCGAACGCAAGAAAAACGCCAAAGGCAATTGGGTCAAAAAGCACGTCCGGGCGGGCAAGGAAACCTTTAAGAAGGAAATCGAACAGGCGGGCTTCGAGTTCGTCGAGGAGGTGCCGATTTTGAAGAGCAACTACTTTCTTCGGTTCGTCAAGCGGGCGCTGGGTTCGGCGGTCCGTCACACGGAGGACTCGTTGGAGACGGTTCGGCAGCGGCTGCAGAGCGGTGAGGCGGTGTTGGTCGACGTGCGCGAGCCGTCGGAATGGGAGGCTGGGCACTTGGCCGAAGCCAGGCTGCTGCCGCTGAGCGAGCTGCAGAAACTGGCCGAGTCGCCGGACGCAGCCAAGAAACTGTCGGCCAAGCTGCCGAAGGACAAAGTCGTGTACCTCCACTGTCGCTCCGGCCGGCGTGTGTTGAAGGCCGCGAAGATTCTTTCCAAGTTCGGCTACGACGTGCGTCCGCTGCGGCAAGGCTACAAGCAGTTGCTGGAGGCCGGGTTCCGACGGGCCGAGTGACGCTGCACAGGCACTGGGCCAAACCCACGACCCTCGACAAGCCCCACCAGCCGGGCCGCCCGGCAAAGCCGCTCGTCAGTTCCCCGACGTCTCGTCCGGTGCTCGAACTACGTTCAACGTCAACAGCTCGCCCAGACATTCGGTCTGCGAACGGCGAAGGCACCACATGGGAACCGGCTCGACCTGAATTCCCACGGCCGACCACGCGAAGTGGTGGACGTGCTCCGGTCGGTTGGTCAGCAGGCGGACGCGGTTCAGGCCCAAGTCTTTGAGGATTTGCAAGCTGGTCATGTGGTCGCGCATGTCTCCCTCACCGCTGGCGCGACACTCTTCCTGAGCGGCGGCGATTCCTCGACCCGACGCAGCGGCCAGCCGACGCAGCCGGTCGGCCAGTCCGCGCGAGTCGTGTCCCAGGAAGACCAGCACGCCCGCTCCCTCGCGTCGAATTTGCTCCAACGCGCAGTGAAACGGCGAACGGCCGTCCCGCCGCAGCGCTGCCAGGACGTCGATTCCGAAACACGAGCGGTGAATGCGGACCAGCGGCGCGGGCACGGCCTGCAAGTCGCCCACCACAATGGCCACCGGCGAGTGGTCGTCGAAGCGGACCGAGTACGCAATCAATTTCATGGAGCCGTGGCGGGTGGGCAACCGCGTTTCGACCTCGCGACGCACCAGCTTCTCACGAGCGATTCGGTGTTGAATCAGCTCTTCAATCGACACCACGGCCAAACCGTGCTCGGCCGCCAGCCGGTGCAGTTCCGAGCCGCTCGCCATGCCGTGGCCGTCCCGTGCCAGAATCTCGCACACCACGGCGGCCGGTTGCACGTCGGCCAGACGCATGAGGTCGACGGCCGCCTCGGCGTGTCCGGCCCGGCGAAGGACTCCCCCGTCCCGAGCCGCAAAGACCGGAACGTGCCCGGGCTGCACGAAGTCCTCCGCACGGCTCTGACCGTCTACCAAAGCCCGAATGGTTCGGGCCCGACTTTCAGCACTCACGCCCGAACCGCTCTCACGGTGGTCGAGCAAACCGACCAGGGTCGGCCGAGTGAACTCGCCGCCCGGCTCCGGCGGAACCAGCGTCGGCAGTCCTAACCGCTCCACCAAGTCGCGGCCCACCGTCACGCACAACAGTCCGCGTCCGTGCCGCAACAAAAAATCGACCAGCTCCGGCGTGACCCGTTCCGCCGCGCACACCAAGTTCCCCTCGTTCTCACGCTCCTTGTCGTCCACGACGACCACAATTCGCCCCTGGCGAATCTGCCGACAAGCCTCGCTGACCGAGTCGAACGGCACTTTGTCGAGCGGCCGAGTGTTCATGAAACGCGGCGTTTTCCGAAAACAAGTCGACCGACGAAGAAAGAAGACGACCACCGGTGCGGACCGAAACCGCGCGGCGCTGCTGCGACCACCGCCCCCCGCCGACGCGGCCACAGACCAGCCTCGAGCGACCTCGCAGTCCGGCGGCTAAAGCCGCGTCCCCACCGACTCACGCTGCAGCTCTCACCCGCGGAGCGTCACCGGCCGCAGCCCGGCGACAATCTTAGGCAATTGGGCTGTCGAATCCAACGGGCTGGCCGCGTGTTGCTCAACGGCCGCCAGCGAGCGAAAATCGTTTTGGCCACGTGCCGGGCCGACGCGGAAAAGGCCGTCGTGCGGGTGTCCACGGGACAGCCGGCAGCAAGGCAGCACCAGAGCGTGTCACCACGGCCGGGGCGGAACAGCGCCGAACCGCCGTCCGGGGTCGAAGAAAGGTGAAACGAATGAGGACACGGCGAATGAGGGCACCAGAACGCCGTCTCGAACGCGGAACGCCGCGGTGGTTGGTCGCACTGGCTTGGGTGGGGCTGGCAAGTTTCGTCGCAGCGGCGGGCTGGCCATTGACGTCCGCAACAGAGCTCGCGGCACTCGCGGCTCGGGCCTCGACGCCTCCAGGTCAGCACGCCGGGGCCGCACCTGTGCTGTTGACTCCTGCGGCCCAACCGTCGGCGGTCGCTCCGACACGTCAGACGTCCACGTCCACAGCTCGACCGAACCCGTCGACCGCTCGGTCGGCCACGGCGGTGCGCTACGCCATTGTTGTCACGGGCGAGGAGCTGCTGACGGGCGTCTACGCCGACGCGCACACGCAGTTCCTGACCCAGACGCTCCGACCGCTCGGTTACCGCTGCGTTCTGTCGGTCTGCGTGGGAGACGACGAGGACGAAATTGTTCGCACGCTGAAGTTCGTCGCTCCACGCGTGGACTTCGTCCTGGTCACCGGCGGGCTTGGTCCCACCGACACCGACGTCACTCGGCAAGCCCTCAGCCGGTTCACGGGCACGCGTTTGCGCCTGGACGCCGACGTGGTGCACCACGTGGAGCGACGGTTTGGTCGAGCGTTTCAGCGGCTGCCGGCCGGCGTCCAGCGCGAGGCGTTAGTCCCGGAGGGCGGTCACTTCTTGCCGAACCGGCGTGGAACGGCCGTTGGGCTTGTGTTTGAAGGCCGTCCTTTGGTTGTGGCATTGCCGGGCCCGCCGTCCGAGCTGCGACCCATGGTCACCGACGAGCTGGTGCCGCGGCTGGTGAAGCGGTTCGGCCGGCGCCCCGAGGGCTGCTCGTTCCGGCTCCGCTTCGTCGGCCTCGGCCAGTCTCAAATCACCGACACCCTGCACCGCCGCGTTCACCTGCCGGCCGACGTGGTTCAGACCAGTCAGTTTCACGCCGGACGAGTCGACTTCACGTTCGAGTTTCCCAGTCGCACGCCAGCCGACCGACGCCGAATGGAAGCTCTCAAGTCGCGAATCCTGCACGAGCTAGGCCCCTACGTCTACGCGGACGACGACACGTCTTTGGAAGAACGCGTGCTGCAACTGCTGAAGACGGCCGGACAACGGCTGGCCGTGCTGGAATGCTTCACCGGCGGTCGGCTTTCGGCTTCGTTGAGCCGCTGTTCTGCGGCGTCCGGGACGCTGGTCGGAGCAATGGCTGGACCGTCGGAGAAAACATTGGAGCAGCTCGTCAGCCGCTGCAGCAGGCTCGACTCTCAGCCGACGTCGGACGCTCCGCCGGACAGCGCGGCGGTGTCGCAACGGGAGCACGCTCGGAAAGACGCCGTCAACGACACGGCGGTCGCTGTGGCTCAGCGCGCTCGCCGGCAACTGGCCGCCGATTGGGTGGTCTGGGTGGGAGAGGCACGGCCGTCCGAAACGGGACGAGACGCACAAGCCGTGCGTGTGTTGGTTGTCGGTCCGGACAACCGGCTGGTGCAGCGGCGGCTTTCGGTGCGCAACGTCAGTGACGAGACACGCGACCGGGTGGTGACGCGCGTGTTGGACCTACTGCGTCGAGCGCTGACGGGGGGCGTTTCGGCGAGCCGCTGACCGGGAAGCGGCCGACGCGGAAAGCGGGAACGGCGAGTTGGTTGTCGCGGCCGCAGGCGGAGACTTTGCTTTCGCGGTCCCAGGCGGCGAGCCGCTCCTGGCGGGCCTGGACGTCGAGCCGGGCGCGGCAGCTTGCGACGGCGAACCGCTCGGGGCGGCTTGTCCCGAAACGTCGGTCTCGGGGGCGCCAAGTACGGTCGGTCGCTCGGGCCGCTCCACCCACAACGGCACGACGATTCGCGGGAAGTCGGGGTCGTCGGTCGTCAACACGACGACCCCGCGGTGCTGTCCCACAGGAACCGACTCGGTGCGAACGACGACTTTCTGAACCTGGCCGCCGTCTGCGCTGCGCTTGACCGGCTGCACCCGCACAGACACGAAGGGCAGGGTGCAGCGGGCGTCCACAACGCGCAGCGGCCTCGGACGGACGTCCGTCACCACCAGCTCCTTGCTGACCGGCTGGTCGCTGAAGGTGTAGACAATGAGCGAGCGAGGACGAACCGTCACGGACTGCTCGGGCAGGACCAGCTTGAACGTCACCTCCACCTCGTGCGGCTCGGGGTCTTCGTAAAGCACTCGGCACGTGTAGCGTTTCGGTCCGGGAGCTTCGTTGGCCGTGCGGACTCGCAGAAAGAAAAACCCCCACTCGCCCGGTTCGTAGACCTTTTTGTCGAGCCGCGGCGAAAGACAACCGCAGCTCGGTTCCAGCTTCTTGACCTTCACCACGCGGTCGCTGGCGTTGAAAAAGGCAAAACGAGCGTAGTGCTCCGGACGGACCGGAACCGGGCCCAAGTTGACCAGGTACTGCTCGAAGACAAGCGAGCGGAGAGGTCGTTCGGTTTTCGGCCGGCCCGTGGGTGGAGCGGCGTGCCAGAGCGAAAGGCCAAACGGCGTCAACGCGACCAGCACCAGAGCCAACCGGTTGGCTCGACGGGCGGACCGGACGAGCCACCCGGAAAGCCAGACGAGCAGAGACGCCCGGTGGGAAAGGGAGCGTGAGGTCGGTTGCAAGCCGTCTTCTTTCGGGGCGAAGACCTGCAGCGACGGGACGCCTGGACGAGTGTCGGAACGCCGTGCGGGAAGAGTCGACATGAGTGCGTGCTCCTTGTCAGCGACGAAGGGAAAACGGTCGGGCGGGAGAACGTCAGAGCTCCACGAAACGGCGACAGGGAAAACGGCCGTCGGAAGCGACGTCTGGGAGAGGTGCGAAAAAAGGCGGCGCCGCGACAGTGCCGGCTCGGCCTTCCCTGGCCGGCAGTCAGTGGGCTCGGACGGCCAGCGGCAGAGCCGGCGACTCCAAGCCGGGGAACTCGGACAGCCGCCGCGCTACGGCCTTCTAGCAGAAAAACCGCACAGAACGCAACGCGAATCTGTGGAGCGGGTTGGGCTGGGCCGCACGACGGACTTTGTGATTTGGACCAGCGGCCTGTTGGCGTCCCCTGTCTCGCTTGCGGGCGAGGTGGCTTGCGCAGCGAGCTGGGTGAGGGGCTTTCCAGTCGCCGCCTTTGGTGGAACCGTGCAGTCCGGCCGCCCCCGGCTCCCCCTTGTGCGTCCTCCGGGCACCATCTCTCCCGGCGGTGGAGAAGGGACATGGGGACGGCGTCAGCGTCTCGTTTTCCGGGGCTTGTTTCTGCCGTCGTGGACCGCTTCGCAAAGCACGTTGCGCGCCCATCGAAACCGCGACGAGTCCGAGCCCTTGCAACCTTTTGTCGCTGTTGTGCGACCCCGTTCCTGTACGATTCCCTCCAATGTTGTCGAACTCTACATTCCGACCCTCGGCAGGCTGGGCTTTTGAACAACAAGGAGGTTATTGTTTTTTTCCAGCTTCCGCTCAAGACCCGATCGCCACAACTCGTTGTCTCACCAGTCCCGAAAAGCAGCGCGGTCTCCTTCGGGGTGGCGGGCCTGACGGTGCACAGCTCAACGCCTTCAAGAACGCTCGAGTGGCGAGAAAAACGCGACGAATTTCGCAGACAGCCTCAGTCACACGTGCAGTCCGTTCAGCGCTCCGCGGCAATTTTCCACAAGAACCGGTCGCTGCGAACGAACAACGCTCCGTCGACCAAGGCCGGCGTGGCCAGAATGGTTTGCCCCAGCGGGTTCTGCGAGACCACCCGTCCGCGCTGGCCCAGCTCCACCACGAACCCCACGCCGTCTTCGTTGAACACGTACAGGAAACGTCCGGCGGCGACGGGCGAGGAGCTGAACGGGCCGCGCAGCCGAAGCTGCCAGTGCAGTCGACCGCTGGCCGGGTCGGCACATTTCAGAATCGAACCGCTGACCACGTAGAGCCGACCGTCGTGGACCAGCGGGCTGGCCGTCGTCGGTCGAAGACGAATCTGCTTCCACACCACGGACAGGTCCGAACCGTCCGACGGCAACCGGACCGCCGTCAGTCCGTTCGACGGAACGAACAGCAAGGGGCCCCTGGCCGCCGAGGAGGAAATGGTCGACGTGTCGGCCAAGTAACGAGCCACCAGTTGGCCGGTGCGAGCTCGCACCACCTCCACGCCGTCGCTTCCTTGCAGCACAACCAGCGGCGTGGCGCCGTCGGTCGGGCTCCAAAGAATGGGCGAGGCCCAGTTGGCCTTGCGTTTGCGGTTCCGTTTCCAACGCGTTTCTCCCGTCGCCGCGTCCACTCCCACGGAAAACGCGTCGGCGTCGGCCTCCACTTGCACCACCACCGTCCCGTCCGTCACAACCGGAGACGAAGCCATGCCCAAGCTAATGCGAGCCTGCGGGTAGTCCCAAGTCAGTCCCCGTTGCCACAGAAGGTTGCCGTCCAGGTCGAAGCACGCCAGGTCGTTGCTGGAGTAGAAGGCGAAGACGTGCGAGCCGTCGCTGGCGGGTGTGGGAGCGGCCAGGCAGGTTTTCGGGTGGTGCGAGGTGCTGCCGGTCGGCCAGAGCTGCCGGTCCCACAGTCGACGGCCGGTGCGACCGTCGAAGCACAAGACGTGCAGCCGGTGGTGCGGGTGTCCGGTGTTGCAAGTGACGAAGACGTGGTCGCCGACAACAATGGGACTGGACACGCCCCGCCCCGGCAGCTCCGCTCGCCACGCCACGTTGGTCCCGTCGACGTTCCAACGGGTCGGCGGCGGCGTGACTGCGGGAGCCGGCGTTCCCGGGTAACCGCGAAACTGAGGCCAGTCGGCAGCGACCAACGGTTCCGACACCGGCACCGCGGCCCCCGCCCACGCGACCGTCACCAACACGCTCCACACCGTCACTCGCCTCATGGGTCTGTTCACTTCGTCGTCCCGTTGTGCTGCTTTTCGCCAATGCCTTGGAACGCCGCGGCCGTCGAGCGGCTGGGCCGCCCGTCACTTCGAGTCGTTGTCACCCTTTCCGCAGCTTTCCGGCTGGCTGTGCACCGCCAGGCCCGCCGGGTCCACCACGCGAAACTGCAGACCGTACTCCTGCGCCCAAGGCTCCGTCTGCTCGTTCTGACACAACTTGACCAGAATTCGGTTGCGCCCCGCCTTCAACCGACACGGAATTCGGTACTGGTCGAAAAAGCGTCCCCGGTGGTACTCCAGCCGACCCAGCAGCAGCCGACCGTTCAACCACACGTTGAAGG
>CAYSAG010000092.1:0-16684 GCA_964428935.1 uncultured Planctomycetaceae bacterium | reverse complement strand
GCTGTTCCGCCGACCAATGATTTGGTAGTAGCCCGGCTGCTCCGCCGGCACCACCGACAACGGCGGCTTCGAGAAACTTTGCATCAGTTCGTTCACGTCGGAAACGGGAACGTACCCAATGACCAGCGGCTGCAGGCTGACCGACGGGTCAACGAAGACCATCAGTCCCAAGGGCCGCTTGCGGTCCAGGCCGGCCAGGTCACGCACGGTGGCCAACTGCGCGCCGAGCAGGTCCATGACTTCCGGCCGGTCAGCGGTCAGGAAGACGTAGTCCAGGCTGTCCAACACGCGGTCGACACTGGCCACGTTGACCACCAGAATGGGCTGACGCAGGGCCTGCTGCAGCTTCGAGGCGGCAGCCGCCGCAACGGACGCTGGGTTCTCCTGCGTGGAGCTGGTGACCTGAGCACGGGCCGGCCGCACCGAGGTTCCCAACACGAACAACGCTGCAACGGCAACAACCCAAACCGCTTGTTGGACCAGTCGCCTTTGTGCTTGCATGGCTTCACTCCTCCAGCTCGTTTTCGCTGTTGTCCGCGTTGTCTGGCCCGGCTGCTGTGTCCGGCTGGTTGGTCCGTGCGCTCGGCCACTGGAGCCACGGCGCGCTTCAGTTCGTCTACGTCCTTCACCGCCGGTCCCTTTGGCGCCCGGACGCACAAGCTGTTACCCGCTCGGCGCGAAGCTGGTTTCAGTGGACTGAGAATCGACTGGAGAACTCCGCCCTTGGTGCCCCGCTCGGCGCTGCGCCGGAGGGCCACGCTCCGTCGTGGCCGCGGTTGGTTCGGAATTCGGGGTTCGGAATTCGGAATTCGGGGCGCGGGACGTGGGACGTGGACGCGCGGACGGCGCGGCGGCGTGCGAGCCGCGGTAGGGGCGGCCCTTGTGGCCGCCCACGACCGGCGCGGCCAAACGCCGGACACGCGAAGCTGCGGTGGCGGGAACGAGCGGAGCCGGACGCGGACGCGAAGGATCGCGTCCCTCCGGTGCCTGAAAACGCCGCTCCGTCGTGGCCGCCGACGGTTCGTGGCTCGAGGCCAACTTCAAGAAGACGCGTTCGCTCGCTGCAAGACCCGCGACCCCTTCGGGAACGTCGATGAATTCCAGACCCCTCAGTTTCCTTGCAACAAGAACACGGTCAGCGAGCGCGGACCTTGAGCACCCATGACCAGCGACTGCTCAATGTCGGCCGTTTTCGACGGGCCGGAAATGAAGCAGCCGAAGCGAGGTTGGTCGAACGTCAGCCGCTGGTAGGCTTCGTGCATGTTGTGCACAAGGCAGTCGGCCCTGAGAACGACGGCTGCGTGTTGCGCCACGAACCAGGCAGCTCGAAGCAGGTCCGGCTGTTCGACCACCCAGACCGCTCCGTTCTCGGCCACGCCAAACTCGGCCGGAAAAAGGACGAAGTCCAAGTCGAACAGCTCGCGCGGACTGGCCACTTCTTGCAGCCGGACGTCGTTCCGCCCGACGCCCTCCACCAGCGAGCACACTTTCGCTGCCTGGGCGTACTCCGGCAGCTCGGCCAGCCGTTGGTTGAGTTCGTCGGTGGAGCCGACCGGCACGCACCGGCCACCCACGGCCTCGACCATTTCGACAAACCGGGCCTGCACGTCGTCGAACCGAATCCACGGGCCGTCCAAGTCCGGCCGAGGCGACTCGGGCACGTTGGCCCGTCGAACGGCGTCAAGAATCCTCTCACGGCTGCTCGTCACGGGTCGGCTCCTCACTTTCAGCCTGCTTGGTCGCGGCTTCCTCTTGTTCCAGCTCTTCGTACAACTCACGGAAGCTCTTCGGCGGAAACGGAGGCAGTTCGCGCTGGCGGCCCCACGCGTTGAAGCGGTTGTAGAGCACGAAACGGGGCAGCCTGGGCACCAGCCACCGGGCGACCTTGCCCGCGGCGACGTACAGTCCCGGCCGGAGCAAAACGGCAGCGGCCAACTTCATGGCCAGCCGCTTGCGCCACGGAAGCAGTCCGCGCCGGACCAGCTCGTCTCGCCAACGCAACAGCTCGTGGTGCAGGTCGATTCGGACAGGGCAGACGTCCGAGCAGGAACCGCACAGGCTGGACGCGTAAGGCAGACTGGCGTGCTGCTGCGCGTCGCGGAAAGGAGCGAGAATGGAACCAATGGGGCCGGGAATGGGAACACCGTAGCTGTGGCCGCCGGTCCGTCGAAAGACCGGGCACGTGTTCATGCAAGCGGCACAGCGAATGCAACTCAAGGCTCGACGAAACCGCTCGTCGGCCAGCAGCCGACTGCGGCCGTTGTCGACCAGCACAATGTGCAGCTCACCCCCCGGCCGCGGTCCGTGAAAGTGCGACGTGTAAGTGGTAATGGGCTGACCGGTGGCCGAGCGAGCCAGCAGTCGCACGAACACGGCCAAATCGGCCGCTCGGGGAACCAATTTCTCGATTCCCATGCAAGCAATGTGGAGCGGCGGGACGGACGTGCCCAGGTCCGCGTTCCCCTCGTTCGTGCACACAACAATTCCGCCCGTCTCGGCGACGGCGAAGTTCACCCCGGTGATTCCCGCGTCGGCCTGGCGGAAACGAGCTCGAAGGTCGTTCCGTGCCGCTTCGGTCAGGTAAGCCGGGTCGGTGGCCCCCTTCTCGGTTCCCAAGTGCTGGTGAAACAGCTCGCCGACTTCCTCGCGCTTCAGGTGAATGGCCGGCATGACAATGTGACTGGGCGGCTCCCGGCGCAGTTGCACAATTCGCTCGCCCAAGTCCGTGTCGACCACTTCAATGCCGTGCTGTTCCAGGAACGGGTTGAGCTGACACTCTTCGGTCAGCATGGACTTGCTCTTGACGACCTTCTTCGCGCCGTGCCGTTGCAGCAGCTCCAGCACAATTCGGTTGTGCTCTTCGGCCGTCTCGGCCCAATGAACGTGAGCGCCCAAACGAGTGGCGTTTCGCTCGAACTGTTCCAGCAGCTCGGCCAAATGCGACAACGTGTACGCCTTGATGGCCGCCGCTTTTTCGCGGAGCTGTTCCCATTCGGGCAAGGCGTGAGCCATTCGGTCGCGCTTGGCACGGACGAACCACAGCGCCTGGTCGTGCCAGGTCACCCGTTCCGGGTTCCTCAGGAACTCGGCAGCTTGAACAGCGTGGTCCATGAGTCTTCGTCCTTCTTGCCGGTCGGTCCGCCCGGACTGGCGAGACCACGTGGCTTCGACCCTCGGAGGCCGGACGCAGAAGAAGCGGCTCGAGGGAATGTCACTTTTCCTGAGCGGCGTCGAGGATTTCGGCCACGTGCATGACCCGAATCGGTTTCTTGTGTCGGCGAATCAGGCCGTCCAGGTGCATGAGGCACGAGACGTCGTAAGAGGTGAGCACTTCGGTGCCGGCCTGCTCGTGGTCACGAATGCGGTCCAGGCCCATTCGGCAGGAGACGGCTTCCTCGAGAACGGCAAACGTTCCGCCAAAGCCACAGCATTCGTCCGGCCGCGAGGGCTCGGTGAACTGAATGCCTTCCAGCGACTCCAGCAACTGCTTCATTTTGCTGAAGTAAGGCCCAACCGTTTCGCTGGACCGGGCCAGACGCAGCTCGCGCAGTCCGTGGCAACTGTGGTGGAGCCCGACGCGGTAGGGGAAGCGGCCGTCGACGCCGTCCACCTTCAGGACGTCCGTCAAGAACTCGCACAGCTCGAACGTCTTCGCCTTCAGTTCGTCAAAGCCCGGCTGGCCGGCCAGGAACTGGTCGTAGTGGTGCCGGACGATCGACGTGCAACTGCCCGACGGACAAACGACGTAGTCGTAGTCTCGAAAGATTTGCAGGAACCGCTCGGCGAACGGTCGCGTCTCCGCGCACAGCCCGCTGTTCAAGAAGGGCTGGCCGCAGCACGTCTGCTCTCGAGGGTACTCCAAGTGCAAACCGAACCGACGCAGCACCCTCACCGTGGCCAACCCCACGCTCGGGTACAACTGGTCGACGTAGCACGGAATGAAAAGACCGACGCGCATTGTTCCGCTCGCTGCTGCCTGCCTCTGACGTCGGCGACGGACGGCCGTCCCCGTGCAGCGTCGCTTGGCGGCCGTCCAGCAAGACCCGCTCCGGTTCCGAACCGGCTCACTCGGCTTTCTGGCGGCGATTATACTGGCTGACGTCGGGGATGCGACCGAGCGAGCTGGGGGAGCAGGGGCGAACGGGCTCAGGTGCGTTGACCCATTGTGGCTCGAGCTGGCGACGCGCGGGGGCGACTGGCGGGACAACGGGGAACGAAGCGTGCAGGGCGTCTCGGGACGTGGCGCTGGCGGTGGCGAAGGGGAGACGGGGGAGCGACGGGGCACGGAGGAGCCGGCGTCGGCGCGTGGAGCGGCCGGTCTTGTCGGGGCTGGCTGGGTCGAACGGTTTGCTTGTGCGGGCGGCCGTCGGTCGGTGGGCCTACGAGTCAGAGCAGACGGTGCAGGTCGGGGTTGGCTGTTCCTGGGAGGGCGACGGGGGTTCGGCTGCGCGGTCCGGCTGGGCGGTCTGGGTGCGGGACGGCTCGTCCGGCAGCGTCGCCAGGTACTCCTCGGGTGTTTGGAAGGCCAGCTTGAGCGTGAAGCGGGCTCCCAGGCCCGGGCCGTCACTGTGAGCGACCAGCTCGCCGCCCTGCTCCTTGGCCTGCAGGGCCGCGTCGTGCAAGCCCAGTCCCTTGGCGTCCTTTTTTGTTGTGTAGCCTTGGCCGAAGACGCGAGCCAGGTTCTGTTCTTCGATGCCCACTCCGTTGTCCTCCACGTCGATGCACACCAGTCCCCGGTCGTTGCGGTACAAACGCACGGTCAGGCGTTTCTCGCGTGAAGGGCTTTCAGCCAGCGAGTCCAGCGCGTTGTGAATCAGCTCGCCCACGATTCGCCTGACTTTCATGCGGTCGGCCATGACTGGCGGAACCGGCTCGAAGTGGCAGTCGACTTCCACGCCCAGTTTTTCCGCCCGCTTTTGGTGTTCGGCCACCACGTCCTTCAGCACGTCTTGCAGAACGACCTCTTCCTTCAAGCAAGAGTTGCCGGCGAGGTCCTGCTGGAGCGTCAGGATTTCGTTCACTCGCTGGACGGCTTCACGGAGTCGTTTGAGCTCGTCGCGCACGTCCCGCTCCCGCTGGACCATTTGCCGGCTGAGCGCAATGAGGAACGGAGCCATGTGTCGGCCGCGTTCGTCTTCGGTGCAGAATCGGTCCAGCTCATGCAGGTGCTGCTCCAGCAGTTCCGTGGCACGTCGGAAGTCGCGAATGCCCAGGCTGGCCAGTTTTTCCTGCAGCAGTCCGGACGACACGTTGATTCGGCTGAGCGCGTTGCCCACATGGTGCAAGACGTTCGTGGCGATTTCGGCCATGCCGGCCCGTCGCGACGTTTCGATCAGCTTGCGGTTCAGCTCGGCCATTTTCCGTTCGGTTTCTTTCCGCTCGGTAATGTCGGCCGACAGCACGGCGCAGCCGGTGACCGAGCCGTTGTCGCAGACTGGGTAGATGCAGGTTTCGTAGTAGCGTCCGCGGTTCTCTTCCTCGAAACGGGCAGACCGACACGCTCCGCTCGAGCCCAGCACGCGTTCGATTTGCGGCTGCCAGAGTCGGAACCGCTCGGCCGGCAAGACCTCGGACAGCTTGCGGCCGCTGAGTTGTTGGGAAGGGACGTGAAGCGTGGCGGCCGCTTGCGCGTTGGCGTCCAGAATGGTTCCGTGGCGGTCGAGCAAGAGGGCGACGTGGCGCGGTGCGTTCAGCAGGGCGCGGGCTCGAGCGGCGCTGGTGCGCATGCCGTCCAAGGCTCGGCGCAGCCGGACCATGGCTCGCACCCGACCCAGCAACTCGCGGCGGTCCCACGGTTTGACGACGAAGTCGTCTGCGCCGAGGTCCAGGCACTGCACCAGCTCCTGCCGGTCGGCCACGGCCGTCAGCAGCAGAATGGGAACGACCTCGAGTTTGGGGTCCGACTTGACCCGCTGAATGACTTCTTGTCCTCGCAGGTCTTCCATGACCAGGTCCAGAATGAGGACGTCGACGGGTTTGGTGCGGAGCAGTTCGAGCGCCTTGGTGGCCGAGCCGGCGGCGAGGACGTCGTAGCCCTCGCGCGAGAACAAGTCGCACAGGGCGCTTCGGACCGTCAAGCTGTCGTCGGCGACCAACAGGGTGGCTGGAATGAAGTTCTGGCTCATCGGGCGACCTCGTGGCACAGGTTGGAGCGTTTCGGAGCACCGGTCACTTCGACCAGGTAGTCGGGAATGTGTGTCAGGGGCAGAACCTGTTCGGCCGCTTGCAGCTCGACCGCGGCGGCCGGCATGCCGTAGACCACGCACGTGGATTCGTCTTGGGCGACGGTTCGTCCACCCCGCTCGCGAATGTACTTCAGCCCGGCCGCGCCGTCGGCCCCCATGCCGGTCAGCAGCACGCCGACGACTTCCGGTCCGTACGCGTCGGCGGCCGAGAAGAACAGACGGTCGATGGACGGCGTGCACCGCCGAGTGTCACCGCTCGGCTCGCTCAGCAACAGACGGTTGCGGACCAGAGTCAGGTCGGCTCCGGCCGGAGGCACGTAGACACGGCCCGCGCCCGCGGCGAACTCCTCCCCGTGGCGAACTTCGCTGACCGGCAGCGAGCAGTAGTCGGCCAACCAGTTGGCCATGGTCGGTGCCGAGATGCGACCGCTGTGAACCGCGACGAAGACCGTGGCTGGAAAGTCACCGGGCAACGCTTCCAGAACTTGCCGGACGGCCGACGGCCCGCCGGTGGAAGCCCCGATGACGACGACGCGCGGGCGTCGGTGGTCGGCGGTGTCGGTCGAGCTGGAGCAGCCGCAAGCCGCGGGGGACTCGCGCCGAGACGACCCGGCCAGCCGCTGCGAAACCGGCACCCGCACCGCCGCTCGCACCGTCGTGACAATCCGCTGCCACTGCTGCTGGTTGGACTGGCTGTCTCCGTGCGGCTTCGCGCACACCTCCAACGCTCCGGCCGACAGCGCGTCCAGCGTCGCACGGCACTCCTCTCGACCCCCCAACCCGGTCAGGACGACCACGCGGGTGGGAGCTTCCCGCATGATTCGGCGCGTCGCCTCCACGCCGTCCATGCCCGGCATGAGCAGGTCGGTCAAGACCACGTCCGGTTTGAGCCGACGGGCCATTTCGACCGCCTCGGACCCATTGGTGGCTTCGCCCACCACCTCCATGCCCGCGGCTCGCAGTTGTTCCGAGACCGCCTTTCGAACGACGGCCGAGTCGTCTACCACTAGTACTCGAATCATGATCCTGCCATCCTCGCCACCAGGTCCAACAACCGACTTTGATCAAACTCCTTCTTGACAATGTACGCGTTCGCACCCGCCTCCATGCCTTTCTTCTTCTGCTCGGGCGTGCCCAGCGACGTGACAATGATCACCGGCAGGTCTTTCAGTTCCTTGTGCGAACGGATTCGCTTGGTCAGCTCGAAACCGTCCAGCCCGGGCATTTCGACGTCGGTGACGACCAGCGCGTAAGTCTGCTGACCCAGCTTGCTCCAGGCTTGCTCTCCGTTGACGGCCGTGTCGACCCGGTACCCGGCCGACTCGAGAATGCTTTTTTCCATCATTCGAGTCGTGACCGAGTCGTCGACGACCAGAACGGGCGGCCGCTGCCGCTGCTGGCCTTCGTCCGTACCTTCCTCGACCTCGTCGACCGACACCGAACGACCGTCCTGCACCCAAAGCTCGGCCAGCCGTTGCGGGTTGACAATCAGAGCCGGCTGGCCGTTCGGCAAAATGGTGGCTCCCACAATTCCGTCGATTTCGCCCAAATGGTTCCCCAGACTCTTCGCCACTACCGTCTTCATTCCGACCAGGCGGTCGACAACAATGGCCAAACTGCTGGAACCGAACTTCACCAGCACGGCAATGGCTCGCGGACCCGCCGGTCGGAACGCGTGCGTACCGGGCCACAACAGGTCGAGCAAGGTGACGAGCGGCACGGTCTGGCCGTCCAGAACGCAAAGCCACTCCCCGCCGGCTCCCCGTCGCACCTGACTGGGTTCGATTCGCAGCGTCTTGCGGACGGCGAAGGCCGGCAAGACGTACGTGTGACCGTTCGCCTCGACCACCAGGCCCTCCAACGTGGCAACGGACGCCGGCAGTTCGATTTCGAAACGGGTGAACCGGCCCGGCTCGCTGTGCACCTTCAGCGTTCCGTGCAGTCGAGCCACCTGCTGGGCCACCACGTCCATTCCCACGCCTCGGCCGCACAGGTCGGTGACCGAGTCGGCCGTCGACAGACCGGGCAGCAGAATGAGCCGGTCGATTTGTTTGGGCGAGAGCTTCTGTGCCTGCTCGGCGCTCAAAAGACCCGCCTCGACCGCTCGTCGAACCAGCTTCGGACGGTCGATTCCTCGGCCGTCGTCTTCGCAGACCAGCCGAATGCGCTCGCCTCGCCGTTCGGCCCAAAGACGAATTCGTCCCACACGGGGCTTGCCCGACGCCTCGCGCTGCTCGGGCGGTTCGATTCCGTGAGCCACGGCGTTTCGCACCAGGTGAATCAGCGGGTCTCGCAAAGCCTCCAGGACCTGGCGGTCGATTCGCGCCTGTCCGCCCGACAACTGCAGCTCGGCCTGCTTGCCCGTTTCGCGGCACATTTGCCGGACCAGCCGAGGCAGGCTGGCGAACAACGAGTCGACGGGAACCATTCGAGCTTCCAAGGTCCGCTGGTGGACTTCGCCAATGAGCGGAGAGACTTGAGCCAGGTCGTTGGACAGGTCGTCCACGAGCGTTCGAACGGCGTGTTGGAGTTGCGACAGCAGTTCCTCGGCCGCGCCGGACCACTGTTGAGCTTGCAGAATCTGCCGCCGCAGCCGCCGCAGGTCGTTCAAACGCGACCGCAAGCGGTTGCCGGCAACGAAAAGTTCGCCCGCCACGTTCGTCAGCCGGTCCAGGTCTTCCACCTTCAGCCGGACGAAACGTTGTTCGGCCGAGCCGTTTGCAGTGGAGGCTGGTTGCTGGCGGCTGTGGAGGGCGTCGTGCGAGCCGCCGGAGGCGGAGGTCGTCGACGGTGCGGAAGCTCGAGGTGTCTCACCCGCGTTCGAGCCGGCCGGTGCCGCGGACTGCACGGCTCGACGCGGCTCGCCGGCCGCGGTCTGGGTGTCCGGCGTGGACGAGCCCTCTTCGCTCGCCGAAGGCCGGGGCTGCTCCCGGCCGGACGGCACGACGTGTGGCGTCTGATCGACCGGTTGAGCTTGCCGGGCCGTCGGCCGGCCCGCGGATGAAACCGAGCTTGCCGGTTGCTGCTCGTGCGGCGTGGACTTCGACGGCAGCTCAACGTGCGGCTCTTGCGGCGCCGCGGACTGCTGCGGTGGCTCGGCCCGTTGGTCCAGCTTCTGGTCGTCCCGCGTCTCGCTTTCGGTGGCCGGCTCGCCCTCGGAAGAGGCTCGCGGCGGACTGGGCCTCTCGGGACTCGGTCCGCTTCCGTGCAGTGCCTCGGACAGTTGCTCCACAATTTCGCGCGACCGCTCTTCGCTCAACTCCGGGTTGTTCACCAGCTCGCGCACGGCGTCGGTGGCGGCCAGCAAGGTGTCGACGATTCGCGAGTCGGGCTGCAGTGCGCCGTCGCGGATTCGGGCCAAGACGTCCTCCAGGCGGTGACAGACCGTCGCCACATGCTCCAAGCCGGAGACGGCGGCGGCACCCTTCAGGCTGTGGGCTTCTCGGAACAGGTCCTGCAGGAGTTTTTCGTCCTGCTTGTTCTGTTCCAGCGCCAGCAGCCCGGCCCCTAACCGCTCCAGCCGCTCGGCCGCTTCAATTTGGAAGTACTCCAGCAACTCGCTCATGGCGTCCTGCGTCCTTTTGTCAGTCACCGTGACCTGCGTTGCCCGTCCTGGGGGCCGTTCGGGTTTCGTCCGTGGTGACCGAGGCCGGGCCGAGTTGCCTTTCGAGGCGGTCGCGTCGGATTCGGCTCGGCCAGTCCGACGGACAGGGGGGTGTCCGTCGCGGGGCCGTCAGACGGCTTGTCCGACGCGGAAGCGTCGAGCCGACTCGACCAGTGCGCCGGCCTCGTCGTCGACTCGTCGGGCCATTTCCTCGGCCTGCTGAGCCGTCGTGTTGAGGCTTTGGACCGTGGCTTCCATTTGGGCAATGGCGGTGGCCTGCTGACGGCACGCCATTTCAATGGCTTTGGCCGACTCGGCCGTCAGAGCCACTTGTTCGGCAATTCGTTCGAACGACTCCTGAACTTCCTCGGCCAGCGCGACGCCCTGCTGGACGGCCTTGGTTCCGTCCTCGGTGGCCATGACCGCGGCGTTGGTCGTCTTTTGGACTTCGTCGATCAACGCTCGCACTTCGGACGCCGACTCAGACGCCCGCTCGGAGAGCGAGCGAATTTCGTTGGCCACGACGGCGAACCGCTTGCCGGCTTCTCCCGCGCCCGCCGCCTCGATGCTGGCGTTCAGGCTGAGGAGGTTGGTCTGCTCGGAAAGCTCGCCAATGATGTCCACGACGCTGGTGATTTGTTGACTCTTGCGTCCCAGCTCGAGCATGTGCTGAGCGATTTTTTCCATGCCGTCTTGGATTCGGCGAATGCTTTCGACGGCTCGGTGAATTCCGGCGCTGCCCTCGGAGCATTCCTGGCTGGCCCGGGCGGCTTGTTCGGCCACCGCGGCTCCCGTTTCGGAAAGCTGTCGGGCGGTCGAGGAGAGCTCGGCCACCGAACTGGCCATTTGGGCGACGGCGGTCGCTTGGTTTCGAGCTCCCTCGGCCTGCTCGCGGCTGGCCTGAGCCATTCGGTTGCTGGCTTCGTTGATTTGCTGTCCCACGCCGCTCAAGCTGCGAATCATGTCGTTGACCGCTCGGGCCAGCCGGTCGTGTTCGCTCTTGACGGGCAACTGTTGCGAGTAGTCGCCGGCAGCCACGCGTTCGCAGGCGGCGGCCACCTCGCTCAAGCTCTTCGTCATTTCCGTCAAGGCAGCTCCCAGCTTGTCTCTCGGACCGGCGACCGACACTTTGACGGTAAAGTCTCCACGAGCAACGCGTGTAGCCAGGCCGGCAATCTCTCGAAGGCGAGCCACGAGCTGAGCGAACGCCCGCTCCAGGATTCCCACTTCGTCTGCTGGACCGACCACCGGCTGTGCAGTCAGGTCGCCTTCCACCAAAGCTCCTGTAGCGTCGATCAGCTGCTTCAATCGGCGACCCAACAGTCGCCCCACCGTCAAACGGTTCAGCGCAACGGCCGCGACCAGGGCCAGCAGCGCGACGGCCGCGCCCCAACCTAACGCGGACGCCGACGCCGCTTGGACTCCCTCCAGGCTACCGCTGATCTCGTAGACCCCGACGATCTGCCCGGGCTCCCAACCGCGAAGCGAATCGGTTTGTCCGAGCAGCGGCTTCAGACCATCCCAAAGTGCCCGAGCCGACTCTCCGCTTCCGTGGCAGCGGATGCAGTACGTGTGCACGGTTATTGGGGCGAAGTAACGAAACACACCCTGCTCCTCGTCCAGAAACACGTACTCCTTCCGTCCCGCCTGCTTCATTTGCCGCAGGGCTTGCTGCGCGACAGGGTCGGGAGCGTGAGACGGGTCTGGCGAATAGGGAGTGAGCAAACGCAATTGGCAGCCGAGCTTCTCCGCGACTTCACTGGCTTGGTCCAATTGGGCAATAAACGGAACGGCCTTTCGCAGACCAGCGGCGTCCTGCTGCTCGACCATCTGTTCCAGCCGTTCAATGTCCGCGTTCTGCCACGCCCCTTGCTCGGCGGCCGTGTGTCCCACGGCCTTGGCTACCAAAGAGGCGGTGCGGGCCTTGTCGATCAAGTGAGACTCCATGCATTTGCGGTAGGTCGGGTACAACGTGGCCAGTGCGGCGGCTGCAACCAGCACACAGACCACCGCATTGGCAATGGCTAACTTCCAAGCCAGAGAAAGGTTCGTGAGCCAGCGGGCCAACCGCCGCTGTCCCGACGGCGGACTGTCCACCTGGCTGTCGCTGCCGACAGGACGGGTTTGAAAGCCGTACGTCATGACTGATCCTCCCACAAGTCACCGTGTCTCAACCGACGCACCACGGGGCGTGTCTGCTCGAAGCCAGTCCTCAACGAGTTTGGGACCTGCACGAGGGTCTCCGGGAATTCGTCCGGGCTGCCCTGGGCACTGGCCGGTTTTCGATCGACCGGACGGGTCTTCTGGGGCCGGCCTCGGAGCACGAGCCGCCAGCGGCCACGACGGAGCGTGGCCGTCCAATTCCCGGCCGGCGGCCACGACGGAGCGTGGCCCTCCAATTCCCAGACAACCTCACCCCATTTGCTGCCTGCTCAACGCTCTGCTTCCCTCCGGACACTTGCGCGGCTTGAACTGGACCTGTTCGTCGCGTGTGCCGGGTCGCTCACGCTTTGGAAACTGCTTTCAGACGGCACAGCGCGACGGGGTCGAGCACGAACACGGGCTGGTCGCCCAGGACGACCGAGCCGCACAGGAACGAGGTTCGCGCGTCGGAGACGGTGGGCGGCAGCGGTTGAATTTCTTCCTCAGCGATTTCGCACGTACCTTCCACCCGGTCGGCCAGGAAGCTGGTGTCGAAACGCAGCTTCTTGGCGACAATCAGTCGGCCCTCCGTTGCACGTTGGTCGGGCAGTCCGAGCACCCGCCGCAGACTGACCACCGTGCAAATGGCTCCGCGGTAGTTGACGATTCCCAGGACGGCCGGAGGCGCCGACGGTACGGGAGCCACCGTCGGCAGGACCACCACCTCGGCGGCAAACTCGGCGGGGTAAGCGAACCGCTCGCCAGCCACCGACACCAGCAGGAACAGCTTTCGGTCGGTCTGCGTGGTGGCCGGCGCCTTCCGCAGCTCCAGTTCGAACGAACGACGCAGCTCCAACAACCGCTGCTGCAGCGACAGCTCTTCGCCTCCGTCGTGTCCGGCCACGCGAGGCGTCAGCGCGGTGACTCCCCTCCGTCCCTTCATTCGGGAACTCGCCTTCCTCTCTTTCGTTGGACCGGTTGTCGAACCCGGAGCTTGGCTTGTCGTCATTGGTTCGCTCCTTGTCCGAGTCTGCCTTGCCCAATTGGTCCGGCTGCTGTTTCCCTTTGCACTTCTACGGGCCGGCGGTCTTCGTCACGGCTTGGTCTTCGTCCGCGGTGAAGCGGGTCGACGGACTCCCGGCACCGGACGCCCGCTCCGACCAACCGTCTGCCGTCGACCAGCCGTTCGCGGCAGCGAGGCGAGCCTGACAGAAGGCTCGCAACGCGTCGCGACTGAACCCGCCCCCGTACAACAGCAGACGCTCGTCCGTGTCGTGCTCCAGCGCTTGCAGCGTCGACCGGAAAACCCGCTCCGCCGCCACCGACCGCCCTTCCCGCTGCAGCAGGCAGGCCAGACGGAACGCGGCTGGAGCGAAGTTGCTGTCCAGGAAGACGGCCTTCTGGAGCTCGTCCAGAGCCCGGTCGGTCTGGCCCTGGGCGTCCAGCAACAGCCCGTGAACGAAGTGGGCTTCGGCGTGACAAGGCTCCAACGACAAGGCGCGACGACAGCAGTCGGCCGCTTGCTTTTCCAGTCCCTGTCCGGCCAGCACCAACGCTCGCAGCAGCCAGCCGCGCACGTTCTCCGGCTCCAGTTCCAACAGCCGCTCGACCAAGTGCCCCGCCCGTTCCGCCCGTTCCTGCGCGAATTCGTGCACGGCTTCCGTCCACAACCGACGGGCCAGCTGGGAGCGGTCGGAGCGGTCCGAGGGTTCCGGCGAAGGAGCGCCCGTCCGACGACCCGCGGCCGAACCGCCGGCCTTTCGTGCGGACGGCTGGTTTGAGTGAACGGTCGGACGTTGGCCGAGCTGGTCCGTTGCCGACCGGCTTCGGCGCGAGGCGGACAGGTTCGCGGGCGACCGGGGCGAACCTTGCTCGGCTCGTCGACCCAAACAGTCGCTCGCGGCCGCCGTCGGAACGGGCCCACGCGGCGACGCGTTGTGCAACGGGCCGTCGCTTGCGCCGTCGAGCGGCCGGGCCGGGTCGTTCGCAGTCTCGTCGACGGGCACCTTGCGGTAGAAAAACACCTCGCCAGCCCGGACCGTCGCAAAATGTCCTTCGTCTTCGAAACCTTCGGTCGGCGAAACGAACAAGTAGCCGCCGTCCCGCAGCGACCGGTGCAGCGACCGCAGCACGCGCTGACGCACCGACTGCTCGAAGTAAATCAGCACGTTGCGGCAGAAAATGACGTCGAAGTTTCGCATTCGGTCCACTTCGGACGAGACCAGGTTGAGCCGTTCGAAACGCACGAGTCGGCGAGCCGGCTCGACCGGTCGAAACACGCCGGGCTGTTCCTCCACCAGGAACTGGCGGACCGTTTCGCGCGACAGACCTCGGAGCGAGTTGCGGCCGTAACGGGCTCGACGCGCCCGCTCCAGCGCAGCCTCACTCACGTCGGTGCCCACCACTTCAATGCTCACCGTCCACTGACGACAGGCCGTCCACGCCGTCCAGGCCAGCGAGTAGGCTTCCTCGCCGGTGGAGCAACCGGCCGACCAAATTCGCAGGCCCGGGTTCGTCTGGCTCTTCTCGCTGCGCAGCCAAGGAAAGACGCACTGCACCAAGGCTCGAAACTGACCAGGGTGACGAAAGAAGTACGTCTCGCCGACGGCGACGTCGGCAATGAGCTCGTCGAGGTGCTTTTCGCCGTCCGCGCTCTCCAGCAGCCGACAGTACTGCTCGCACGTGGCCGCGCCGGCTCGTCGCATTTGCCGCCGTACGGCCCGGACGAAGTCGCGTCCGCCAGTTTGAGCCGCGTCGAGACCGAAACGTCGCCGCAGCAGCTCCTTGACCCGCTCGAACCCGTCGCACTGCAACGCCTGCGTCATTTTGCTGCTCTGCCCCAGAAACGTGCTGCTTGGAACGCTTCTTCTTTCGCCGTCGACCTTCGACTCAATCCGCCCGGTAGGGACGTTCCAGTCCGTCACGACTGCTCCGGCTCCGCCACCGCCGCGGTCACCACACGCGAAAGGCTCAACACCGGAATCAACGGCCCGTCGGGCAAACGACCCACGGGCTGGTCGGAAGTGAACGCCCGCAGCAGTCCGGCCAGCTCCGCGTCCGGCTCCACCTGCAGCTCCGCCACCGTTTCGACCACGTCGACCCGAAGCGCCACGGCTTGCGACGCGTGCACGCCGGGCGGAGCGGAGGCCGTTGAAGCCCTTGCGGCCGCGTCGCCGGCTGCGAGCGAACCCGGCCGTTGTTCATTTGCCCGAGACCAGACCGAGTCACGCAGCGCAACCAGTCGCCCTTGGCCGAGCGGACGAGCAGCGTCCACGCTCAGCGAGCGAGCCAGGTCGACGACCAGCGTGGTGCGTCCGCGCAGGGTCGTCAGACCCAAGGCGGCGCACTGGCCGGGAAAAGGCACCTCCAACGGCAGCTCCCGCACGACCTCGCTCACCTCTCCAACGTCGACGCCCAGCCGAAGCGGACCAACGTGACAGACCAGCACGGTCCGACAGGCTGCATTCGGCTCGTCGTCTAACTTCCGGGTCACCGTTTCCATGGCCAGGTTCTTTCGGCTGTCAGACTGGTCGCGGCTCGCGCACCTGTCGCTCGCCGGGTGTGGACAGTCGGGACGCGCGGTCGGTTCGGCGGTGCGCCGAGGGTCAAAACGAGCTGACGGCACCGGGCCGACCACCGACACGCTCGCCAAACCGCCGGTTGCGCAAGACAGGCCGGCCTGTGAAAGTCCGTAGGACAAGACGACTGGCGTGTCCAAAAAGACTAGGTCGAGAAGAACAGGCGAGCCATGCGAAAAATTTGCACTCGGGTCACGGCGAGCGGTCGGCTTGGGGGGCGGAGGAGGGCGGACGGGGCAGAGGGAGTTCCGAAGGCGAAAGGTCGACTTCGTTGGCCAGCGACGCGAGGTCTTTGAGCGTAATTTGTCGCCGCCGCACCAGAATGGCTCCACACGCCTGCAGCTCGCCCAGCAGCACCGTGACGGTTTCGCGGGTGCTTCCAATCATGCTGGCCATTTCCTGGTGGGACAGGCGAATGCCCAACTGAATGCCCTGCTCGGTGAACCGTCCGTACTTCTCGGCCAGCTCCAACAACAGGAAAATCAGTCGTTCCCGGTTCGACCGGAACAGCAGCGACTTCAAGCGACGTTCGATTCGCTGCCGGCGCAGTCCCATGAGGCGGGTCACTTCAAGCGAGACTTGCGGGTGACGTTCCATGAGTTCGCGAAACGCCGCTCCGGGAATCAGCACCACGCGCGAGGGCAACATGGCTTCGGCGAATTCCTCCCGCCGCCCCGGCTCGACCAACGACAGCTCACCAAACAGCTCGCCCGGCTCAATCAGCGCCAGCACCGCCTCCTTGCCTTCGCTGGTCAGGTGGTAGAGCTTGACGCGGCCGGAAATGAGTAGCAGCAGCGAGTCGCTCAGGTCCGACGGCACGTAGATCAGACTTTTCCGCTCGAACGTTCGGAGCAGGCAGCGGGCCTCCAGCGACCGCAGCTCCTCCAGCGAAAGCCGACTGCACAGGTCGCAGTGCTTCAGGTACCAGAACTTCTCGCCCATGGGTTCGGTTTTCGCTCGGCTGAGTCGGGCCGTCGGGTTGTCGGGCCGGACGGGGGAGGCCGTCCGCGGGTCCCGGTCGGCCCGAGCAACACAAGACGCTTTCGCTCGAACCGACATCGGACCGCGTGCCGCTTCGACACACTCACGGATTCTGCCCCACGCTCCGGGCGTCCACAAGCCTAGTGGTCTGTCAAATCGAAGATTCGGGATACCGTTTGTGGCGAGCACGACGA
>CAYSAG010000091.1:3408-16757 GCA_964428935.1 uncultured Planctomycetaceae bacterium | reverse complement strand
CTAGCCGTACGGGCGGGGCGTTTTCTGTTTCACCAGGCCGAAGCGGCAAGAGCGGCCGTGCCGGCCGCTCGGCGAGCAACCGAGGCCAAGCAACCAAGGTCGAATTCACGAGGAGGAACTGCCGGAATGTCGGTGGAGAAGCCACTGGACCGGCCGACCGACTTGGTCGGCATTGTGGACTACCAGACTCACGCCATTGTCAGCCACACGCTGGTCAAGAACCCGGCTGGCACGGTCACGCTGTTTGCGTTCGACGAAGGGCAGGAACTGAGCGAACACACGGCTCCGTACGAAGCCATTCTGTGCGTCCTGGAAGGAACGCTCGACGTGAAAGTCGGTCCGACCTGGCACACGCTTCAAAGCGGACAGGGGCTGCGACTGCCGGCCAACGTGCCGCACGCGGTTCGAGCGGCTCAGCGAGCGAAAGTCCTGCTGGTCATGATTCGTTACGCGGAACAGGAGCCGCAGGAGTCACAGCGGTCGTAGCCGTTCGGGCGGGGGCGGAGTGAGCGGTTGCGGAGCCGGCCGGGTGCGGGGACGGTGCTGCGAGCCAGTCGCTGGCTGACGGCCGTCGCGCTGGAAAGTCCAGCGACTTGGTTGCCGCCAACAGCCGCGTTAAGATGAACGGCGTTTCTGTCTGCGTGCTCGGACGTGAGCGCCCGCGGCCGGAGGGAGACGCTCAGCGAACGTTGACCGTTGGGACACTCGGGCCGCACGGGACGCTTGAAACGACGTTTGGAGAACGGGTCCGGGAGCTGGACGGGCGGGTCCGGTCTGGGCGGGCTTCGGGGGCGAAGCGGACGCCGCCGCGCTGGTCCGGCCCGGGAAGGCTGGTGCGCAGCCAAGCCGACAGCTCGAACTCCCGGGCACGGTTCGTCTTGTTTCTTTCGTGGAAGCTTGGCTCGAGTCACACAGCCATGATTTGCATTTCCGTCACTCCGGAGTCGCGAAAACTGGCGAAGGCCGACCTGGTCAACGCGGCTCGGCGCGGGGACCTGATTGAACTGTGTCTGGACCGGTTGATTAAGGAGCCGGACGTCGGGGACTTGGTGAAGGCGGTCGACAAGCCCGTGCTGGTTTCGTGCCGTCGTCCCGAAGAGGGAGGGCACTTTCAGGGGTCGGAGGAGCAGCGGCTGCGGCTGCTGAGAGAAGCCGTCGTGGCGGAGCCGGCGTACGTCGAGCTGGACCTGGACACGGCCAGAAAGATTCCCCGCTACGGACCGACGAAGCGAGTGGTCAGCTACACCAGCCTGGACCGCCCGCTGGGCAACGTGGACCGAATTTTCCAGCAAGCCAAATTGGCCGACGCCGACGTCGTCAAGTTCACCTGGCCGACGAAGACGCTGGAAGAGGCTTGGCCCCTGCTGGCGGCCGTGGCGAAGAAGCGCGACCTTCCCGTGGTCGGTTTGGGCATTGGACCGGCCGGCTTGACTTTTTCGCTGTTGGGCCGCAAGTACGGTTCGCCGTGGATTTACGCGGCCTTGGAAAAAGGAATGGAGGCGTTTCAGGGACAGCCGACCGTCTGGGAACTGGACGAAGTCCACCACTGGCGGGAAATCGGACCGACCACGCGTTTCATTGGCGTCATGGGTTACGGTCCGGACGAAATGACCCTCTGTCGGGTCTTCAACACGGCGTTCAAAAAGAAGGGCCTCAATGCGCGAATGCTTCCGTTCGACTGCAAGTCGTTGGAGAAGCTGAAGCAAATGCTCGACATTCTGAAAATCAACGCCGTGCTGGCCGGACCGTCGCGCCGGGAAACGTTGCTACAGTTCGCCGACAAGGCGGAAGAGGCGGCGAAGATTGGCCGAGCGGCCGACGTGGTGTTGAAGCAGCCGGACGGCTGGCACGCCTACAACAGCTTGTGGCGCAGCGCGGTGCGGGTGCTGGAGCGGACGCTGCAGGCGGGCGGCAAGGGCGAAAAGCCGCTCGAGCGTTCCAACGTCATGGTCATTGGCAACGGACCGCTGGCTCAGACAGTTGTTTACGGGCTGAAGCGGCGGAACGCGGTCATTAGCGTGGCGTCGCCGCGAGACGTTTCGGCCCGCGACGTCGCTCAGGAGTACGGCGTGCGGCACATTCAGTTCGCCGCCGTCTACAGCACGCTGGTCGACGTGGTCGTCTTGGCGGACCCGGACCTGAAGCCGGGCATTCGCAAGTCGGAGTTCAACCCGTCTTACTTCCAGCCACCGCTGACGGTCATGGACGTGTGCCGCTTGCCCGAAGACAGCGTGTTTGTGCGCGAGGCGCGAGACCGCGAGTGCCGAATCGTCGAGCCGAGGCAAATTTTCCTCGACCAAGCCGCCACGTTGTTCAAGTCGTTGACCGGAAAAGACGTTTCGGTCGAAGAGTTGGAAGAGGGGTTGGTTGAGTCGTAGTTGCCGCTCGGTTTGGCCGGCCCGTCCCGCGCACGCAACTCGATTGACAGCCTGTCGTCCGGTTCGTCTCTGTTTGCAATTTGGAAAGGCGAAGCGCCCGCCGGTCGGCCTTTCCAGAGAGAGGAGGCTGCCGCAGCAGTTGGCCGAGCCGCTCGTTCCGGCGGTCAGGGCACTTCGCCTTAAGACGGTCGTTGGAAGAAAAGGGGGGACGGCCAATGGACAGTCGTGTGGACCGACGGACGCTGCTGAAAGTGGCTGCGGCGGCAGTGGGCGGACTGACGTTGAGCCGAACCGCTCGCTCCAGCATTCCCAGCCTGGTGAAGATTGACGAGCCGTTTCACGGAGCGGTCTTGAACCGCCGACATGGGCAGCCGGTCGAAGGTGGGTTGAAAATCGATGTGCGTGGGACGGCTCCGTTACGCGACCGCGTGACGGTCAACGGCGTTCCGGCCGAGCGGGACGGAACGGCTTTCCGCGCCCAGGTGGTCCTGCGAGACAAGGAGACCGACCTGGTCGCTGCGGCCGAAGGCAGCTACGGCCGCCACCAGCACGTGGTCCGAGTCGTCTGGGACCGGAACTCCTTTCCGCGCTACCGTTTCTCGATCGACGACAACAGCTTCTTCCTGCGCGACATTGCTCGCAAGCAGTACCGGTCCCTGTTCGACTGCTTCTACCTGAAGCTGCTTCGCGACTTGCACCAAAAGTACGGCACCCGCTTCGTGCTCAACATTTACTACGCCACCGAGGACGGGTTCGAGCTGCCGCAATTTCCCGACCGCTACAAGTCGGAGTGGAAAGACAACAGCGATTGGCTGAAGCTGGCCTTTCACGCTCGGACCAACAAGCCAGACCGGCCGTACCAGTACGCCTCGCCTTCACAACTGCTGGCCGACCTGGACGCAGTGGCCGAGCAAATCATTCGCTTCGCGGGCGAGGAAACGTACTCGCCCCCGACCGTCATTCACTGGGGCATGGTCCAACCGACGGCTTTGAAGCCGTTGGCTCAGCGCGGCGTGCGAGCGTTGAGCGGCTACTTCCGACGGACAAATGGAATCTGGGACGTCAACTACTGGCTGGACGACGCCCGCTCGGAGTACTTGTCGCGACACGACGCACTGAAAGACTTCGACTCGGGCATTGTCTTTTCCCGAGTCGACATTGTGTGCAACAACACGCCGGTGGAACGAATTGTGCCCACGCTGGCTCCACTGGCCGAAGACCCGAACCAGGCCGAAATCATGGACCTGTTCACTCACGAGCAGTACTTCTGGCCGTTCTACTCGCGCTACCTGCCGGACCACCCGAAGCGTCTGGAAACGGCCATTCGGTGGGTCACCGAGCACGGCTACAAACCGGTGTTTTTCCACGAAGGACTGTTGGGGGCGCCGGAATGAGCGAAGGCGGGGCGGGTGTGTGGAGTGAGAAGCTCGCCGCGCAAGACACGAACCGTCACAAGGAGCGCACCGTCACAAGTCGGTCCGAAGCGAAGGGCAAACCCAATGAGAACAACTCGCTGGCTGTCGGTGGTTGTGCTGGTCGGTCTGGTGGGGGTGTTGAGTCCGGCGGTGGCACGCAGCGAGCTGCTGGTCGGAGCCTCGACAGCGGACATTACACCGCCGCTTCCGGTGGCCTTGGACGGCCAGTTCCGGCTCCGAATTGCTCGCACCGCCGAGACGCCGCTCACCGCCAACGCACTGGTGTTGCAGGTCCAAGACGAGAAAGGGCCCGGGGACTGCGCGGTCTTCGTCTCGTGCGACGTGCTCTACATTCCAAACGACGTGTTGAAGCTGGTCCGGCAAGAGCTGCAAAAGCGTGTGCCGGAACTGGACCCGAAGAAGGTGGTGCTCAACGGAACGCACACCCACACCGCGCCGGTGCTCGTGTTGGACAAGTACCCCATTCCGACCGACGGCGTGACTCAAGTCGAGTCGTACCGGCAGTTGTTCGCAGAGCGGGTTGCGCAGGCGGTGGCCGACGCGTGGAAGAAGCGAGCGGTTGGTCGTGTGAGCTGGGGGCTGTCGCACGCGGTTGTGGGCTACAACCGGCGGGCTGTCTACGCAGACGGGACGGCCAGAATGTACGGCCGCACGGACGTGGCGTCGTTCCGGCACCTGGAAGGGTACGAAGACCACGACGTCGACTGCTTGTTTGTCTGGAACGCCGAGGGAAAGCTGCTGGCAGTCGCGGTGAACGTGGCGTGCCCGGCTCAGGAGGTGGAGTCGCGGTCGGCGGTCAACGCCGACTTCTGGCACCCGGTGCGCGAGCGGCTGCGGCAACGGTTCGGCAAGCAGTTGGTCGTTTTGGGCTGGGCCGGAGCGGCCGGAGACCAGTCGCCTCACCTCATGTACCGACGGGCTGCCGAAGAGCGAATGCGGAAACTGCGCGGGCTGACGCGGCTGGAGGAGATTGCTCGACGCATTGTCCGAGCCGTCGAAGACGCCTACGAGGTGGTTCGGAACGACCAGCACACCAGCGTCGTGCTCCGGCACCACGTCGAGACCCTGCGCCTGCCGAGCCGCCGCGTGACGAAGGCCGAGTACGACGAGGCCAAGGCGGCGTGCGCCAAGCTGGCCGCCAAAATGGAAAAAGACCCGAAAGCTCGAGCGGCTTTGCTGCGTCGGTTCAAGTGGTACGAGCTGACGGTGCAGCGCTACGAGCGGCAGCAGCGTGAAGCGTCGCCGACGTACGAAATGGAGCTGCACGTGGTCCGGGTTGGCGACGCGGCGGTCTGCACGAACAGTTTCGAGCTGTTCACGGACTACGGCATTCGCATTAAGGCTCGCAGTCCCGCCGTCCAGACCTTCTTGATTCAGTTGGCCGGGCCCGGAACGTACTTGCCCACAGCGCGGGCGGTGAAGGGAGGCGGTTACAGCGCGGTCGTGCACAGCAGCCTGGTCGGCCCGGAAGGCGGACAACGGCTGGTCGACCGGACGGTCGAGGTGCTGCAGACGCTGTGGGCTGCTCCGGCGAAAAAACCGTGAGACCAGAAGCGGCCCGGCACGAAGCGGCGCCGTCACGAACCAAACGCGACGACCTGGGTCGAGCGGCTGCGTGAATTGTGGCCCGCCGTCCGGCCGCGTTACGGCTGGTCGTTGCTGGCCGCGACCAGAGGCGGCTCGGGCTCGCTGGTCGGTGCGTCTTCTCGCTGGCCGGCTGCGTCGCTGGTCTCGAACCCGTCGCGGTCCGCGGCTGCCTGGCTGTAGACGTCGCCGTACGCGTAGCCGTAGGCGTAGCCGTCTTCCGAAGTGGCTTCCAGAGCGTTGGCCACGGCTCCGAGCACCCGCACGTGGTTCGCCTTCAGCCGCTCCAGCGCCCGCCGCACCGTCGCGCGAAGGTTCTTGCCCAGTTGCAGCACCAGCAGCAGCCCGTCCACTTGCTGGGCAATGATTGACGTGTCGCTGACGACGAGCACCGGTGGCGAGTCGACCAGGACCAGGTCGAACTCGTCTCGGGCGGCGTTGAGCGCTCGGCGGAAGCCGGGCTCCGAGAGCAGCTCGGCCGGTTGAGCCACCGGGGCTCCCGCCGTCAAGAGCCACAGGTTCGGCATGGCCGTTTCCTTCACGGCCGCTCGCAAGCTGACTCGCCCCTCGACCACTTCGGCCAGTCCCGTTTCGCGCTGGACGCCGAACAGGGTGTGTGTGCGCGGTCGTCGAAGGTCGGCGTCCAGCAGCAGCACTCGGCGACCGGTCTGCGCCAGCGACAGGGCCAGGTTGGCAACGAAGGTCGTCTTGCCGTCGCCCGGTTCGGGGCTCGACACCTGCACGACCCGCTCCCCGCCCTCAACCAGCTCCGACAACAGCGTAATTCGCACAGCCCGGTACGCTTCGGCTTCAATCGACGCCGGGTAGTAGAAGTAGCGGAGCGACGGGTCGAGCGGTCCGGGCGCTTGCCGGTCCACCTCGAACCGCGGAATGGCTCCCAACACCGGCTGCCCGAGCAGCTTCTGAATCTCGTCGACCGACTTCAACGTCGTGTCGCGTTGCTCGTTCACGTAAATCAGCAGGCACACAACGACCAGCCCCAAGAACACACCAGCCCCCACAATTTTCAGCACGCGCTTCCAGTGCAGCTCGACGCGAATGGGGGCAATTTGCTTCAGCGAGTAGCCCTGGCTGTCCTTGACCAGGTTCAGCTCGTTCAGCCGCCGCACGACGACGTTCCACAGCTCTTTGATTCGAGCAATGTCGTCGTGGTAGGTTTGGTCTTGAGCCTGGTAGCGGGCGAGCTGCTTGGCCAGTTCCGCCTCGCGCTGCTGCAAGTTGGCGAGCTGTTCGTCCTGGTACTGGAGCTCGGTCAGTTGTTGACGCAGCGAGCCGAGGTAGGCGGTGAAGAGGTCGCTGGTCGTCTGGTTCTTGGGCTGGCTGGTCCGAGCCAGTCCCTCCACCAGCTCGTCGGGAACGACCACGCCGCGGCTTCGGTAGAAGTTCACCACCGTCTCAATGCTTTTCTGCACGGACTGGACGGCCGGGTGGTCGGGACCGAAGTCTCGCAGCAGTTGCTCGCGGCGTGTCAGTAACGGTAGCAATTGAGTTTCCAGGCCCGAAGCGGTGGAGGCGACTTCCGGCGCCGGCGCCCGTCCGTTGCCCGCGTTGGCCATGAGCAGCCGCACTAGCAGTTCCAGCGAACGCGGTGACTGGCCGCTGGCCCGAGCCTCTTCCAACGTCTTGATTTTCGACTCCAGTTCGGTCCGTTTCAGCAAGTTTTTGCGCCGCTCGGCCTCAATGGCCTGCAAGTTGTCCAGGTGCGTGTTGACGACGTCGCTGGTCGGGGTGTCGACGCCGGGCGGGCTACGCCAGAGTAGCGGAGCGGACTCGCGAAACGCCAGGTACTCCTTCTCTTTTTGCCGCAGTTGTTGGAGCAGCTCCTTGTTGGCTTTCGTAATCAGTGCCACCACCTCGCTGGTGTGTTCCTGAGCCGACTCGCGCAGGTACGACCGGTACGCGTCGACAATGGCCGCCACCACCGTCCGCGCGTCGGACTTGTTTCGGTTGCGGTAGGTAATGTCAATGATGTTCAAGAACGACTGGTCGTGCCCGGCACTGCGTTTGACCGTCAGCGACTCCAGAATGTCTTGAACCGGCTCCTTCGACTTGGCCAACGACGGCAGGCGGTCCAACCGGTGCATTTGGACGGCCTTGCCCACAATGAACGGACTCATGATCAACGCAATGTGCTCACCTCGTTCGCCGTACGTGGGCGTGCTGTCGTCTCGAAGCGGCACGTTGACCTTCTTGGAGACCAGAATGCGGGTCGTCGCTTCGTAGGCTGGCCCCAGTTTCAGGTAAACGGCCAGTCCCAGCAGCAGTCCGCCCAGCAAACCGGCGGCCAGCCACCAGCGGTACCGCTGAGCCAAACGCAGGTACTGGAGCAGGTCCAAAGTGTCCGTCGAGCTGGACGGTTCGGTGGTCTCTGTTACGTTCCGGTACGGGTTCTCACCGCTCACGTGTCTCACTCCTCGCTCACGGCCGGACGAGCGGCCCTCACCCGGCTGGCTCCGCTGACGTCCTCTCCCCCCGACCGACGAGGGGACTCAGACTGGGGCGGAAGCCCACGGCACGCTCCTCACCAAACCGACGGCGTCGCGCGGTCTTCGCCCGCCGCACGGCGCGCACGGTCGTCCTGAAAATCTAGCACGCGTTTACGGGACGCAACGGCGGCGAGGACTGGGAAAGGTCGAGAAAAGGCAACCTGACTGCCGGCCGAGGCGAATTGCCGGGTGCAGTCGGTCCGCGCAAACGAGCGGAGGCGGAAAAGCCAGACCACCCGGCCTTGCCGTTCTGCACCGCAGCGGTTGGTTTGGTTCGGCCCGTCCGGACTGAACGACCAGCGCGGTTGGTGCGGTTGTGCGGCGGCGGACGGTTTTTTCTGCCGAGGCCGTCACTGTCCTCTCGGCTGCGGCGGCAGAGCCACTTCGGCGGCCACCAGTCGGTGGTCCGACCCGTTGGTCCGGCCCACGCGGCACCACAGCACTTGCCACTCCGACGAGACCAGAATGTGGTCGATTCGAAGCCACGGCGTGTGGTCGGGCCAGCGTCGGTGCTTGGAGCAGGGGGCGGTGAAGCCGTAGCCCCAACCGCTCTCGTCGAACGTGTCGCGGTACTCGCTCCAGTAGTCTCGGAACAGCGAGCTGGTGCTGGGCATGTTGAAGTCGCCGCAGACGAGCACGGGCCGGTCGCCGCGAAGCCGGTCGACGAACCGCCACGTCTCGCCCGTCTCGGCCAGCCGCCGTTCCAACATTTTCTCGACGGCCGCCACGCCGGTTCCGTCCCAGACGGTGCGTGGCGTCAGCTTGAGCAGAGCGTGACGGGGCGTTTCCAGGTGCAAGTTGACCAACAGCAGCGGCCCGCGCGGCGTTTGCAAGAGCACGGCCAGGGCGGTGCGTCGGCCGAAGGCCTGGGGTCGACACCGAGCCAGCTCGACGAACGGAAACCGCGACCCCACCCACAGCTCGCCCACACGCAATTGGTGCCACCCGTCAAAAAACTTTTCCAACAACGGGTTGTCCGACCGACACTCCTGCAGCGCCACCACGTCAGGGTTCACCGCCCCCAACTCTTGCAAAACCGTGGCGAAGTCGGGACAAAACCCCTGCACGTTGCACGTGACGACGCGCAGTCGAAGCGCCTGTGGCGGCACGGCCGGCGGACGTACCAACCGCCAGACCGGCGCACGCAACCCGGCGACCGGCCCCAGCACGAGGGCCGCAGCCAACAGGTTCAACCCCACGACGCGGCGGTCTCGGCACACCAGCCCGACCAGCAGCAGCACCAAGGCGGGCAGCGCGTAGGGCCGCCGCGGGACGTAGGTCAGCGCCGAGCTGAACCACCAGCGTTCGGAAACCACCGCCAGCAAGAACCACAGCGCGGCCACAACCAGCAGGTTGACCCACGACAGCAAGCGCAGGAGGCGGCAGCGGCGAGCCTGGTGCTGGCGAGGCGACGCTTCGCGGCACTGGCTCACGCCAACGTTCCCCCCTGACACCGCAGACGTCGGCTTGTCTTGTGTCGTCGCAACGCTCACGACCGTGTCGCTCCTTCGGGCAATTCAGGAGCGCGAACTGTAACGGTCTGCGCAGGCTCGTCAACGTCGGTTTTCTCGACAAGCGGCTCGAACTGCGGTTCCGTCTGCCCTTGCTCGGCCTGGTGAACCAACTGAGCCATTTGCCAGGCAGTGACGTAGTAGTAGCGGACGTTTGGGTTCTGGTGAGCCCACTGGGCCAGCTGGCTGTGGAAGTTTTCCATTTCCGGCCCGAGCAGCACGTCGGCGTTGGCGTCGTGGCAGCCGTGGGTGTGGAGCTTGACGAACAGCCAGTCGGGCCGACCAGCCACGTGCACGTTGGCCGAAAGCCAAAGCAGGAACCGCCGCAACGAAGGGGGACGCCGCGCGTGAAGGTCAGCGTTTTCAATTCGGGGGAGCAAGCCGTACTTTCGGTCTTGCCAGTCCAGCAGCAAGGGCCCTTGAATGAGCAGCAAGCTGTCGGACGGCGGCGGGGAGCCGACGCGAGCCGGCGTACCCGTGTCGTGGGCTTTGGGACCAGGCTTGGGACGAGCGTAGTAGATTGAGTTAATGGTGCGGGTCTGTGTGTTTTCTGGAGCGGACGGCAGGGTGAAGTCGGCGTAGCAGCCGGTCTGCAGCAGCACCGACAGTTCGTCGTCGACCCCGCACCAACGGCCGTCTGGGCGTGAGTTGCACAGGGCCCAGTTGCCGTGAATGAACCCGTAGACGACTCGGCCGGTCAGCGGGTCGCGTCGCAGCAGCCCGTGTCGGAAAAAGAGCGTGTCGCGGAAGCGGTCCAGTTTTTCGAACAGGGCGTCGGGGGTGTCGGCGTCGTGGTGCAAGTGCACGTCGACGTCGCCGTAACCCGCCCGACACAGCTCGGCCAGACGCTCCAGGTACTCCGGCCGGTACTGGTCCGCCGGGAAGAAGAACGTGTGCTGCGGGACTTGCCCGCGGCTGTCGTGAAAGCGAGCGAACAGACGAGGGTACTGCCGGCACCACCGCTCCACCCGCTCCCGCGCCCGCCGACGACTCACGCCGCCCAGCTCCGGCTCGAAGTGGTCGCAAACGGCCAGGAACACGTGCAGCCGTTCGTCCGAACGCAGCCGACGGCGCGGCCGGCGCCAGTAGCTGGGCAGCCACAGGTGCAAGTTGCGAGCACGCAGCAACGCCAAGCCGCCAGCCA
The DNA here is from genome assembly GCA_964428935.1 of uncultured Planctomycetaceae bacterium. GTDB lineage: Bacteria > Planctomycetota > Planctomycetia > Planctomycetales > Planctomycetaceae > JAADHY01. The sequence goes on along the minus strand of CAYSAG010000091.1, from coordinate 6,197 downwards.
CCGCACCGCTCGTCACCGTCCACGTCGTCCACACGGTTCCACCTCCGGTCACTCGCCTTTTTCCGGCTCGCCGCCGCTTGGTCCGCTCCACCGAAGCGGCACCGTTCTCTGTGTCGACTCGCGACCCGCTCTCAGACCGACGCTCCGGCCGGGACCGCTTCCTCCGCGTTCCGGTCCGTCGCGTCTTCACTGCGTTCTTCGGGGGGACTTTCGTCCGCCTCACCCAGCCAGTACGAAACCGGAACCAGCCGGACGTTTTGGAAGCGCCGGCCGGCTGTCAGCTCCCGCACCACCAACTCGGCCAACGGCCCGCTGTCGTGCAGCAGGACAATGTCTCCGTCGGCTGGCTCGTAGTGCTCCAACCAGTGGTCCATTTGCAAGACCGTTCGCATTCGGAAGTCTTTCGGGTCGACGTTCCACAGCACGACGGTCTGCCCTTCGCGCCACAGTCCGAGCAGCTTGGCCAGGGTCAGTGCTCCCTTGGGCGGCCGCACCAGACGGACGTCGTAGCCCGTCAGGCACCCAACCAACTCGCGTGTTTCTCGCGCCTCGTTCAGAAACTCGTCGGCCGTCGTCTGGTCCGGGTCGCCGTGCGAGAACGTGTGGTTGCCGACCTCGTGGCCTTCGCTCACCAACCGCTTCAGCAGTTGCGGGTGTCGCATGACTTTCTCGCCGACGACGAAAAACGTGCCGGTGGCTCCGGCCGCTGCCAGACGGTCCAGCACCCGCGGCGTGTGTTCCGGGTGCGGACCGTCGTCGAAGGTGAGGGAAATTCGGACGCAGTCAGCTGGGCTGGCCGCGGCTTGGTCCGAGCGGCGCGGTCGGCGTCCGCGGACCAGCAACAGCCGAGCGGGCAGAGTGGCTGTCAACGCGTGCTTGACCGCTTTTCTGAGCAGACCCATGCTCGCTGCTCCTTTTTTGCAAGACTAACGGTGCGGGACGGAGGAACGTCGACCGGCGGCACCGGCCGACCGGCTGCCGTCCCGCTCGCCACCGTCCCGTCCGTCCCGGGAAGGACGTCTCGTTCGTCCCCGACGGGACCAATGGCGGACTTTTCTCCACAGACCGGCGGCTGCCAGAGCTCGACGGGCGGCGCGTCCCAGAGCCTGTCGGCACCGCCAAGTGGCCGTCGCCAGCGTCGTCGTCGAACCTTGTGGCAGCAGCAACACGTTGCCGCTTCGCGACTCGTCCGTGGCGAACGTCCGTTTGTACTCGGCGTCGCCGCCACCGAAGTCGAACCACTGGGGCGGGTCGTGTTCGAACAGGTCGTCCAACATTTGCACCAGCAAGACCTGGCCGGGCGAAAGGTGAGCGAAGCGGCTGTCGTAACCCACCTCCTCGTAGTCGTACCAGCCGTTGAACTGCGTGCCGACGACGAAAGCCACTGGTTGGTCGTCGTGCCACAGCAGGTAGCTTCGCAAAGCTCGCAGCTCGGCCAACGCCGTCAGCAGCAGCCGTTCGCGCTGGTCGTTCTTCACCCGCAGGCCCAACTGCCGGGTTTGCCAGGTGTGCAGCGACACGCGGTGGGCGTGCCGGAGGAAGTCGGCGACCTGGTCCGGCTCGGTCACGCGTTGCACCCGGCTCGCCGCCCGCCTGACTTTGCGTCGCAGCCCGCAGCGGGTTCGCGACGGAAAGCGGCTCCAGTACTGGTCGGCCGAGCGGGGCAGGCGAATGCGGAGTCGAGCTTGAAACGGGTCGGGCACGAAGACGCAAACCGAGCCGTCGTCGAGCTCGGCCAGCGACCGCCAGAGCACCGACCGCTCGTCGACGTCTTCCAACAGCAGAAATTGCAAACGGCAGCGTCGAACGTGCTCCAGCGCGGCCTGCAGAAGCTCGACGTAAGCCGCCACGGACTGACCGCCCAGCAGCCGGTTGCCAACCAGCCGGACGCCGCGTAGCGTCCACCGCAGGCCGGGCAACGGGAGCGTCGGCACCGGCAAGAGTTTCGGGAGCAGAACGGCGGCCGAAGACCAGTCGGCCGTGGCCAACAAGACGGCCCGAGCGTGGTCGGCCGGCCAGGGCTGCCAAGGCGCTGCCTGGAGCTCGGCCAGCACGTAGCGAGGGTGCTGAACGGCCCGGGCCTGCGAGTCGTTGTGGAACAGGGCGGTCCAGCGCTGCACGGCGGGCCGCCAGTCGGACGGAGCGAGGGCCAAAGCGGCCTCGTCGGGCGGGACGTTCGTTTCCGCGGACCGAGGTGGCTGGAGGACGTCCGCCGCGTCGAAGACGAACACGTGGACCGGGCGGACGGGCTCGGTCGGCCGAGCGGCGACGGCTCCAGCAGCGTCGGTCGACTCGCTCGACGTTGCCCTCCGGGACGAACCGCTCGGCGCGGCGACACCGGTCGAGCCACCAGCGGGTGGTGCCGTCCCGGCGGCGACGCGTGTCGAGTCGTCCGCAACCGGCTCGACGGCACTGGGCTCAGTTTCCAATTCCAACCGAGGCATGAGTGCGCCTCCCGTTTCTGGTCAGTCCGGACTTCCGACCGCTGGTTCCAGCTCGAGCGGCTGGCTGGACGAAGCGGCCGTTCCGGCTGGCTCCAAACGCTCAGTCGCCGGCCTCGCGCGGCCGACGTTGCCGCTTCCGGCCGGCCGGCTCCAGCGCAGTCGAGCGGCCCAGCGGTGCTGCCACTGGAGCCAACGACCTCGCAACGTGCCGGGCGAGAAAACTCGCCACTGAACCACGGCCGTGGGAGCGCAGCGGGTTTCCGACGAGCTGGCCTCGCCGTCCGAGGGACGGAAGCGGGTCTTGCTGCCGGCCAAGCTGAAGTGGGCTTTGGCACCGAGTGGAGT
>CAYSAG010000091.1:0-3308 GCA_964428935.1 uncultured Planctomycetaceae bacterium | reverse complement strand
GGAGTTGGGTTGGGACCGAGCAGAGTCGGCTCTACGCCGAGTGGAGCCGGCAGAGCAGCGAGTGGAGTCGGCTCTGCGCTCGCTCGGTCGTCGGCCGAAACGGCGCCCGGCGGCTCCAGCCACTGGCAACCCGTGAGCAGCAAAGTCCGCTGCGCGCTCAAACCGACCGCCTGGACGGCTCGGTCGAACGGGTGCGGGTCGGGTTCGGGCTGGCCGGTCAGGGGCGTCCCGGCGGCGTTCGCAAGCTCGGCGGACAGACACGCACGCCCGACCGGGTCGTGTGGCCGCTTGTCCGAGACGCCGGGGGAGTGGGCCAGCTCGGGGCTCGGCGGTCCGTCCCACCAGTCCGACAGCTCCAACACGTCCCAGTGGCGAGCGTCGGCCTTCAGGTGTCGCAGGACGGCTTTCGTGGCGGCAACGGTCAGTCGACCGACCGGGCCGAAGAACGGCGCCAGCTCGGGCACGGCCCACGTCACTCGCCGCCAACGCGAGCCGGGGTCGGTGACCTGACTGAGCGGGAACAGGCACGTCACCTCGCCGTCCTCCGGCACCAACAGCACCCGCAGCTTTCGTCCGTTGCCGAACCGCGACCAGTACCAGCGCAGGTAGTCCAGCGAGCGAACCGGGTGGGCGCGGGGCGTCCGCTCCAGCAGAGCCTGCCACAGCGGACCAAACGGCGTCAGCTCCTCCAGACGGTTCAGCTCCAAAACGTCCTGTCCACGAGTCATGGCTGAGCTTGCCTTTTCGTTTCGAACAACAGCTTGAGAACTGGGTCGAGCACAGAGGCGACGAGGTTCGGCCGCCACTGGCTCTCGGCGTGGCCCGGTCCGCGTCACTCCGGACCGGCCGGTCCGTGTAGTGCGTCGGCAGTGGCCGCCAGCCGTCGCTGGTAAAGCTCTGCTGCCAACGCCAACGAACCCAGCACCAAACCGCCACCGGCCGAAATGGCCAGCAGCTCCGGCCAACCTCCGTCCGGCACCAGCCGCACGACCACCTCGCAGTAGACCAACAGTCCCACCAAAGCCGGCATTTGCGGCGCAACGGCTTCCTGAATCAAACGACTCGGCTCGTAACCCAGCTGCCGGAACGCGTAAGGCAACAGCGCGCCCAGCTCGACCACCAGCAGCGGCAGCGCCGTGCCCCAAGCCACTCCGGCCAAACCGAACGGCCGAATCAGCAACAAGGTCAGCAGCAGGTTGGCCACGGCTTCGGCCGAGTACAACAACGCGGGCACGCGCACACGGCCCGAACCAAACAGAACGGCCCGAACCACTTCCATGGGCGTGGCCACAATTCGAGCTCCCAGCAGAATCATCAGCAGCAGGTGACTCTGTTCGTAACCGGGCCCCACCCACGCTCGAATGAGCATGGGTCCGAAGAAGCCCGCGCCGACAAAGAAGCCGGTCATGAGCAAGAACGAAAAGCCCACGCCTTTGCTGACCAGAGTTTGCAGGGAACGCCGTCGGTCCGTAGCGTGCAACTCGCCGGCTCGCGGCATGAGCACCATTCCGACCGCTTTCACGGGTCGGCTCAGGAAGTCGCTCAAACGCGACGCAATGAAGTACGGCACAATGGCCTCGGCACCCAACACCAGGCCAATGACAATGTTGTCCGTTGCCCAAATCAGTCGCTGCGCCAAGTGGTGCAGAAAGGCAAACCCGCTGAACGAGAAGCACTCGCGAAAAACTTGCCACGACAAGTACTGCGGCCCGAACCGCAGCGTCGGCACCTTGACGAAAGCAAAGCACACGTAGCCGGCGTTCTCGACCAAGGTCATGCCCAGCGAAACCACAGACAGAATCAACAGGGCGTGCTCCTGTTTCAGCAGCAGCACGGTGAGCACGAGTCGGGCGAAGCCTGAGGCCAGCATGGAACCGCGTTCAATGTCGAACCGTTGAATGCCCACCAGCACGCCGCCAAAGACGCTGCCGACAATGGTCAACGCCGCATTGACCCCCAGCAGCACAAAGGACAGGCGGACCTCGCTCAGCGGGACGGTCCCCCAGTTGTGCATGAGCGGGGCGACGGCCGCCAGCAACAGGCCAGCCAAAACGGCCACCGCTCCCATGCACAAGTACACGGCCGCCACGACGTTGACGACCTGGTTCATGCGGTGCGTTTCGTTGCGTGCGTAGTGGGTCGCGACGTAGCGGCTGACGGTTTCTCCGAAGCCCAGGTTGAGCAGGCCCGAGTAACCGGCAATCGAGTTGATGAACAGCCACACGCCGTAGGTCGTGTCGCCGACGGTGTGCAGGACGTACGGCGTCAGAAAGGCGCAAATGAGCAGCCCGACGACGTAGTCGCCCCAGGTCACCAGCAGGTTCAGCTTGACTCGGGCCGTTCGCCGCATTTGCTCTTCGTCCTCGGTTCAACCACGCCGCTCCGGTCGACGTGCCGTCACGCCAACGCGACCGTCGCCGCGTACAGCAGAAGGAACAGAGCGGCACTGGCGGAAACCAGTCGCAGCAAGTGTCCGGCGTCCCAGCGAATGCCCAACGCACTTTCGGGGACACACAAACGCACCCGGTTCACGTACACCGCACCAATCGACGCCACCATGTAAGTCGGCTCGACGTAGCACCGCGACAACGACAACATGCCCGTGCACCAGCCGGCCAACAGGGCAGCGACAAACGGGAACAGCCGTCGCAGTTCGGGGTGCTGCAAACGACGCCACCGGTTCCGCAAACGGAACAGGGCCAGTCCGGTGAAGAAAAAACACCCGAAAAACAGCGTCCCGCCGAACACGCCCATTTCGACAAAGGCGTGGACGAAGGAGTTGTGCGCGACCAGTCCCGCAATGTCTTCGTAAGTGCCCACGCCCGTGCCGAACAGCAGGGCAGCCGACTGAATGGCCACAAAGCCGTCCCGCCAAAGAAGAATCCGCTCGTGGCCCGTTCCGCTTTCCAGCTCAATGCGAGCTTGCCGGCCGCCCAGGACCGACAGGCCGGCCAGTCCGACCAACGCCAGCGCCAGTGCAGGCCTCCACCCGTGCCGCAAGTAGACGTAGACCAGAGCGGCCGCACCGGCGGCCAGAAGACCGCCACGTGAGTGAGTCGACAACAGCCCGACCGACAGCACGCCCAGCGGCACGAGCCAGAGAAAGCGAAGCGGCCCCAAACGGCGGTCCGTCAGGAAGTACAGACAGGCCACTCCGGCGGCCACAATGAGCAGCGACAGGTCGTTCGGGTCTGAGAAAATGCCAACGCCCCGCATGCGAAGGACGCGAGCGGCCTCGCCAGTGGCCGTCGCTCCGTCCAGTTCCACCACGTGCTGAATGAAGGGAAAGTCGACCCACCCGTAGTAGT
>CAYSAG010000090.1:11281-16773 GCA_964428935.1 uncultured Planctomycetaceae bacterium | reverse complement strand
AATGGAAGGGCCCACGGGGCGACGTCGTGGGCAACCACACACGGGGGCACCAACCAGGGGTGCCCTTACGATTGGTGTTTCCGCACCGGGCACCCACTAGGGGTGCCCCTACGGCAGGGGACACCGCGGTGGAGGTTCCCGCACGCTAAGACCCGACTGCGGGGCGGCGTGTTGCCGCGAGGTTCAACCCTGGGGAAAACGAATGGGACGAGCTGGCGCAACGCGGTGCGAGAACGTGCCGACCGGCAACCGCCGCCGGCAGGGGGACGGCTCGTCCGAACAGAGTCGGCCGCTGGTGGTCGCCGTGGGAGCGTCGCCGCGGGCGGCGGTCGAGTCGCTGCGTCGAGCCGGCTTCCGCTGCGTGGCGGTGGCGCGTTACGTCGACGAGGACCTGCGGCGGCTGGCCGAAAGCGTGGTGGGAGTGTCGAGCTGGCGGCAGGCTTTGGACTGGACCGCTGACCGCTCGCCCGAACGGCTCGTTTTCGTCGGGCCCTTGGAGAACCGACCGGCGGTGGTGCGTCGACTGAGCCGGCGGTGTCGGTTGTGGGGAGTGGACGCGGACGCGCTGCGGGCGGTGCGGAGTCCGTGGCGGGTGGCGCGGGCGTTGCACGACAAAGTCCCCTGCCCTGCTCTGCGACCGTTTTGCTCGCCGCCGGAGCCCGACGGCTCGTGGTTGCTCAAACCGTTGGCCGGAGCGGGCGGAGTGGGCGTTCGGGTGTGGGACGGCGGCCCGGTCTCGTGCCGCCAGTTTTTTCAGCGTCTTGTGCCGGGCTTGCCCGTTTCGGCCGTTTTCGTGGCCGACGGAACCCACGCCGCTTTGGTGGGACTGACCCAGCAGTTGGTTGGCTTGCCGACGCCGTGTCGCGCTTCGTCCGAGCCGCTCGGCCGCTCGTTCGTTTACGTCGGTTCGTTCGGGCCGCTCGGGGTCGGCCCGCTTCCGGACCGTCCGTCTGCGACGGCCGTGTGCGAACCGAGCGGCGAGAGCGAGACGGACAGGCCGAGCGGCAAGCCGGCCAGCGGTTGGCCGCCGGTTGGTCAGACGTCGGTCCACAACGAGGACGCAGCTCGCGGCCGGAGCCGGGCCGCTGCGTCGGCAGTCGCTCTTCCCTCAACCGACCACCTACCCTGGACGGCGTTCGAACAGGCGGAGCGGGCCGGCCAGGCGGTGACGGCGGCCTTTCAACTGCGCGGCCTGTTCGGCTGCGACTTCGTCTGGGACGGCCGCCGGCTGTGGCTGGTGGAGGTCAACCCGCGGTACACCGCTTCGGTTGAGGTTTTCGAGCGAGCAGCGGGAGTGGCTTTGCTGAGGTGGCACGCGAGTCTTTGCGAAGGCGGGACGCTGAGGGACGTTCTGAAGTTGGACGTCTCGGAACGGCGTGTCTGCACCCGAAGGACGGCTCGGCAAACGGACGTGACGACACCGAACGGCCCGGCGCGCGGCGTTCGCGGCGCCGGCGGAGCGGTTCGGTCGGCCGCCGCACAGTGTCGACCCGACGGCGGCCCGGGCTGGCTGGCCTGGTCCGTACTGGCCCGGTGCGAACGGCGGGTGCTCAAGCGCGTGCTTTACGCGGCCGAGCCGCTGGTGAGCGGGGTCGAACTGTCCGGTCGACTGCAGTCGCCCCACACTCCGGACCAGTTCGAACGGCGGTGGCTGGCCGACGTGCCGCCGGCCGGCAGTCGGGTTGGTGCGGGCGAGCCGGTCTGCACGGTGCTGGTCGAGGAAGCGACGCTCCAGCGGTGCGTGGAGTCGTTGCAGGACAAGGTGCAGACGCTCCAGGCCGACCTGGGCGGCTTGTTGCTGTAGGCCGCTCACGTCGACGCCGCTTCGCGGCTGCGGCCGGCGCGGCCCCGCTCCGTGCCGTTTCTTGCGACCGGTGCGCGGCCGGGGTAACATGGCCGCCAAAGCGGAACGGTTCATTGGCTAGCTCGGGAAAGTGGACGAGGCGTCTGATGCGAAAAGCGACGGACATCCGCATTGTCGAGGTAGCGTTGGCCGTGGAGCAGGTGGCGTTTCGCACGCCGCTCAAGTTCGGCGGCCGGGTCATGGACGGCTTCACGCTGATTAACATTGACGCGGTCGTCGAGAACCGGCGAGGCAAACACGCAAACGGCTTGGGCAGCATGCCCGCGGCAGGCGTTTGGGCGTGGCCGTCGGCCGGGCTGACGGCGGAGCAGACGGCCGAGGCCATGGTCAAGTTGGCCGAGGAAGCGGTCGAGCTGGCGAACGACTACCCGGAGTTCGGTCACCCGCTGGACATTGTTTACCACTTGTCGGCCGAGTACGACCACATGGCTCAGCGGTTGGTCGAGCGGCTCGGGTACGACGAACCCATGCCCGTGCTCGCTCAGTTGGTCGCAACCAGTCCGCTGGACGCCGCTCTGCACGACGCCTACGGCCGGGTGAACGAGGTCCACAGCTACGCCGCTCTGTCCCAGGAGTTCATGAACTACGACTTGTCGGAGTACCTGGACGAGCAGTTCCAGGGAGAGTACTTGGACAAGTACATTCTGGGCCAGCCGCGGCCGCGTCTGCCCTTGTACCACCTGATTGGCTCGCTGGACCCGTTGACCGAGTCGGACCTGACGGAACGAATTGGCGACGGGTTGCCGGAGACGCTTCCGGAATGGATTTTGGCCAACGGCCTGACGCACCTCAAAATCAAACTGGCCGGCGACGACTTGCAGTGGGACATTGACCGCGTCCTGGCCGTGGACCGCGTCGCCGCTCAGGCTCAAGCTCAACGCGGCTGTCAGCAGTGGTTCTACTCGCTCGACTTCAACGAAAAGTGCGAGAACGTCGACTACGTGCTGGAGTTCCTGAACAAGGTGCGTGAGCAAAACCCGGCCGCCTACGACCGAATTCAGTACATTGAGCAGCCCACGCACCGAAACCTGGAAGCTCACCCCGAGAACAAAATGCACCGGGCTGCCGAGCTGAAGCCGGTCGTCATTGACGAGTCGCTGGTCGACTACGACTCGCTGCTGCTGGCCCGAGACATGGGTTACTCCGGCGTCGCCCTGAAGACGTGCAAAGGCCACGGCGAGTCGCTGTGCCTGGCGGCCGCCGCGCAAAAGTTCGACATGTTTCTCTGCGTGCAAGACCTCACCTTGCCCGGCTACGCCTTTCTGCATTCCGCCAGCCTGGCCGCTCACATTCCGACCGTGGCCGCCATTGAAGGCAACGGGCGACAGTACTGCCCCGCCGCGAACGAGGAGTGGGCGAAGCGGTTCCCGACCATGTTCAACGTCACCGACGGAACCATTGAGACGGGCGTTCTGAACGGAATCGGATTGGGGTTCTGACTCACGGGTCCTCCACCACGCGGCCGCTTGGGTCGAAGCACACGGTCGTCTCTTGCCACGCCAGCGGTCCAGTGGCGAGGTGACGCAGCGGTTTGGGGAGTCCGTCCGGCCCGAGCACGGCGGCCAGCAGACGAGCGGCCAGGTTGGTCTTGGCCAGACGCCGGTAGCCGACGTAGCTGGTGGTCAGACGCGGGTTGACGTCGACAACCAAAGGCCGAGGCGGCTCGTGGTTCGGCAACAGCCAGTCCACGCCGGCCAGTCCCAGTAGCCCCGGCGCTTGGCGACAAAGGACCCGCGCGGTCTGGTCCAACGCGTCAGCTGCTTGCGAAGAAACAGACGCCGGAAGGACCCCGCCTTGGTAACGGAACGTGCCGTCGTCGGCCAGCCGCTGCTGTCCAGTGGGAAAGACGTCGACCCGACCGTCGCGGTGAACGAGCACGGTCGAGGAGAGAGCCGTTCCAGCGACAAACGGCTGCCACACGAAAGACTCCAGCCGCTTGGCTGCCCGAAGCCGCCCGACCAACGCTCGCCACTCCCCTTCGCTCCGCACTAGCTGGCACTCGTGCGAGCCGGCTCCGTCACGCCGCTTCACCACAACGGGAAGACGCTCCGGAGGACGCCGCGTCGGAGCGAGTTCAAACGTCGGCACCGTGGGCAGGCCTTGCCTTTGCAGCCAGCGGAAGGTCTGCAGCTTGTCGCTGAACAGCTCGACGGCCGCCACGCTGGGGCCGAGGAAAACGCTGCCGAGCCGGTCGACCAGCTTTCGCCGTCGCAGCAGAGCCCCGTCCAGTTCGGGAGCGACCACCAGGACCGCGTCGGCCGACCGGCACCGCTGCTCGAACAAGCGCTCTTCCTCGGCCGGCGTGGAGACGTCGAAAACCCGGAGCCGGTCGGCCGGTGGGTCCGTTCGAGCGGCTGGCGTCGGGGTGAGTCGGCGCGGGGAGAGCGGGAACGGGCCGAGCCGGCGGTCCCAAGTCGTCTCGACCTGAACCCCGGGAAGCCCGAGCAAGTCCTCGACCACCGCCAGCAGCATGGCTTGGCCTTCGCGGGCCAGCGACCGGTCCAGCGGCCCGTCCCAGGCTCCACCGCAAACGAACTCGGAAACGAACACGCAGACCGACACGGCACCACCCGAACCAGTAGGCCCGCCGGCAGCAGCCCTGTTCTTCGGCCGTCGAGGCAGGTCAGACGGTTCCAAACGCACGGCGGGTCCCGCGCGAGCCGGCTCACACTTTGAAAGGAGGCCGGACGGTTGGACCGGCGTGGAAGCTGGCCGAGCCGAACGCTCGCGACACCCGTCGACTACCAGTACCCTCGCGTGTGAGCTTGGTACGCGAGAAAGCTTTGGTAGCACAAGTACCCGAACATGACTCCCAGAAACAACGGGTCCAGCCCCAACACGGGCCGGTGCTGCTGCCAGCTCAACAGCGCCCACACGGCCACCGCGCCCGAGACCAAAACCGAAACCTTCAGCGCGTTCTCGTCGGCTCGCCGCGGAGACAGCCACTGCAGCAAGTCGCGACAGATGTGGCCACCGTCCAGCGGCAGGACCGGCAACAGGTTCATGACGTTCCAAATCAAATTGATGAACAAGGAAAACTCGAGGAATTCCAGCATCAGCACGCCGGGACGCCAGCCCGACTGAAGCAGCGGCGGAACGCCCAGTCGAATGGCCGCGTACAAGACAAACCCCGCCGCGGGGCCAGCCGCCGACACCGCCACGTTCTTCCAGGTCGTGTGGCGAGTGGCCGTGGTGTAGCCGCCCAGCACGTACAACACGATTTCCGGGTACCAGCCGAAGCTTCGAGTGACCAGGGCGTGTCCGAGCTCGTGCACGAGCACGCCGACAAAAATGGCCAGCACTCGGACCAGCACCACGTCCAGTCGCCCCGGCTGCCACGCCAAAAAAGCCGACGTCAACCAAAAGACCGGGTGAACCCGGACCGGAATTCCAAACAGGCGAAACCGCAGGTCCCAAGGTGTCGCTGGAATCTGTCCGAACATGCTCTGTCTTCCGCTTGTGTCTCGGCCGCGGCTCGAACCGCCGACGTTTGGAGCGGTTCGCCTGAGCCGTCGAACGCCCGGAAACAACGGCACAGGAGCAAAGTGAATGGAACGCGGGCAATCTAGCCGACCGTTCACGCTTTGACAACGTGTCGGCGGCAGGTTCGTGGTTCTTGGTGCTTGGT
>CAYSAG010000090.1:0-11181 GCA_964428935.1 uncultured Planctomycetaceae bacterium | reverse complement strand
CTTGGTGCTTGGTGCTTCGTTGTTGGTGCTTGCGGTTTGGTTGTTGGTGCTTGGGGCTTGTTGCGTCTGGCTTGGTTCTCAGAAGCTCAGGGGGTGTGGGCGTTTGTGGCGTGGAGGCAGAGGCGGCGTCGGGCAAGGTCGACGCTCCCGGACGCGGCCGGAAAAACGGACCGACAATTTTCTGCTCGAACGGTTTGCAATCGATTGGTGGACCGGCGAAAATGCTGTGTGCGTGGCTTCAGGGTCGCACAAGTCAGTTCGCAGAACGGCCTGACGGCGTCTGCGGACGTTGCGGGGTTACCCCGCGGCCGAAGCATTGTCCCCTTAGCGTCGATGAGCGACAGCAACGTGAGGTGTCACGTTGCTACCGCTCGCAACAGGATCGGTTGTGCGACCCGAAGGCCACGCTTTTTTGCTAGCCTTTTTAGCGGTCGACGGGAACGGCGCCGCAGACGGCTCCAGCGACACCAAACCCAGACAGACCGGCCCTTTGGGGCCACTGCGGTCCCTGCCACGCAGCAGACCTTCCCACCCGACAGAACGTTTTGGACTGGCGGGCCGTTTGACTGTCGGGCCGCGTTTGCCGGCCGGGCAACTGAGGCGGGGCAGCCGGGGCGGAAGCCGACGTCGGTCTGGCCGCCAATCAAATCAGGAAGCGGACACTCCATGGGTCTGTTTGACTTCTTGCGTCGACTGTTGTTTGGCCGTCGCGAAAGACGGCCGGCAGCGCCGAAGAGGAAGGTCGTTCCAAGACGGCGTCGCCGCCCGGTTCGGCTCACACCGCTTCGCTACCGCAGCGGTTTGCCGGACGAGCGTTGCCGGTCGTGCGAGGTGTCGGAGCGGCCGTACCGTTTCGCTCTGCCCGGCGGACACTACGGCAGCCACTGGGACTTGAGCCGCGACGGCGACCCGGCACAGTTGCGAGAGCTGGGGCTGCCCGAGTTTTACACGCCCGAGCAATTGGCCGAGTGGTTGCAAATGCCCATTGGTCGCTTGGCGTGGCTGACACGCCGCGGGGCCGAGCCGGACCGTCCCGAAACGGAACGCGACGCCCACTACTTCTGCCGTTGGGTCGAAAAACGCTCCGGCGGCTGGCGACTCATCGAAGCTCCCAAGCCGATTCTCAAGTCCGTCCAGACCCGAATCTACGAGGAAATCCTTTCGCTCATTCCGCCTCACCCAGCCGCTCACGGGTTCGTGCCCGGACGGTCCATTCTGTCCAATGCTCAGGCGCACGTCGGACGTCGCGTCGTCTTGAAGTTCGACTTGGAGAACTTTTACGCCACCGTGTCGTTTTCACGCGTGGTCAGCATTTTTCACCGAGTCGGCTACAGCCGGGAGGCAGCGATTTGGCTGGCCCGGCTGACGACAACCGTGGCTCCCTGGAGCCTGGCCGCTCCCGACGGCCGCCCCGACACGCTCGCCCCCTACCTGCGCCGACACCTGCCTCAAGGAGCTCCCACCTCCCCTGCCCTGGCCAACCTGTCTGCCTACAGCTTGGACGTGCGTTTGAACGGCCTGGCCCGCAAGTTCGGCGTCACGTACACCCGCTACGCCGACGACCTGACCTTCTCGGGTTCGCGCAACCTGATTCGAGCCCTACCCGTCTTCATTCCGCTCGTCACTCAAATCGTTCGCTCAGAACGGTTCCGAGTTCACCCCAGCAAACGAAAAGTGCTGCGCAACAACCAGCGTCAGGTGGTGACTGGAGTGGTGGTCAACCAGAAGCCGAACGTCAGCCGCTCGGAATTCGACCGGCTGAAGGCCATTCTGACCAACTGCGTCCGGCACGGCCCCAGCAGCCAAAACCGCAACGGCGTGCCCGACTTCGCCGCTCACCTGCGCGGCCGAATCGCCCACGTCTTGCAGCTCAACCCCCAACGGGGCCGGAAGCTCCTGCAACTGTACGGGCAAATTGATTGGACCCGGTGACTGGCCGGTTGCGGAGCGGCCGGCGTTCGGTAAGATGGCCGTCGACCGAACGGGCTGGTGGGACAACAGGTCAACGGACAGTGGCGCAGCAAGCCGCAGGCAGTGGCGCAGCAAGCCGGCCGCGTCAGCCAGACGGCGCTGCAACACGTCAGTGCGCAGGGCGGACGAGGAACGAGCCGACCGTCGGGGCTGGGTCGTTTTTCCGCGGCCCCAAGGGTTTCCCTTTCGCCGCAGAGCGGGTTTTCGAACCGGCCACAATTTGCTTCGACCGAACGCATGGGACGAATCCAGCAGCTGGACGCGGAAGTCGTGAACAAAATCGCCGCCGGCGAGGTGGTGGAGCGGCCGGCGAACGTGGTCAAAGAGCTGCTGGAAAACAGCGTCGACGCCCTGGCCACTCGAATCGAAGTCGAAGTGGCTCAAGGCGGCATTGAACTGATTCGCGTCGTGGACAACGGCGAGGGCATTTTGCCGGAAGACTTACCGCTGGCTGTCGCTCCGCACGCCACCAGCAAAATTCGTTCGGCCGACGACCTGTTCCGTGTGCAAACAATGGGCTTCCGCGGCGAAGCCTTGGCGTCGATTGCTCAAGTCAGTCGGTTCCGGCTGCGCAGCCGAGCGGAAGGACACGACACGGGGTACGAGTTGCGGGTCGAGTTCGGCCGGGTCGGTCCGTTGCAGCCGTGCGGAGCTCCGCGGGGGACGCTGGTCGAGGTCCGCCAACTGTTTGCCAACACACCCGTCCGACGAAAGTTCTTGCGAACCACGGCCACGGAGTTCGGTCACGTGGCCGAGCAGTTCACGCGCGTCGCGCTCTCCCACCCGCGGCTGCACTTGGTGCTAAAGCACAACGAGAAGACGGTTTACGAGTTGCCACCGGCCGACCGTCTGCTGGACCGTCTGGAGCTTTTCTTCGGCCGGCAGCTGGCCGAGCAGTTGATTTGGGTCGAGTCGGAGTCCGGGCCGGTTCGCATGTGGGGCTACGTGGGACACCCCACCGTCACGAAAGCCTCGCGCAAGAACCAGTACTTCTTCTTGAACGGCCGCTGGATTCAAGACCGCTCGCTGCAGCACGCGTTGACCGAAGCCTACCGAGGGCTGCTCATGGTCGGCCGACAGCCGGTGGCCTTTCTGTTCATTGAAATGCCGCCGGAGCTGGTCGACGTGAACGTGCACCCGACCAAGGCCGAGGTGCGGTTTCGCGAAGGACAGGCCGTCTACCGGCAGTTGCTGTCCATGTTGCGGTCGAAGTTCTTGAGCTTGGACCTGAGGCCCGAGCTGCGTTTGCCGGCCGCTGGCGGAACGAGCGGTGCGCCCACGGCAGCGGGTTCGGCCGTGGAGGCTCGTCTGCGGTTCGACCGCTGGCCCGGCCCGTCGCGTGGGACGGGCGAGCTGCGTGCGCACGGAGCCGCGCCGGTGGGTGCTCCGGTCTCCGCGAAAGGCACCGCCAGTCCGACCCGCGCCAGGCCGACGCCGGCGAGTGCCGAAGAGGCAACGCAACGGCCGGACCGCACCGACCAGCCGCCCGCCGAGCCGCTGGACCGCGCCGCGCCACAGCCCGCAGCAGGGGGAACGGTCGGTCCGTCCGAACCGGTTGAGGAAAGCAGCTCGCCGGTCGACTCGCACACCGCCCACGTCGAAACCAGCCCGGACCAAACCGACACCGGACCGGCCGCCCCGCCGGCAGAACGCGACGCTGCAGGCCCGGCCGCTTCGTGGTCGGAGCCGCCGGTGCGGGCCATGCAGGTGCTGGACCGGTACATTCTGCTGGAGACGAACGAAGGGGTCGTGGTCATTGACCAGCACGCACTGCACGAGCGGGTGTTGTACGAGCAGTTGAAGCAGCGCGTGTTGTCGGGCCGGTTGGAGTCGCAGCGGCTGCTGGTGCCTCGGGCCGTCGAGCTCTCGCCCGCTGAAGCCGCCGCCCTGCTGGCCAACGCCGAGCTGTTGGACGAGCTCGGGTTCGAAATTGAAGAGTTCGGCACCAACACGGTGCTGCTGCGTCGCTACCCCACCATTCTGCAGAAAGCTAATTTGGAGGAGGTTTTGCGAGACGTCGCGGACCGACTGGCCGGAGGCGGTCCGGCGCCCACGCGCCAGGACTTGCTGGACGAGCTGCTGCACAGCATGGCCTGCAAAGCGGCCATTAAAGCCGGCCAACGGTTGTCGGACGAAGAGATTCGGCAACTGTTGGCTCAACGGCACCTGGTCGAGAACTCGCACCACTGTCCACACGGCCGGCCGACCGCGTTGCTGCTGAGCCAGGCCGAGCTGGACCGGCAGTTCGGACGGTTGGGGTAGAACGGCCCCGAGCGGAGGGCCGCGCTCCGTCGTGGCCGCAGTCGGCTCGGAACTCGGAACTCGGGATTCGGGATTCGGGATTCGGGACGCGGACGCGAGGGACCGCGTCCCTCCGACGGGGACGCGTCAGAATGCGTTTCGGCGTGCCGGAGGGCCACGCTCCGTCGTGGCCGCGCTAGGCCGGAATTCGGGGTTCGGGGTTCGGAATTCGGGGTTGGGGACGCGGACGCGTGAAGAGTGACGCGGGACGTGCAGGACCGCGTCCCGCCACACCGGAGGGCCACGCTCCGTCGTGGCCGTCCCAATTGGCGACGCCGCCGGTGGCCAGGGCCGCGACGGGTGGCCGAACCCGAAGCGGGACCTGCCCGTCGTCAGGGCGTGTGCGTCGAGGCGTGAACCTCGCCGAGAAAGGCAAGCCAAGCGAACGAGGAAGCCGACAATGATTTGCGTCAGCATTGGTCGGTCTCGACACAAAATGATGATTGCCGAGCACAAGGCGTTGGCGGAGCAAGGGGCCGAGCTGATCGAGCTGCGTCTGGACCGGCTGGCCCGACTGCCCAACCTGGCTCGCCTCATTACCGACCGGCCGACACCGGTGGTCATTACCTGCCGACGGCCTCAGGACGGCGGGCGGTGGCGTGGAACGGAGGAGCAGCGGCAGACGTTGCTGCGAGCGGCCATTGTCGACGGAGTGGAGTACGTCGACTTGGAAGAAGACGTCGCCACGAAAATTCCTCGCTACGGCCAGACCAAGCGGATTGTCAGTCACCACGACTTCGAACGGACGCCCGACGACCTCGAACAAATCCACCAGCGGCTCTGCCAGTGCGACCCCGACGTGGTGAAGCTGGTCACCACCGCCCGGTCTCCGCGCGACGTGGTCCGCGTGCTCAAACTGGTGGCTTCGGCCAAAGTGCCGACCGTCGGCTTTTGCATGGGGGAACTGGGCGTGGCCAGCCGAATTCTGTGCGGCAAGTACGGCGCTCCGTTCACCTACGCCACGTTCCACAAGACCCGGGCCGTCGCACCCGGCCAGCTCACCTTCCAAGAAATGCGCGACGTGTACCGGTTCGACCAAATCAACCGCGACACGACCGTTTTCGGGGTGCTGGGCGACCGAGCGGCCGACAGCTTCGAGGTGCGTTTGCTCAACCACGCCGCCGCCGAAACGGGACTGGACGCCGTGTTCGTGCCGTTTCCGGTTCCACCGGCCGAACTGAAGGAGACACTGGCGGAGTTCGAATGGTTTCCGGTCGAAGGCTACGCGGTGCTGGACCCGTTGCAGGCGGCCGTGTTGAGCGTGGCGAGCCAGCAGGAGCCGTCGGCCGTCGAGTTGGGCGGAGCCAACGTGTTGTGTCGTCGAGCGGACGGCTGGGTGGCGGCCAACGTGGAAGTGGCCGCGGCTCGCCAGACGCTGTGCCAGGCTGCCGGCGTGGACCCCAGCTTGGAACAGCCGCTCCAGGGAAAACGGGTCTTGCTGCTGGGGACGCAACCGCCAGCTCGGGCCTTTGCCGCTGCGGCGTCGCAAGCCGGTGCCGAACTGACCGTGGCGGCTCCTCAAGCCGACCAGGGCCAACAGTTGGCCGAGCAGACCGCGGCTCGGTTCGTGCCGTGGGAGGACCGCGAGCTGGTCGAGCCGGACGTTTTTGTTCACTGCACGGACATGGGAGCCGAGCCGCACACGGAGGAGTGTCCGTTGCGAGCCGAGTGCTTGCGTCCGGAAGCGACAGTGGTCGAAACGGTCGCCCGACCGGCCAGCACGCTGCTGACTCAGCGGGCTCGCGAGCGCGGCTGCCGCACGCTCTTGGCCGCCGACGCCGCGGTCCACCGCGTGGTCGAAATGTTCCGCCGACTGACCGGGCGCGACGTGCCGGTCGAGCCGCTCCGGCGAGCCGCCGCGTCGGTCTGAACCGACGGTGCCGCCCCCCAGCGGACCGCTCGGGCTGGCGAGTCGACGTCGGCCGGTTGCTGCGGCCGGTCGAGCTGCTCGAACTGGCAAAAGCCGCTTGAACTGGCAAACGCGCTGCAACACCAAGCCTTCCGGGAGGGTTCCAAGCCGTGACACCGTTCGGCTGGCCAATGTGGATTGTGTTGGTGTTTCTGTTCGCCTACGGTGCGGTGCTGGGCAGTTTCTTGAATGTGTGCATTTACCGGCTGCCGCAGCACGAGCGTCTTTGGCCTTCGCTGGTGGGTCTGTGGAGCCCGCCGTCGTACTGCCCGCGTTGCGGCCAGCGAATTTGGCGTCGAGACAACATTCCCATTCTGGGTTGGTTTCTGGTCGGCGGACGTTGTCGTTTCTGCCGCGGAAAAATTTCGTTCCGCTACCCGGCGGTCGAGCTGTTCAACGCGCTGTTGTTTGTCGTCGTTTACTGGCTGGAGGTGCCGGGCGGCTTTTACGCGAGCCTGGACCAAAGCTGCGTGTACGCGGCCGTGGGACCGCACGCCCAGCCCGGCTCGTGGTTCGCCTCGGCCACCGCCATTGCCAACTGGCGCTACGCTTACCACATGGTCCTGTTCGAGCTGCTCATTGTGGCCACCTTCATTGATTTCGACCTGCGAATCATTCCCGACAGTGTCACCGTGCCGGGCATGCTGCTGGGCCTTGTGGGCGGGTGGGCGCTGGGCCACGTCTGGCTGGTGCCGGTCTGGTTTCAAGACCCGGTCATTCTGGAGGCCTTCCGACCGGTGCTGCCGCAGTGGTTGCAAGGCCTGACTTACGGTCCCGAGGTCCCCGACTGGGTCCGTCAGCACCCACATTGGCACGGGCTGGCTGTCAGCCTGGCCGGGTTGGTCGTCGGCGGAGGGCTCATTTGGACCGTCCGAATCATTGGCGAGCTGGTCCTGCGTCAAGAAGCCATGGGCTTTGGCGACGTGACGCTCATGGCCATGATTGGCAGCTTCCTCGGCTGGCAGCCGACCGTGGTCGTCTTCTTCCTCGCTCCGTTGTGCGCTCTGATTGTGGTGGCCGTGACGTGGGTCTTCACGCGAGACCGCGAGGTTCCCTACGGTCCGTACCTCAGCCTGGCCGCCTTGCTGACCGTGTTGGGCTTCCAGTGGATTTGGCCCGCCGTCGAACGAATGTTCGGGCTGGGAGTGCTGTTGGTTTTGGTCGGCTTGTTCATGGTCGCCGTTCTGTTCGTCGCCCTGCAGTTGGTGCAGCTGGCGAAGCGGTTGCTGGGCATTCCGCTGTACTGGGAAGAGCCGTGGGAAGGTGAGTGGACTTCGGCCGACCAGTTGACGTTCTTCGCCAACCAGGCGTTCGACCAGAACGCCGGCCGGTGGCCTCGCGGCCACGGCGACTGGCCCGGCTCGGCCGCCGCCCGCGGGACGCTCCACTACCAACGCTGGCGGAACGGTCGGCGCTAGCGCGGCGACCAAGACGGGACGGCCAGCGAAGCAGCCCGTGCGCGACGAAGCGTCGACCGCACAGAGAAAGGAGAAACCCTCGTGGCTGTTCGGCGTCGGTTGTTTCTTGCGGCTTGGGTGTGTCTGGTTGGTGCGGGACTGTCCGGCGGACGGGCGGTGCAAGGCCGGGGCGCCGAGCCGAAAGCAGCGACTCGGTCCACGCAAGCTAGTCGTCCCAACTTTGTCGTCGTCCTGGCCGACGACCTGGGCTACGGAGACCTGGGCTGCTACGGCAGCCGCGAAGTCCTCACGCCTCACCTGGACCGCTTCGCTCGGCAAGGCGTCCGTTTCACCCGCTGCTACGCGGCGGCCGCCAACTGTTCGCCGTCGCGAGCGGGTCTGCTGACCGGCCGCACGCCCTACCGCCTGGGAATTTACACGTGGATTCCGTTCGGCTCACCGGTCCACCTGCGCCGGTCGGAAGTCACCGTGGCCACGTTGCTCAAACGGGCCGGCTACCAAACCTGCTTGGTCGGCAAGTGGCACTTGAACGGTGGCCTGGAAAGAACCGACCAGCCTCAGCCTTCGGACCACGGTTTCGACTACTGGTTCGCCACACAGAACAACGCCCTGCCCTGCCACCGGAACCCGGACAACTTCGTTCGCAACGGCAAGCCGGTCGGTCCGCTTCGGGGCTTTTCGGCTCAACTAGTCGTCGACGAAGCCGAACGCTGGCTGAGGCAGGTGCGTCGGCCGGAGCGTCCGTTTTTCTTGCTGGTGTGTTTTCACGAGCCGCACGAGCCCATTGCCACCGACCACCGCTTCACCCAACTCTACCCCGACCGAGGCGGGCCCAGCCCGTTCGACCCGCAAGTCTCTCGCTACGCCGCTCACCACGGCAACGTCACTCAAATGGACGACGCGTTCGGCCGACTGATGCGGCTGCTCGACGAGCTGGGTCTGTCTGACACGACGTTCGTCTTTTTCACCAGCGACAACGGCCCGGCGGTGACGAGGTGGCACCCGTACGGCTCGGCCGGGCCGCTCCGCGGCAAGAAAGGCCAGCTGTACGAGGGCGGCATTCGAGTGCCCGGACTGTTGCGCTGGCCCGGACACGTCCGTCCCGGCCGCGTGGTCGACGAGCCCGTCTGCGGCGTGGACCTGCTGCCGACCATTTGCGAAGCGGCGTCCGTTCCACTGCCCGCGGACCGCACGCTGGACGGAACCAGCTTTCTGCCCGCGTTGCAAGGTCGTCCGCTGGCTCGCCCGACGCCGCTGTACTGGCAGTTTGCCTACGCCACGGACGGGCCTCAAGTAGCCATGCGAGTCGGAAGGTGGAAAGTGACCGCGCGGTTGGACACCGAACCGTTCTCCCGTCGGCCGGACTTGGTGCCCGGGGAGCTGGCTCGGCTCAAGTCCGCTCGACTGACCGACTTTCGCTTGTTCGACCTGAAGGCAGACCCGCAAGAGTTGAAAGACCTGGCCAGCCAGTTGCCGGAGCGGCTGCACGAGCTGGCCGAGAAACTGAAGGCCAAACACCGCGACGTGCAGCAGGACTCGCCGCTGTGGCCGGCGTGGACCTGGACCGGCTACGAGGGCAAACGAATTCGAGCGCTGATTGAGTCGCTGCGAGCGACGGGCCGTCCCGGACCGAGACGGTGAGCGGCCGCCGGCGCCGCGCGCGTTGCGGCGGACGGCTTGGCCACGGCCAGCACGTTTCCCACAGGACGGGCGTTGCGTGGAAGGCGTTTACCGGCTGAGTGCGCCGGGGGGTGTGGCCCCGTGTCGGGGAGCTTGGCCGGGCAGGGTTGACCTGCCTGGGGGACGTCGGCCTTGGCGCGACGCAGGTCTTGGCGGGCGGCGTGGCGTCGGGCAGCACAGGTCCCAGTGGACGGTGCGGGTCCGAGCGGACACGACGGAGAACGCTCAGGGCCCGGCCGCGGAAGCCTTCGGGCGCTCGGCGTCGTCGAACACGCTCACCAATTCCAGCTCGTTCCCGCCAAAGTTCGACCGCCAACTTTGCCGATACTGCGTCACAGGTTCAAACCGCAAATCCGACACGGGTTCAAACCGCAAATCCGACACGGGTTCAAACCGCAAATCCGACACGCTTGACCGACTCAATGACCACCAGTAGGATTCGACGTTGAGCCGCGGTGGGCGTGGCGAGCAGACAAGTCAGCCGGAAACCGCCGGTTTGACCGGGCGGTGCCGAGCCTGCTGCTCGTGGTAGACAGCCGACACGGCCTTCGCGCACAGCGGCGAACGAAGAACAAGCGCCGAAGGAAACAGCCAACAATTTGCGGCGCCGTAGCCAAGTGGCCTAAGGCAGCGGATTGCAAATCCGCGATTCGCGGGTTCGAATCCCGCCGGCGCCTCTTTGCAATGCGGCACTCACGCGACCGCAATCGTTCACAAACCCTTGCAGCGGCAAGGACTTCTTTTTTTGCGCGTCGGTCGTTTCTTTCGCCGGTCGTTTCTTGACGTGGTTTGCTCTGCCGACGAGCTTTGTGGACGCTCAGGTGCTCACACTCGGAAGCGCAGCCCTTGCTGCGGCCGAAGTTCGCTCAACGCCCGTGCGTGCGGCCGCCGTTGTCGTCCCTGCGCCGCGAGCGGTTCTTGAGCCCTCGTCGCAACGCTTCCTGCACCTGAGGAGGCGCTGGCAGCTTCGTCACCCGTCGCGACCGCCTCGCCACCCGAAGCAGCTCCTCCCCCGCCTCCTTCACCGCACGGACTTGCGTTTTTCCCACAACTGGTGCAACAACTCCACGGCCGTGTCGACAAGCTTCTGCACCCCTTCGAGCGGCACAAAGTTCACCCCCGCCAGCGCCTCGTAGCCTTCGTGCGCAAAGGCTTGCGCCGTTGGTTCGTAGCCGATCCACCCGTTGGTCAGCTCGCACACAATGGTGTGGGGAAAGGGCGAGCGTTTCTTGATCGAGATGCCCCACTCCACGAACAGCTCGCCCGCGTTCGTCGCAATGGCCAGCGGGCCAATTCGGGCAGCGCTGACGGGTACCGGACGGTGCTCGGGCGCAGCGCCGCCCACCTTGCGTCGCCAGCCCAGACGAGCGATGGCCTCGGGCTGCTCGGCCTTCGGGTCGCGCCACGGTACCTCGACGTCTTGCCGCACGCAGTCGACGTCGATGGACCCCTCGACCGGCGTCGCACGCTTGGCGGCCGCGACCGCGGCGTTGGCAAAGACCATCGCTTTCTGACGCCAGTTGGGAACAAACTGCACGTTCGGGTTGATGTTGCCGGCCGCGCCCTGAGTGAACACGCACCTTGCCTGTTCCCCGTACGCCTGCTTGATCCGCTCAGCGATCACCCCAGGAAAGTCCGCGGACCATTTCCGTCCGCGGCGATCGTGCAGACAGGGATGGCACGTGAAGTTCACGAGAACTCCCAGCACCCGGCCGTCCAGTGTGTCGAACCGAACGACCCACAGTTCAGGGTCGATTGGCCCTTCGGTCCCCAGCACTTGCGGCGTCTGCCGGAGGTCGTTCAGTTTGGGCAGCCAGGTGTTCAGCACGAGACCGTCGGCCTTCGACACCACGCGGCGGTTGTGAAGACCGTCGAAAACCAGTGAGCGGCCCACAAACATGC